>CAVLAO010000062.1:0-10499 GCA_963660915.1 Bacteroides sp. CAG:927 | reverse complement strand
AAAATACAGATCTGGACGTGCCTGCAAAACCTTAGCAATCACTGTGCTTTTGCCCACACCGGATGGGCCGGAAATAATAAAAAGGGAACCTGTTTTACTCATCTTCGGAGGGCACCTCCTCGGAAGCAACACTATCCTTGCTGTTCAGCCGATTTGCAATGGTCTCTGGTTGAATTGCGGAAAGCACCACATGATCACTGTCCATTAAAATGACCGCCCGTGTCCGCCGTCCATAGGTGCCATCAATCAAAAGCCCCTTCTCACGGCTTTCCTGGACCATTCGTTTGATCGGTGCAGAATCTGGACTTACAATTGCAATAAGCCGATCCGAGGAAACCATGTTACCAAAGCCAATATTTAAAAGTCTCATTTCTCTGCGCTCCTTCACTCGATATTCTGCACCTGTTCACGCAGTTTTTCAATTTCCGACTTCATGTCAACGACAACATGTGCAATTGATAGATCTGTGCACTTTGAGCCAATCGTATTCGTCTCCCGATTCATCTCCTGAATCAAAAAATCGATCTTTCGACCCACAATACCACCCTGTTCCAGCATATCCCGGAATTGCGCAATATGGCTATGCAGTCGCACTGTCTCTTCATCCACAGCGACCTTGTCTGCAAAAATAGCTGCTTCCGTCAAAATACGGCTTTCGTCAACTTGTGTATTGTTCAGCACTTCCTCTAATTTTACACGCAATTTTTCCCGGTAGGCACAGACAGTTTCCGGAGAACGGCGTTCCACCTCTGACAGTAACTCTTCCATATGTGTCAGTTTGGAAAGCAGATCTTCCTTCAGTTTCTCGCCTTCTACGGTGCGCATATGATCAAATCCATCCAATGCCACAGACAGAACTTTTTCAAGATCTGCCGCCACCTGATCCTGATCTTCCGGCAGTTTCTGCACCGTTAACACATCCGGAAATCTGGACAGCATCGAAACACTGACATCATCCTTTAATCCATATACGTCGACCATCTCCTGCAACGCAGACAAATAGCTTTCTGCCAGGGAACGATTCAACGTAACTGTCACCGCATCCGCTTGAGTGCTGTCCACCGTGACAAACACATCTACCTTTCCGCGGCTGGTAGTATCCTTCACGCGCTTTTTGATGCCGTCCTCTGCAAATCCATAGGCTCTTGGCAGCCGAACGGAACAATCCAGATAGCGGTTATTGACACTGCGCAATTCAATCACAATGGAGCGCCCATTCAAAATTGCTTCGCCGCGTCCGTAGCCGGTCATGCTTTTGATCATACACACACCTCGTTTGAGATCTTTTCAAGGTATTACATTATACCAATATTCCCGAAAAAAGTAAAGCAAATTGAATTTCTCTAAGTGCATTTCAAGTTGCATATTTTGAGTTGTAGGAAAATCCTACAACCCTCTCACCAATTTGCTTTATGAAGCCGTTTTATTATACTAGTACATGCAGTTATTTGTCAGGCACTTCTCGTAAGTTTTTCATCCAACCAAAAAGGACCTTCCTTGTATTGAGGAAGGTCCTTTGAGCTGTCGAGAAACCCGGTTGTCCTTGGGCGGCAACTGGGTTTTCTCAATAGGCTGAGCGCCCTCTGTCCGGAAGATGGCGCTGTAGTTCTTAATTGGCGGCAGCTTTCTTTTTGAGATACTTTTTTTTAAACTTTCGAATTTTCTCCACGCTAAAGGAACCCATTCCGCCCTTCAACCTGGGATCCAGCACATCGCGTACGCCATCGCCAAACATGGCTGCAGCAAATACCATTATTGTAATTGCGAGACCGGGTGCCATACCGATCCACGGTGCGGAATACATCTTGTTTCTGCCCTGGCTTGTCAGAATATAGCCCCAGCTTGGAGTATTGACATTAACGCCAAAGCCCAGATAGTCCAATGTCGCTTCCATCATAATCACCGCGCCCAAGCTGCTGGCAAGGTTCATCAGGATCAACGGCATGACATTGGGTACCACATGTTTGATCATACGCCATACGTTGCTTCCGCCAAGCGTTTTGGACATCTTACAATAGCCACTGTCCTTCACGGAAAATGCCGCTGAACGGATCATTCGCGAACCTCCAATGCCGGCCGGCACAGACAAAACAATAATCATTTGTGGAATGCCAGCCCCTAGGATTGACATCAGAATCAACATGATCAACATAGGAGGAATGCACTGAAATGCATCAATAAATCTCTGTAACAACAAATCAAACTTCCCGCCAATCGTCGCCGAAGCCACGCCAATGATCACAGAAATAACCGTTTGAATGATGGTACAAGTAACGCCCAGAATAACAGATGTACGCGCACCATAAATCATGTAGCTCAGCAGATCACGTCCCATTGCATCTGTGCCGAGAGGATGTTCTAATGAAGGAGCCTTACAACTATCGATTAAGCTGGATTCCAACACACCATCCACCATTTTCTGCGGTGCGAGGAAATTCGCAAAAATGGCAACCAATAAGAATAGGATCAATATGACCATGCAGAAGAAAGAGACCTTTTTTGTTCTCCATAGTGTGGAGAAGAAATCCGCTGCTGCATTTTTTCGTTTCATCATCGCCCCTCCTTAATCCAGTGAAACACGGGGATCGCACCAGGTATAGGCCAAATCGACCACAAGAGTCACTAGCATGGTGAATACTGCAAAAACAATCGTACATCCCTGAACCAACGGATAGTCTCTGTTATTTAAGGCGGTGACAACTTGCTGGCCGATACCGGGAATGTTGAACATATTCTCAATAACAACGCTTCCGCCGAGAAGATTTGCGACGCAGCCACCGATCATAGTGACAACCGGGATTAATGCATTCCGAAATGAATGGTGGAACATGACGCGGGACTCATTCGCGCCCTTTGCCCACGCTGTACGCACATAATCCTGCCGCATCACATCTAACGTCATTGTTCTGACCGTACGGATCATCATACCTGCACCGGTAATGGCACCCACCAACGCCGGAATAAGGAACATATGCAGATTTTGCAGCGGAGACTCCAACAGGCTTACATAGGTCAGCGGCGGCGAATACCCCCACCAGACCGAGGGATAAACCAGTACCACTGTACCAAGCCAGAAGATAGGAATACTGCCAAGTACCATACCGATTGTTCGGATCAGGACATCACCGATAGAATCTGGGTGAGCAGCGCAGAACAAGCCTAGCGGAATTGAGATCAACAGCTGAAGGATCAGAGTAAACAGACCCAGTTCAAAGGAAATCGGAATCTGTGATTTCAGGATGTTCCAGACAGAACCGGAGCTGAACAGACTTTCACCCAGATCGCCCTTCAACATACCGCCCATCCACACAAAAAACTGCTGAATGGCCGGTTTGTCCATTCCAAGTTTAGCCTCAACCTCTGCGGTTGTAATCGCAATGCCACTGTTTTGATATTGGAAAACGATCATGTCCACTGCACTGCCGGGCACTAAACGGATTAACGCAAAGATGATGATACATACGAACAGCATCGTAGGAATCAGCAGCAGCAAACGTTTAAGAACATATTTTCCCATTTATGACACCCCCATATCTTCCGCCACGCGATGGCAGGCCACCAGATGCCCATTACCTACATCCACCAACTCTGGCTGATCCATTCTGCATCGTTTATCAGCATATCGGCAGCGCGTGCAGAATTTACACCCCTCCGGCGGATGGATCGGACTCGGGATCTCACCTTCCAGCAGAATCCGGTCACGCCGGCGATCAATCTCAGGCTTTGGAATGGGTGCCGCCGAGATCAATGCCTGTGTATACGGATGTAATGGATGATTATACAACTCATCACTGGAGGTATACTCCATAAACTGTCCCAGATACATGACCGCTACATAATTAGAGATATAACGCACAACAGACAGATCATGACCAATAAAGAGATAAGTTAAATTCAGTTCCTTCTGCAGTTTCATAATCAGGTTCACGATCTGCGCCTGAATTGAAACATCCAGCGCGGAAACGATCTCATCACAAACGATAAATGATGGATTCATCGCCAGAGCACGCGCAATCGAGATACGCTGACGCTGACCACCGGAAAACTCATGCGGAAAGCGGTATGCAAAATCCGGATTCAGACCGACCATCCCCATCATATGGCAAACCAATTCGTGCTGTTCTGCCATGCCCTGAGTTGTCTTGTGTATCTTTACACCTTCCAAAATTGATTGTTCCACCGTTGCCCTAGGATCCAGAGAGGCAAAGGGATCCTGCGTGATAACAGTCAACTGACGCCGCAGATTATGAAATTCTTTGCCCTTCATCTTGGCAATATCACGTCCCTGAAACAGGATCTTGCCGGATGTTGCTTCCAGATTTTTTACAATGCAGTTGCCAATGGTTGATTTTCCTGATCCAGACTCGCCTACGATTCCCAGTGTCTCGCCCTGACGAATTGCAAACGAAACATCATCAACGGCCTTCACCTCTCCGACCTTGCGTTTCATCAGTCCCTTCGTAACAGGAAAGTACATCTTTAAATTCTGTACTTCAAGACAGAAATCATGTTCTGACTGCTCAACAGGCGGCTGGCTCTCAATATCCTCATCTATAATCCGGGTCAAATCCGGATGGATCGGAAAATCGACGGTAGAAACCGGCACTCTCTGCTCGCTCATACCAACTCACCTCTCTCTTTCTCCGTCTGATCTTCATGAAAACAAGAACAGAAATGACCGGGGTTGATCTCCTTTGGCTCTGGCCGTTGTTGGAAACACTCCTCGGTGGCGTATTTACAGCGCTTCGCAAAAGCGCAGGAATTAGGCTGAATCTTCGACATATCGGGTGGCTCGCCCTCAATGGTATTCAGACCATAGCTGCGCGGAAGATCCAGTCGAGGCACAGCCCGAATCAAGCCGAGCGTATACGGATGATGTGGATTACTGAAAATATCATCCGGAGAGCCTTCTTCCACAATCTTGCCTCCATACATGATCTTCACAGAATCCGCATACCGGGCAACCACGCCAAGATTGTGCGTAATCAAGATCAATGCTGTCCCGTATTCCTTGCGTAAATTGTTCAATTGTTCCAACACCTGTGCCTGAACTGTGACATCCAACGCAGTGGTCGGCTCATCACAGATCAGGATTTCCGGATTGCAGCTCATCGCCATGGCAATCATCGCACGCTGCTGCATTCCACCGGACAATTCGAACGGATACTGCTTTGCCCGCACCTCAGGATTGGGAATATTGACCATACGCAGCAGTTCAATCGCTCGATCCATCGCCTGTTTTTTTGTGACCTTCTTGTCATGCAGCCGAATTGCCTCGCAAATCTGCTTTCCAATTTTCACAACAGGATTCAGCGCTGTGGATGGTTCTTGAAAAATCATGCTGATTTTAGAGCCACGCAATGCCTGAATCTCCTTATTTGACATTTCAAGGATGTTCTCCCCGTGAAACAGAATTTTTCCACCCAGGATCAGCCCTGGCGGATACGGAATCAGCTCCATAACAGACAGTGCGCTGACGCTTTTGCCGGAACCGGATTCACCAATAATAGCAACAAACTCACCCTTGTGCACCTGATAGGACAAATCATCTGAAGCTCGCAGCTCAATCTCATTGTGCTTACCGCTCAAAAAACTTGTTCTCAGATGCTGAACATCCAGAATTACCTCATTGGATGAAACATTCATCGTTTTTATCCGCCTCTCTTTCATCAACCAGTTTCAGCGTTAGCGCGCCGATCCGCTTCTGCCCGTATATGGCGCGCAAGCGCAGCGTTTACGTCCTCTATTGAACCTCGTACAAAACCGTCCTTGGTTAGGATCGTCGAGGGAGCTTTCTTACCAAAATCAAGAACATACAGATGCTCCGTTGACCGAATCGCATTCACTCGGTCATATGTTTCCACCCGTTGGTCTCCACCAGAGGAAATAATCTCAATACTATCCGGATAGAAGGAGATCGTTTTACTCCAACGGTCGTTTTGATATCGCCGGCGCAGTTTTCGGTAATCACGCCAGCCGACCAACGGTCGATATACTGCAGCTATCACCGCAATGAGAAGCGAAAATATCGCTGCCATTTTACTGCCCATTAGGATGCAGACCGGGACCAGCAGAAGACCTGTAGCCATCAGCACCAAATACCGCCGCTTTTTACTCAAAACACGAACCGCTTCGAAATACAGTTCCTTGTCGAGTTCTGCCTGATTTACTGCCAACACAGCTCTGTTATATTCCATATCTCTGCTCATTTCACTTCCCCCAGTCTCCCTATTAATGTGGCTCCGCCTGCCTGACTTGCAGGCGGAGCCAAGTAAATCATGTTACTGTTCCAGCCAGGTGCGGGCATACATAAAGCCCAGATGATAGCTGACAGCGGGCTGCTCGCCGTGCAGACCTTTGACAAAAGAGCGATAGTAATTTGTGTACTGAGAGTTATGCGTAAGCAGCAGATAATAATGCTCATCCATAACCGCATTGTCCAACTTTTTCGCCGCTGCGATCTGTGTATCCAGGTCCTTTGCCGCTGCAAAATCATCTACCAGTGCATCAATCTCATCATTCTTTGCAAAGATACGGTTGTTGCTGCCATCCGAACGTATCGCCATCACTGCGTTGGAAGCGCTGGTGTTATAAAGTCCAGTATTCGGCAGGGTAAAGGAAACGCCAGGAGCATCCTTATTCTCGCCCACGCTAACCATGCTCACAATATCGGACACCACATTCAGATTCATCGTAATGCCAACCTTGTTCAGGTATTCTGCGGCCAATGTCATGGAATCATTGAACATAACACTAAATATATAGACATCGAAGGTAAAACCATTTTCATAGCCCGCTTCTTTCAGAAGCTCTTTGGCATAGTCGGGATCATAGGTCGTATAGGATGCCAGCACTTCAGAATCCCAACTATTCACATCATCCCAGGAAGTACCAACTCCAAAGATACCGGAAACTGCTTCCGCTGTATCCTCATAGGAGTACCCCATATATTCGCTGATTGCATCCGTATCAATCGCATACTGCATTGCCATACGAACCTTTTTGTCCTTCAGCGGTGCATTCTCTGACGCATCGCTGGTCTTCAGCGTCACACTGGTCGGATAGTTCATGTACTTATAAGCAACGTAATCATCCGCGGACATACCTGCTTCCAACTGCTTGGCCTGATCCGTATCCAAAATATTCTGCGGAGAAATCAGAGCGTGAATCTCTCCAGACATGAACGAAGCCAACGCGGTCGCACTATCGTTGATCTGAACCAGTTTCACGCCATCCAGGTAAGGCAATGCGTTTCCGTCAGAATCTGTTGCCCAGTACTTTGGATTTTTCACGAATGTCATTGTGTTGTCCGTGATATAATCCGTAAGGATAAAGGCACCGGTACCGGAGGCGTAATGCCAGTCCGTCTTTTGCGCGTCCGTCAATTCATCCCATTCAGGACCGCAGATAAAGACAAATGTGCAGATAAAGGAATCCACACTCAGTTCATCGGTGGTATTCAGGTGGAACGTCACCGTCGTATCATCCACAACTTCAACAGAATCCAGGCAGGCCAGATCTGTCGTCCAAGTGGTCAGTTCCTGCTGAATCAACGGCGCACCGTCCAGGCCGAGCAGGCGGTTATAGGAGTAGGCAACGTCGCTGGCCGTCATCTGCCGTCCCTTATAGATGTCATATTGCTCATCGACACCCACTGCGGTCTTATCCTGGAAATAGATATCGTCCCGGATATGAACGGTAATCGTACTGTAATCCTCTGCAACTTCCCAACTCTCCGCAAGCTGTCCCGTCATATATCTGCTGTTAATGTAGCTGCTGCTAAAGTCCATTTCACTGCGGTCACAGTCCCAATCCAGATTCCAAAGGGAATCCAGCATCAGCGTATTATAGCTGCGGTCATTCGCGCAGGACGGATCAAATTCATTATGGAAACCAGTGTGAAAAGCAATGAATGTGCCCCCGTAAACCGGTTCCCCATCATCTGTCTTTGTTGCTGCGGAAGAAGATGCCGCCCCGGATGCATCTTGCTGTCCGGCTGATGAACCAGAACCAGTGGAAGAGCTGCTGCCACAGGCGGCCAGACTCAACGTCATTGATCCTGCCAGAAGCATACTGAGTAAACGAGTTCGTCTTTTCATTTCGTATTCTCCTTTTTCATATCATTTGGATGCCGCCTCTGTGCCGGCAATAAATCCGCTTGCCAATGCCCAGGACATATCATTCAGTAACTGCACCTTGACACCGCCCATGTTGATAAATCTGCCGGAGGAAAAATCACCGGTCACATACAACCCATCTACCGGTGTTCCATCTTTGTGCAGTGCCTGCATTTTTTCATTTACCAGTACACCGCCAAATGCGCCATCGGTACCAAGATCAGTCTTCAATGCGTAATACGGTCCCTGGTTCAGCGGGACCAGATAACGACTTTCCTTAAAGCACTCAGAGTCAAAGCTCTTTTCGCAGTAGCCGTTGTAACGCTCCACTTCCGCCAGCAGTGCGTCCGGTTCCAACCCAAGCAGTTCCGCCAGTTCTGCCAGTGTAGCTGCCGAAACAACCTTTTTGCTGCCGCTGTCCAGTTCCTTCTGAATATCCGCCTGAGCCTCTGCCAAACTAAGCGGAAAACTGGGTGGGCCGAAGACACCGTAATCTCCCGTTGGGGGATGATCTACAAAATCCTTCACCGCAGCATCCAAGTTATTGGAATCAAAGATAATATATGCCAATCCTTCAGGTTGTTCCATTTGCACCAGACCCGAATTGAAAATGCCCATTCTGAACTGGGAGGATTCACACATAAAACGCTTTCCGTTCCGGTTAACCGCAATACAGAACGAAGAATTGCTCATAGATGCCAGAGTCTGGTTGCGGATCATTACCATCGGACCCATCAAGCGGAGCGTGAAGTTTTTCTCATCCGCCTCCGTATCCAGTCCATCCACCAACTTGAAGCCATCGCCGCAATAATTGGGGTTCGTATGCGGGCTAACACCCATATGTACCTTTGCCTCGGCAAATTCCGGGAAGCAACGCTTAACGACCTCCTCATTATTGATCCAGCTGCCGCATGCAATAATGCAGGTGTCGCATTGAATTGTGACCTCTCCATCCGGTCCTTCAGCAACAACCTTAACGATACGGCCATTCGCTACAACAGACCGAACCGCCCGGTGCTCTGTCAGCACCTCGACGCCAAAAGTGTCACAGTTTGAGCGCATGGTATCCATAAACACTCGACCGCTTCCGATGGGGTTACCGCCGCCGCCAAGCTGGGGACCGATCGGGCCATCACCGTGCTCAAACACATACAATCCCTCGTGAAAACGGTTCACATCTGCTTCGTCTGCCAGCTCACAGAACCAGTCAAAGAACTGACCGGTTGCCCGGATCGCATTCTCCGCCAGCGCAGGATTCAGCCTCCAGTAGGTCGAATCCATGACTCCGCGCAAATATTCATTCGTAACATCAGGGATATTTCGTTCCTTCTGCCACTTACTTCCGAAAGTGCGCATCGCCGAAGCCATCATCATGCCTCCACCGGTGCGCTTTGCCCGTTCCAACACGATAACCTTTCCTGCACCAAGCTGCGCCGCTCTCACTGCAGCAACCAAGCCGCTTCCTCCGCCGCCTACTACAAGAACATTACATTCTTTTTCCATCAGGGCACTCTCCTCCTTTATTGCATAGATGCACTCTTTAAAACAGGCAAGCATTGATTTTTTGTCATTTTTACTATATAATACAGATAAGCAAGCCCGTTCTTTATGCTTTAAGTATACAATTTCAGTCCTGAAATTCGCAATGTTAGTCTTTCTCAGACTTCAAGGCATAATTGTTATGGCATCACATTCAACGTAGGAGATGATTCCGATGGGCACCGGTGTTCCCCTTTTTTATCAGCTTATGAACGATAACGACCGTATTCTGCAAAGCGCATTTTCCTCTCAGAGCATTCAGGCATTCGTTGATGATGTTGCACTGATCATGCAGGCCGACATCATCATTGCAGATGCCCTTCACTATGTTCTCGCTCTCTCCAAAAGCGTTCAGGCTCATTTTTCTTCCTGTCCGGATTGGATGGATCTTGTGTCCTCCGGCTTTGTCCCTCCAATCCTGTTCAAACAGAATGTTGACCTAATCAATCCTGATCTGGTCATCCATGACATGCTGAAGACTCAGACCGGACTTCACTGCAACATGTCCGACATCAAGGAGAACGGGAAGGTCACCTATAAAATAGCTGTTACAACAGAACACCCGCTATCTGAGGAACAGCGCCGTTGCTTCCTCACATTTCTTGAAGTCACTCAACTGACAATCGGCCAGTTCAAGGCCATCGGCAGTGTGAATCGCCATGAATTTCTTCTCCGAAAGTTGATACAAGGGGATCTGGAGGACCCCGTTATCGCCGGTCCTAGTATTTTTGACAAAGACGCCTCTTATCGCATGGTCTGCTTTGACGCGGAGGATCTTGGCGTTTACCACCTTACATATCTTTCCGGTTTTAATGCCTGCACTCACGCTTCCCACTACCTCTC
>CAVLAO010000061.1:0-10545 GCA_963660915.1 Bacteroides sp. CAG:927 | reverse complement strand
CCGCTTGCACGCGCCTGCGGGCGCAGTCGGTCGCTCTGCTCCCTCAGAATGACAGTAAAAGAAAGCCTCCTTAGAATGATCGAAATGAAAACTCTTGCAGACACAAAAACCCCCGACCAATAACAGTCGGGGGTTTCAGCTTTTTTATCAGCCAACCAGTCGGCGAACCGTGAAGCCGGACTTGTTGGGGTTGACGCTGGTGATGCCGATACCATAGGCAACGCCACGGGCGCTGACCATCTGGCCGCCGCCGATGTAAATGCCGATGTGACCGCCGGAGGCAGAAGCACCGGAGTAGTAGAAGATAATGTCGCCGGGCTGAGCATCCGAGTAGCTGACGGCGCGGCCGGCAGACCGCTGAGAATAAGAGGAGTGTGCCAGGCTGATGCCGAAGTGCTTATACACCTGCATTACAAAGCCGGAGCAATCACAGCCGTTGGTCAGGCTCTCGCCGCCCCAGACATAGGGATTGCCGATGAACTGGCAGGCATAGCTTGCCACCTCAGCACCGGTGCCGGAGGCAACCGTAGAGGAGCTGGAGCCGGAACTGGAACTGCCGGAGCTGGAATTCTCCTTCTTCGTGTTGTTCTTCTTGGCAGCCGCCTCTGCAGCGGCAGCAGCAGCGGCTGCTGCTTCCTGCTCCTTGCGCTTGCGCTCGGCCTCCTCGGCCTGACGCTTCAGCTCGGCCACCTGTGCGGCATACTGCGCCTCGCTGACGGCAATCTCGTCGTCCAGTGCGTCGTTCTGCGCGTCCAGCTTGTCCAGCTGATCCTGATATTCTGCCTGATTTGCCTTGACTTCGGCAATCAGCTCATCGTTTTTGTCGGAGGCAGCCTGCAGGTCGTCCTGCTGACTCTGGAGCTCGGTCATCGCGCTCTCCTGGCTGGCCTTTTCCTCTTCCAGCTGGGATTCCTTGTCCGCCACTTCCTGACGGGCCTCTTCCAACGCATCCACTACGCCGTTGTCATACTGGGCAACGTTTTTCACGAAGTTCAGGCGATCCAGCAAATCGGAAAAGCTGGCGGCGTCGAACAGAATGGACAGGTAGCTGATGTTGCCGGTTTCCTCCATATCACGGAACCGCTCGCAATAGAGCTGGTAATATTCCTGCTCTTTGGCCTGTGCCTCCTCAAGCTCTGCCTGCGTCTGCACGATCTGAGCGGCGTAATCGTCAATCAATGCCTGGCTGTCGGCAATCTGGTCGGAAATCAGACCCATCTGCTGCTGATACAGCTCGGCCTGCTCCAGTGCGGAGTTCATTTTTCCCTGCAGGGAGTCAATCTGGCTCTGCACGTCGGACATCTGGCTCTGCACCTGAGAACGCTTATTCTTCAGGGCGTTGATGTCATCCTTCGTCACTGCGCTGGCAAAGGGCACCAGAGCGCAGGTCATTACGGCGGAGAGGCCTAAGGCAATCAGACGGCGGCCAATGTGTAAATGTGTTTTCTGCATCATTCCATCACTCTTTCGGTCATTCGTCGGTTGATTTGTTCTTACATATGTACGGGTAAGATTTTTTCTCTGTCATCCTGAGCGCAGCGAAGGATCTTACTGCAGTAACTACGGCAACTGCCATGTCAGCGGTAGAAAAGATTCTTCGGTCACTCACGTTCCCTCAGAATGACACGAACCGGACGCTTCATCAAAATGATAAAAGCATGCACCAGTTACTTTATCTTCCCGTTCATCTAACTTATGTATACCATGGAGTTTACCACACTGAAACCGCTTTGTCAACTTTTGTAACCATTTTTGATTCGAAATAATGCTGAAATTTCAAGACTTTTTCTGTTTGTTGTCCCCTTTTTTCCTTGCAACCCTGCCCTTCGGTATGCTAAAATCAAACCATCCAATACAGAAAGGGATGATCCTCAATGGACGAACCCGTAAATCCAACCCCGGAGGAAGATAAGGTAAACCTTCTGCCCAAGGACGCCGATCTCTCTTCCGACACTCCCGTAGACACTCCGATGGAAGCCGCTGAAGTCTCTGCGGACGCCCCTGCTTCGGAGCAGCCGCCCCGGGAGACCCCTTCCTTCGACTCTTCCTACCAGTTAAATCCCCCTCAGCAGAAACCGCCCCGCCGCCCCTTCTTTCGGGACACCTGGGAGATTTTCCGGAATATGTTCACCCGCAACGGAGAGAAAATGCTCTCCATCGCCGCTAACGACAACTACCCCATCTGGCGGGCAAACTTTCTGGTTGTACTGGCGGCCGAACTGGTCAGCAGCCTGCTTTCCTTCGGCCTGACGCCTCCCCTGCGGATGCTGTTTGACTATCAGGTCAGCTGGGTGGTCGGCCTGATCCTGTTGAGCCTGATCCTGACCGGAGTAAACCTTGCCCTTCTGGTGGTAGCCCTGCGGACGGCAGCGAAACGCAGCGGCGCAGCCATCAGCTGGCAAAGCACTGCAAATGTGGTCTCCTGCTGCACTCTGGTCACCGCCGCCATCGGGCTGGCCGGATCGCTGATCCCCTCGGTGGGCGGATTGCTGTCCATTCTGATCTGTGCCGTGGTGCTGCCGGTGCTGCTTTACTCCGGCTATCGGAACCTGACGGACGATGCCGGTCATCTGTGGCCTTTCCTCTGGAGCATCGTCCTCTGGGGTCTGGCGGCAATACTGCTGACCGTCATCGCCATCGGACTGTTTGCGGCCGGTACCCTGTTCGGCTATACCTATTATTATTTCTGACCGTTTCTTTTGCCCTCCTTTTCGAACAGAGAAGGAGGGCGTTTCTTTTTTCACTATAATTCACTGTATTAAGATTCTTCGGTCGCTTTGCTCCCTCAGAATGACAGGGTTGGTTGTCATCCTGAGCGAAGTCGAAGGATCTTATTGCTGCAACTACGGAAATCCCCATGTTATCAATAGAAAAAGGTGACGCACCGAAAGCCTTCCCCTTGAGGGGAAGGTGGCACGGCGAAGCCGTGACGGATGAGGTGGCATCTACCAGAGCACTCCCTTCCTCTGTCATCCTGAGCGCAGCGAAGGATCTTATTGCAGTGACTACGGAAATTGCCATGTTATCGGTAGAAAAGATTCTTCGGTCGCTCTGCTCCCTCAGAATGACAGGGTTGGTTGTCATCCTGAGCACTCCCTTCCCAAATGACAGAAATACAACCTTCAAAAAAACGAATCTGACAAATTTCCCGCTCAGCGCCCCGTATTTCCCTTTTTTCGCCCGGTGTTTCCCTGTTCATTCAGGGGTGTTGCATGGCACAGAGCGCATTTTTAAGGGGAAAAACGTTCTTTTCGCTGAAATTTTTCCTTATCTGCATTGCTTGCAGCGGGATCCCTGTGCTATAATACAATCGAATAAAAAGAGGCTTCTCCTGTTTCAAAGCGGTGAGAGCTGTTTTCTTTGCAAATTTTATGATAAAGAGAGGCATGCTATGAATTCTCTTATAAATGCCGCTGAGATTTGGGAAACGATTCTCCCCCTTCTGGAGGAGCAGACCACAGCGACTACCTTCAAAGCCTGGTTTGCAGACATAGAACCGGTTGCTCTCACCGAGGATCGGTTCTATTTATGCTGTCAAACCGAGCTGAAGAAAAATGTACTTCGGGAGCGCTATCTGAAAATTCTGGAGGACGCGTTTTATGATCTTTTCTCCACCAAGATCATCGTCGAGGTGCTGACGCCGGACGAAAAGGAAAAGGTACTCCTTTCCCTCAATTCCCCCTCCGATCCGGAGCCCCAAAACCAGAACACCCGCATCGGCAGCGAGCTGTACACCTTCGACACCTTCGTCGTCGGCGACTCCAACCGCCTTGCCTACAACGCCGCGCAGGCAGTGGCGGCCCGGCCGGGCGGCGTCTACAACCCCCTGTTTCTCTACGGTGAAAGCGGTCTTGGCAAGACCCACCTGCTCTACGCCATCTACTACGCCGTGCACAAGGCTCATCCGGATTACAACATCGTCTTTGTCACCGGCGAGCAGTTCACCAATGAGGTGACGGAGGCCATCCGCTACAAAACCACCGATCAACTGCGGGCAAAATACCGGGACAAGGACATGCTTCTGGTGGACGATATTCAGTTCATCGCCGGCAAACAGGCCACCCAGGTGGAGTTCTTCAACACCTTCAACGACCTTCACGAATCCGGTCACCAGATTGTCATGACCTCCGACCGTCCCCCATCCGACATGATTCAGCTGGAAACCCGACTCCGCTCCCGGTTTGAGTGGGGTCTGATGGTGGACATTCAGCCTCCGGACTACGAAACCCGTGTTGCCATCGTGCAGGAAAAAGCCATCCAGATGGGACTGGATCTGCCCCGGGCGGTTCTGGAGTACATCGCGGAGAACATCAAAAGCAACATCCGTCAGATCGAAGGCACCGTGCGGAAACTGCTGGCTTTCAAAGAGCTGGAGAATGCCACCATGAGCTCGGACACCATCCTCCGGGCCGTGCGGGACCTGATCCGGGACTCGGACAGCCTGATGCCCTCCCCGGAAATCATCATTGAAGAGACCGCCAAGTGCTACGGCGTAGAGGTCAGCGACATCATGTCCACCTCCCGAACCGCAAAGCTCACGCTGGCCCGTCAGGTCTCCATGTACATCATCCGCAGCCTGACCCAGCTCTCCCTGCCGGAAATCGGCCGGGTGTTCGGCCGGGACCACACCACCGTCATGCACTCCCTGGAAAAGGTGGAGAAGCTGATGAAGACCAACCGGGAAGTTTCCGAAAACATCCGGGACATCAAAAGCAACGTCAACGCGAGATACTATTAATAAAAGATTCTTCGGTCACTTCGTTCCCTCAGAATGACAGGAAAAGAAAGCCTCCTCAGGAAAGCCTCCTCAGAATGACAGAGTCGGTTGTCATCCAAATCATCTTCTTACTAGTCATCCTGAGCACTCCCTTCCTCTGTCATCCTGAATATTTTCTTCTACTGTCATCCTGAGCGCAGCGAAGGATCTTACTGCAGTAACTAAGAAAATTGCCATGTTGTCGGCAGAAAAGATTCTTCGTCGCTGCGCTCCTCAGAATGACAGGAAAAGAAAGCTCCCTCGGAATGACATAGAAGAAAGCCCTCTTTTCCACACCTTTCCCTGTGATTAATTTCTCCTGTGGAAAACCCCGGCAACCTTTTCCCCTCTCTTATCCCCACCCTTCTGTGGACAACTGTGGATACTCCCCTCCCTATCTGTGTATAAATTTCTGTTGTTTTTTCAGAATTTTCGAAAGTTATCCACAGAACTTGTGCCTTACTACTAACCCTACTATTTATCCTATCCTTCTTTCTTAAAATCCAACCAACTTTCCTCACGAACGGAGGTTCACTCATTCTATGAAATTTTCCTGCGAAAAAGCGCTTTTGCAAAGCGCCATTTCCGTTGCCTCTCGTGCAGTCAGTCCGAAAAGCTCCATCTCTGCCCTGGAAGGCATTCATGTCAGCGCAACTGACGAACTGCGCCTGACCGGCTATAACCTCTCCACCGGTATCCGCACCATCGTTCCTGCCGACGTCACCGAACCCGGCACTCTGGTTCTGGATGCCCGTCTGTTCGGAGACATTATCCGCCGCCTGCCCGACGATGTGGTTTTCGTCACCACAAATAATCTGATGGTAAACATTCAGTGCGGTTCCAGTGAGTTTAATATCATGGGCATGGACCCGGAGGATTTTCCGGAGCTGCCTCTGGTGGAATACGAGCACACGGCAGAGCTTCCCCGCAACCTGCTGCGGAGCATGATCACCCAGACCCTTTTCGCCGTCTCCACCAACGAAAGCCGCCCCATCCACACCGGCGGCCTGTTTGAAGTGAATGAGGAAAAGGAGATCACCGTAGTCTGTGTGGACGGCTACCGACTGGCACTGCGCCGGGAAACCGTCAGCGAAATCACCGGGAAGCCGAATTTCTCCTTCGTCTGCCCGGCAGCCGCCCTCAGCGAGGTGGAGAAAATCTGCGGCGACAGTGAAGACAACGCCACCATCGTTGTGGGTTCCCGCCACGTCATGTTCAAGGCCGGCAACACCATGCTGGTGGCCCGAAAGCTGGAAGGCCAGTTCCTGGACTACCGCAATGCCATCCCCTCTACATACAAAATCACCATGGTGGCGGACAAGCGGCAGCTGCAAAACTGCATTGAGCGCGTCAGCCTGATCATCACCGAAAAACAGAAAAGCCCCATCCGCTGCCGCTTCGGCAAGGACGAAATGACTGTGCAGGTCAAGACCGCTCTGGGCGACGCCCACGACACCTGCCCCATGTCCGGGGACGGTCAGGATCTGGAGATCGGCTTCAACAATAAATTTATGCTGGATGCCCTGAAGGCCGCCCCCATTGATGTGGTGAACCTTTGCCTCAACGGCCCGGTCACTCCCTGCATCATCACTCCCAATGCAGTGGAAAAGGACAACTTCCTCTACATGGTTCTGCCGGTTCGTCTCCGGGCAGATGGTTAAGAAAAGAGCAGAGTTATGAATCAGAAAAACTATACCACCGAAATTACAACCGAATTTATCCGCCTGCAGGATCTGCTGAAATTTGAAGGTCTCTGCGAAACCGGCGGCATGGCCAAGGTCCGGATTCAGGACGGCGAGGTGCAGGTCAACGGAGAGGTCTGCACCATGCGGGGAAAAAAGCTGCGCAGCGGCGACCGGGTCACCATCGACGGCATTACGGTGACCATTGCATGAGGGTAGATTCCCTTACCCTGGATCACTTCCGCAACTACACCCACACCGAAATCCGGTTCGACTCCCGCATGAATGTAATCTGCGGCGAAAACGCCCAGGGAAAGACAAATCTGCTGGAGGCGGTGGCCTATCTTTCTACGGCTGCCAGCCATCGGGCTCACTCCGACCGGGAACTGATCTCCTTTGGCGAGGACCACGCCTTTCTCACCGGAAAAATTTTCTCCCGTCAGCGGGAGTTTACTCTGGAAGCCGGACTGCACCGGCATGGACGGCGGCAGCTCAAGCGCAACGGCGTGAAGCTGCGTCGGGTCGGAGAACTGGGCGAAGTGCTGAACACGGTGCTGTTCTGTCCGGAGGATCTGCTGCTGATCCGTTCCGGAGCCGCGGAACGGCGGCGGTTTCTGGACGACACCATTTCCCAGCTGCGCCCCCGTTACGGGGAGGCACTGGCCGGATACAAAAAAGCACTGGAGGCGAAGAATTTTATTCTCCGCAATCAGGAGCAGCGGCCGGATCTGCTGGCTACGCTGGACGACTTTTCCTATCAGCTGTGCCGCTACGGCGGCGCCATCGTCCGCTACCGCGCCTATTTTGTTCAGAAACTGGCAGAATGGGCACCGGCGATCCATGAAGAATTTTCCGGCGGCAAGGAATTTCTTTCCTTATGCTACACCACAGAACCGGAGGTGGAGCCTCTGGGAACCGAAGCGGAGATTACTGCCGGTCTGCTGAAACGCTATGAAAGCCACCGCACGGCGGAGCTTGCGGCGAAAAAATGCCTCACCGGCCCTCATCGGGATGATCTGACCGTGGACATCGACGGCCGGAGCGCCCGTCAGTTTGCCTCTCAGGGGCAGACCCGCACGGCGGCGTTATCTTTGAAACTGGCGCAGCGGGACATCATGCGGGATGATCGGGGCGAGTATCCGGTGCTGCTGTTGGACGACGTGCTCAGCGAACTGGACGCCCGCCGGCAGGAATTTGTGCTCAACCATATTCAGGGCGGTCAGGTGTTTCTGACCTGCTGCGAGGAGGAACGGCTGGGCGCTCTGGAGGGCGGAAAAGTCTTTCGGGTCAGCGGCGATCAGGCCGCCGAGGAGGTGTGAAGCGCTATGTACCTTCATCTGGGACAGAATACAGTGGTGCACGACGAGGATGTCATCGGCATTTTCGATCTGGACATCACCAGTCAGTCTCTGCGCACCCGTCAGTTTCTCAATCGGGCGGAAAAGCAGGGGCAGGTGACCGCTGTCAGCGATGAAATCCCAAAGTCCTTTGTCATCACTGCACCGCAAAGAAAGCGGGGGAGTCAGCGGGTGTTCATCTCTCAGTTATCTACCGCGACCCTGCTGAAACGCAGCGAAAGCGGAGAGCTTGGCATGGGGTAATCTCTTTTATCGGTAGAAAAGATTCTTCGTCGCTGCGCTCCTCAGAATGACAGAAAAAAGAAAGCTTCCTCTGAAGGACAGAGTCGGCTGTCACCCAAATCATCTTCTTCCTTTATCATCCTGAGTACCTTCTTCTACTGTCATCCTGAGCGCAGCGAAGGATCTTACTGCACCGATTAAGAAAAATGTCATGTCATCGGTAGAAAAGATTCTTCGTCGCCGCGCTCCTCAGAATGACAGAAAAAAGAAAGCTTCCTCAGAATGCCAGAAAAAGAAAAATTTCTTGTCATCAATATATCTTTCTAAATAAAAAACCTCAAAACAGGAGGAAAAAAATGTCTGATTTATTAGAAAACGGAACCGCAACACAACACGAATACGGCGCCTCGGAAATTCAGGTGCTGGAGGGACTGGATGCCGTTCGGAAACGCCCGGGCATGTACATCGGCTCCACCAGTGCTTCCGGTCTGCACCATCTGGTGTATGAGATCGTCGACAACGCCATTGACGAGGCGCTGGCCGGCTACTGCGATGAAATCCACGTGACCATCAACGAGGGCAACTCCATCACCGTCACCGACAACGGCCGCGGCATTCCGGTGGACATTCAGCCCCAGACCGGCAAGCCAGCTCTGGAGGTGGTCTACACCATGCTCCATGCCGGCGGCAAGTTCGGCGGCGGCGGCTACAAGGTCTCCGGCGGCCTCCACGGCGTGGGCGCCAGCGTGGTCAACGCCTGCTCCGCCTGGACAGAGGTGCGGGTACACAAAAACGGCAGCATCTACGAGATGAAGTTTGCCCGGGGCAAGGTGACTCAGGAGATGACTGTGGTAGGCACCACGGATCACACCGGCACCGAAGTCACTTTCCAGCCAGATCCCGAGATGTTCGAGGAGCTGGTTTACGACTACGACACCCTCCATCGCCGGATGCGGGAACAGGCTTTCCTCAATGCAGGCCTCAAAATCATCATGACGGATGCCCGCATCGGTCAGGAAAAAAGCGAGGAAATGTGCTATGAAGGCGGCATTCGGGAATTTGTCTCCTTCATCAATGAGAACAAAACCCCCATCCACAACGATGTGATTTATATGGCCGGGGAGAAGGACGACGCCATGGCGGAGGTGGCTCTGCAGTACACCGACGGCTACAGCGAAATTATCGTCTCCTTTGCCAACAACATCCACACGCCCGAGGGCGGCATGCATGAAGAGGGCTTCAAACGAGCCATCACCACCGTGCTGAATAACTACGGCAAGAAGGTCAAGCTGCTCAAGGACGACGACAAGGTTTCCGGCGACGACTGCCGGGAAGGCCTCACCTGCATTATTTCCGTCAAGCTGACGGAGGCGCAGTTTGAAGGCCAGACCAAGGCCAAGCTGGGCAACAGCGAGATCCGCACTCTGGTCAACGCAGTGGTCACCGAGAAGATGAGCGAATTCCTGGACGAAAACCCTGCCATCGGCAAGGCAATTCTGGAAAAGGCTCTGACCGCCAGCAAGGCCCGGGAGGCTGCCCGCCGGGCAAGAGAGGAAGTGCGGCGGAAGAACGCACTGGAAGGCTCTACCATGCCGGACAAGCTGAGCGACTGCAACGAAACCGACCCCACCCTTACCGAACTGTACATCGTGGAGGGCGACTCCGCAGGCGGCTCCGCCAAGGGCGGGCGGGACAGCCGGTTCCAGGCCATTCTGCCGCTGTGGGGCAAAATGCTGAACGTGGAAAAGGCCCGGGCAGACAAGATCTACGGCAACGACAAGCTGGCTCCTGTCATTACCGCGCTGGGCGCCGGACTGGGCGAGGACTTCGACACCAGCAAACTGCGCTATCACAAAGTGGTCATTATGGCGGATGCCGACGTGGACGGCGCTCACATCCGCACCCTGCTGCTGACTTTCTTCTTCCGGTTTATGCGTCCGCTCATTGAGGAGGGCTATGTCTATGCCGCCGTGCCGCCGCTGTTTAAGCTCAGCCGGGGCAAGACCACCCGCCTTGCCTTCAGCGAGGAGGAACGGGACGCCATCTCTGCAGAACTCCGGGGCGGCAATCCCAACGTGAAGGTGGACATCAGCCGCTTTAAAGGCCTTGGTGAAATGGACCCCCACGAACTGTGGGAGACTACGATGGATCCCACCCGCCGCACCCTGCGTCAGATTACCATGGAGGACGCCGTGGCAGCGGACCAGATTTTTACCATTCTCATGGGCGAAAAGGTGGAGCCCCGGAAGGAATACATCGAGACCCACGCCCACTACGCCGTGAATTTGGACTACTAAGAGAGGGGAGCAGATCACAATGGCGAAAATGAAACGGGATTATGATCCCGAAGAGATCCGCTACCCGGATCAGAAAATTACCCACTCCGACCTGGTTCGGGAGATGGAGAACAGCTATATTGAATATGCCATGAGCGTTATCGTCGGCCGCGCTCTGCCGGACGTGCGGGACGGACTGAAGCCGGTGCACCGCCGGATTCTCTACGCCATGTACGAGGACAACCTGACCA
>CAVLAO010000060.1:0-10707 GCA_963660915.1 Bacteroides sp. CAG:927 | reverse complement strand
ATGCCGTAGCTTTTGCCGCCGCTTTTATGCCATCGGCGGTTGCTTTTGCAGTGGAGCGAGCCGCCTGGGCCGCACGCTGCGAAACCTTTGCCGCTGCCTGGGCGGATTTCTGAGCCGTTTTCACTGCATTCTGACTGGTCTTGATCGTTGTTCGCGCAGTATGCTCTGCAGTCTTTACAGATTTCTGCGTAGTTTTAATAGTGGCCTTGCCTGCAGAACTGACAGATTGCTGGATGTGCTTTTCACCACGCTCTACGGTTTTGATAGACTGCGACCCGTAGTCTACACTTTTTACAGACTGTTTTGTCACATCTGCAGAACGGCGCACATTCTCTGCTGCTCTTTTTTGCGCCTGCTTTTTCGGCTGGTCTGCTCTGCGCTGTTCAAAATACTGCTTTGCCTTAGAAATGTTCTCCTTTGTTTCCTGGACACCCTTGCGACCTTGCTTATCAAATTGGTGGACGACTTCATGCGCCACAGTTTCCGAACCTGCTGAGATACGATCAGCAGCATATTCCTCTGGAGAATTTTCTTTGGGCTGAATCCCTTGCTCGGCTTTTTCCTTGGTACGAACATAGGCTGCTTTCATGCGCTCTCCGGCAACTGCGGCTTTATCCAGTGTTTTGACCGTACCTTTGACTTTTTCTCTTGTTTTAATATCCGTCATCAGCGTCCACCTCCTCAGCGGACAGAGCTGACAGCTTTGCGACAATGACCATCCTGCCATTTGTGCGGCTGTATTCACAAGTCGATAGCGTCAGAAGTTTATCTCCATATTCCGCCGTCACCCCTGTAGTGTATAGCGCAAGACTCTGACACGCTGCCACAAATTCCGAAAAATCTGCTTCATCTGCCGCATCGACAAAATGATAATATCGAAAGCCGTCCTGAGAGTAAGCTGTTGTCTTAAAAACAGCAACAACCTCATACTCTCTAAACTCGGTCAGCGTGTCAAAATGAATTGTCTTGTGCTCCTGGTAAAAACTTTCACTTTCGTATTTACACAAATCTGCAAACATGGAGCCGTTATTCATGTGGTGCCCGTAAATCACTACGTTGTCAGATTGCTCCAGGTCACAGTTTTCCTGAACGTAAGGTACGCCATAGTTGCTATACGATTGGTCAAAGGCATGTTTCAGATAGAAATTTGGATTACTCGGCGTCTGCATAACGGGGTAATCTATGTTTGTTCCCTCAATGGAAATCCACCCGACAAAATCATGGTTCTGTTCATAAACAGACGCATATTTTTCATAGGCAGTCAGTGTGATCGACTGCGCTGTTTCACCGCTGTTTTCCGACGGTTGCGCTGTATCCGGCTCGGCTTCCTTGATGATCATATCCGCAATATTATCAAAGACTTCAGCGCTCTGCTTCTGATCGGCAAGCTGCCGTCCCAGCATGATACCGGAGAAAAGAAAAAGAGCGGCAAATGCTGCCGCCCCACAAATCAAAAGTTTCTGCTTCATAATGAACCTCCATGTTTTATTTATCGTGTTTGCTCCGTCTGCTTCCTGGCTGCCATAAGGTCACGGCAATATTCAGGATAACGGAGTTTGATGCCCTCCATAAAGTAAGGTGCGAATCCGCAGCAGAACAAATCATTTGGTGTATATTCATCACCTTGCCGTTCACCGCTGTATCCATTCCAGAGATTAAAAGCAAGCTGGCACACCCGGACGGTGCCGCTGGTCTGCCAACCACCGTGCATTCCTTCCGGCAATATCCAATCGTGCTGGAAATCAAACATCTTATCAATATTGGCTCTTGTTTCTGAGGTAATTCCCATCACATAGAAAAATGCCCGGTGGTAGCAGTCATTTCTGCGGCACTTTCCCATTGCTTCCATAAAGAACTCCCGATGCTCCTTCGAGCGGAACTTAATATCCGTCATATTAGTTTGCGACCTCCTTTCCGCCGCCAAATACACCTTCACCCGGTTTGGTTGTCATCAGCTTATAAAGCTCCGTATCCCGTGGGAACCGGTTCACAAACGGAACCAGAGCAGAGCCGTATTTAATCAAACCACAGCCGGCATCCGCATTTGTGACATAGCTCATCTGTTCACTGGAAATATTCAAAAGTTTCGCCAGCTTTTCGCGGTCGGACGCCGCCTGATTAAGCATGATAATGAACTCCGAATTGGAGAGCATGGTGCTGGCCTGCACAGAATCCAGAAGATATTCAACATTTTGCGTGATCGCCGTCGGGTACGCATTGCGTTTACGGAACTGACGCCATGCCGAATTGAAGAAAATTCCGCTGTGTTCGTTCTCAAAAACTACATGGAACTCGTCGATAAACACATGGGTGCGCTTGCCCTTTTTCCAGTTCAAAGTAACACGGTTGAGAATCGTATCGGTAATGACCAGCAGGCCCGCCGGTTTAAGCTGTGCGCCCAGGTCGCGGATGTCAAAAACCGTAATACGCTTATCCAGAGATACCGTGCTGGTATGTCCGAAGATGTCCAGTGAGCCAGTTGTATAAAGCTCCAGGGACAGTGCAATCTCCTTTGCCTTTTCCTCTGGCTGTGCCAGCAGTTTTTCACGGAGCGTGCAGAGCGTCGGCACAATGCCGGTTTCTGCCGCTTCCTGATATACCGCAGCCACACATCGGTCGATAATAGACTTGTGCTGAGGACCGATACCGCTTTTGTCGATTTGCTCCACCAGGGACATAATAAACTGAGATTTTTCCACGATGGGATTGTTCTCGCCGTAGCCCTCTACCATATACATGGCATTCAAGCGATCTCTGCCACCGGCTTTCATGTGGATAATAGATGCAATATCACTGCCCAGAGCTTCCACCAACGGCACCATTTCGCATTCCGGGTCACAAATCAAAATATCATCCTCTGTATTCAGAATCAGGAACGCGATCAATTCTTTTGCTGCAAAAGACTTACCAGAACCGGGAACACCCAAAATAAATGCAGACTGGTTCAAAAGGTTCTCGCGGTTACACAGGATCAGATTATGAGAAATCGCATTTTCTCCGAAATAAATTCCGCCCTTGTCCTGAATTTCCTGTACCTTAAACGGCATAAACACTGCCTGGGATTCCGTGGTAAGCGTGCGGAACGTATTGATTTTTCTTGTACCAATCGGCAGAGCTGTGTTCAGTCCATCCATCTGCTGATATTTGAGCACCGCCATCTGGCACATCTTCTGGCGAGCCAGGGAGAGAATCTGTTCGGTATCCATATCGAGCTGCTCTTTTGTGTCGGCGGTCAGCACCATGGTCAGAATACCCAGCATCATACGCTGGTCACGGGCAGTCAGATCGTCCAGGAACTCTTTGCTTTCCTTTCTCTGCAACTCCATATCGTAAGGAATGACCGCAGAAAAGTTATTGTTTGCGTTCTGGCGGCGCTGCCAGTTGGTAATATTGGTTTCCACGCCAAGCAGTCGATTTTCAATTTCCCGTACCGCTTCATCCATCGGAATCGGGACGATGTCCAGAGAGAGCATCATATTGCGGTTCAGGTCGGTCAGCTCCGAAATAAAAGAATCCTTGATATAGTTGGCATAGTCTTTGAGGTACAGCACACGGGCAAATTTATCACCCAGAATAAGATAGTCGCTGTGCTTTTCAATGAAATCCGGGCAGATATAATCCCGGAAGTCATGCCCCTTGCGCATCATATCCCGTGCATCGAAGTGAAAATCCACTTCCTCGCCCTGTCGATAGAAGTCATGGAGAACCCGTAACTTTTCCGTCGCATCCAGCTCTACACACCTGGAACCCAGCGCCGCATAGTGCGCTTTCAAGTCCGCGCCAACACGATTGAAATAGCTTCTGGCTTCTTCGATGCTCTTTTTGCAGACAGAAATGGTGATGTATTTTTCCTGCACAATGCCGTTACCGGCGGTGGCTTTCTCCATAATCACGCCGTTGTACTCCACCCGGTATTTATCCCTGCAGTCTGCCGCCATTCGCATGAGCACATCCTGCTCAAAATTCGCCCGGTTCAACCGACGATTGTTGATCGTGATTTTCGCAACCGAACCGGCCTCCAGACTGTTCAGCACCTCGGAGTAGTCCAGAAACATGACCTTCTTATCATCTTCACTGGCTACCTGATAGTTAATATCCGAAAAGCGCCAGGTACGGCAATACCGATTGCCGGCAAGAAAGATACCATCATTCCAGATACGTTTGATGGGGATAGCGTCCTGCACCCTTCGCGGCACAGTGTATCGCTCTTTATCCTGTTTGAATAGTGTTGTGAGTGTTTTAAGCATGATGGTCCTCCTTCTTTCTGGTCTTACGCTTCTTTGCTTTATGTGCGGGCTTCCCGGTCAGCATTTCTTTTTCGTGTTCTGCAATACTATCTTTCAGTATCTCGTAGTAATAGTTGTTAGGTCTGAAATAAAGCCGCTTCGGTTCCAAAATTTCAGAGCGGAACCATGCCCACAGAAACTGTTCAGCGCTCATGCCGTGGTATGACACAAAACCCAGCGCCGCAAAGGGTGCAGCACCGAGGACACACATCCAGGACACCGTTTCTGTACCCACATGGGTGTGCAACAGAAAATACAGTCCTACTGCCATAAGAACTGCCAGCAGCGAAAATACAAATTGCCGCATGGTCAGTCCGAAAAACATAGATTCCGTATAGTTGCGAATTTCACGGTTGATTTTTACTTCCATTTTGCTTGCTCCTTTCCAAATTATAGTCCCATCATTTCCCGCACTACACGGTCGGCCATCTTTACTGCGCCGACCAATACCAGCATGTTAAAGACCAGTTCTCCGATGTAGCTCCACACCATAGATACTGCCGCCGCATCAGGGTCAACAGTCGGCGGTGCAGCCGCAAACAGCGAAAAGATGATGCAGGCCAGCACAATGATCGCGCCTTCCAGACACACTGCGGCATAGGAGCGAATGAAGCTCTTTCCAACATTCTGGCTGGGTTCTCCGGCAAAGCTGGAGAGGGGAATAGGGGCAATAGCCGTGTAAAGATACAACTTAAAAAAGCGCCCATAAACCGTCATTATCATGACAAAAGAAAGAACTGTGATGAACAGTCCGCCAATCAAAGTTACAGCCCAGAGTGGAATGGATTCAAAAAATCCGCACTCCTCCACAGCCGTGACAATTTCAGCGGGAAGAACAGTCTGCTGCGCTGTCCCGATTCCAGATGCCTGCATGATCGTAGAGATAACACCCTGCGCAATATTGAACAGCGCCAGCATCAGCTCCATTCCATAGGTGACAGCGCCTTTAGCCAATGCAAATCGGATAAACAGTTTCAATGCGTGCTCCGGTCTTTTGACTTCTGCGAAGGAGCCGCAGGTTTTCATTACGCCTACAACAAAGAAAAGTACCAAAAGGGCAATACCAATGGCCTGCAAAGCACCGTGAATACTAACGATCACGTTCCAAATCACACCGCCCTTAAATTGCTGCGGGCTTTGGGTAATAAGCTGCCAGATTTCTGCCAGCTTCTCATTCCATGTGTTTAAAGCATTTTCAAGATTTTGAACAACCCAGTTATCACTCAATGTTTTTTCCTCCTTTCAGCGAAACAGCGGCAGGACGCTTTCACGCCCTGCCGCATTTCTCGCAGATTGATTGGTGATAACCGCTTAGCCCGTGATCAGAGTCAGGATTTCCTTTGCAAAGGTAATCACAACGCCGCCGGCCAAAGTCAGAAAGCCATTGGAACGCTGGCTGGGATCATGGGACTGAAACGAAAGGCCCACCTGAACAATGCCCCAGCCCAGCAAAATGAGGCCGACCGCGCGGATCAGGCCAAAGATGAAATCGGAGAGATTGTTGACCACCGCAATCGGGTCACTGGCCGCATAAGCAGTAACACCCATACCCAGCACAAATGCGCCGGACAGGACTGTGGCTGCGTAAAACCGAAAGCCTCTTTTGACTTTACGCTCCAGCTTGGTGGTGCCATTTACGGGTTTCTGGTTCTTGGAAAACAGTTTTCTCATTGTATAGTCCTCCTTAGATTAAATGAAAAAGAGCCTCTATCTCTTCACTGGATAGAAGCTCCACGGTATCGTCTACGGTGCTGTCCGGCTCCAGTACATCGGATTCAGATACAGCCCCGGTAGAGATTGTTGCAGTTACATGGTCTGTTTTGCCATGCTCATAGGTTGGTGCACCGCCCAATGCAGTCAATGCTACATTCGGGTGCTTTAGCGGATTGTACTTTTCGTCCATGATCGGACGCTCACCACGGATAAACAGCAGTGCATAACGGTTATCCATCATGCGGACCTCATCCGGCGTCATCAGTTCACGCCCGGTGATCTGATAGTTGGTGGAATAATTTCCACTTCGCCCGGTAGATTTTCCATAGGTGTTCGTATCAATCGTGGCTTTCCCCAGGTATGACTCTGAAATCAGCTTATGGGTGCTGGTTTCATTGCCGCCGAGAT
This sequence comes from Bacteroides sp. CAG:927, assembly GCA_963660915.1. Classification (GTDB taxonomy): domain Bacteria; phylum Bacillota; class Clostridia; order Oscillospirales; family Oscillospiraceae; genus UMGS1766. Next base: position 4,300 of record CAVLAO010000060.1, on the reverse strand, counting down.
ACAGCAGCTCATCGCAGTTGCCCAGTATGCTCTCCCATTGCTTTTCAAAGAGAGCCTTTAGCTGGGCAATATTCTGCAGAATGATTGTGACACTCACATTTCTGGAACGCATGGTTGCCAGAATCTTGTCAAAATCATCCGGCAAGCTGACGTTTGCGAACTCGTCCATGAGAAAATGGACGGGGACAGGCAGACTTCCACCGTACTTGTGATCCGCCAGCCAGAAAAGCTGCTGAAAAATCTGCGTATACAGGATAGACACCAGAAAATTAAAGCTGGTATCGTTGTCCGGAATCAATGCAAATAGGGCCACTTTTTTCTCACCCATACTTGCCAGGTCCAGCTCGTCCGTCGCAGTCAGCGCCGCCAGAGAGGAAAGGTTAAACTTTTCCAGCCTTGCGGCAAGCGTGATCTGAATGGATTTCAAGGTCTTGGCACTGCCGGAGTGGTAGTCCTTATAATACTTAACAGCGATATGATTCGGCTCTCGCATCTCCAGACGTTCAAACAGTTCATCCAACGGCGACTGATAACAGTCATCATCTTCTCGAACCTCACCGGCCCGCAGCATTTCCATGACCATCGGAAAGTTTTGTTCATCCTCCGGTGCTTCATGGTGGAGATAGAATATCAGCGCAAGCAACAGCATGGATGCTGCAGTATCCCAGAATGGGTCCTGCGACTGACTGCCTTTCGGAGTTGTGGATTTGAACAGATTGGTAACTAAACGCTGCACATCATTGTCATCCCGCAGATAGACGAACGGATTATAGCAAAAGCTCTTTTCCATATTGAGCAAATCCAACACCCGAACTTCATACCCTTTTTGCTCCAGCAAATACCCGGTATCTCTCACCAGTTCCCCCTTCGGATCTAAAACTGTAAATGACGTATTGGCCTGCATCAAATTTGGCTTCGCCAGGTTAAAGCTCTTGCCTGCACCACTGCCGCCGATGACTACTGTATTGAGATTTCGCCGGTGCTTTCTGCCGTCCAGACCCATACGCACATTCTGCGTAAACAGCTTGTTCTGCTCTGGCCTTTTATCCCGGTATTTTTTGTTCACGGCTCTGGCATCGCCCCATTTTGCCGAACCGTGTTCCTCGCCTCTGCGATAGTTACGGCGAGAGGAAAAATAAATACCGATGCCCATTCCATAGGCACATAAAGAAATAAGGACAGTTCTAAGGCTGTCCTCACAAAGCACAATATGAAATGGAGCATTCATCGCCGCAGGAAATGCCGCAATGATTTCAGGCAAGCCCCCTGATACCGCCGGAGCCATAAGAAGCCCCAACCATATCACCGGGACAATACCAAACAGGCAGAGTGCAAGCTGTGCCTTGCGATTATCTTGCTTCATCGCGGCACTTGACCTTTTTTGTCGGGGCATCAATAGCTTTCAGCAGCACCTCATCCACAATATCGGTGGAGCGCTGTTCTTCCAGAAGATCATTACGCATCTCGTTCAGAGCGTTGACAACAACGCCATGTTCGTATTTGTCCAGAGTAAGGACACGTTTTTCTTCTTTTCCCATGCTTTAACGCTCCTGTTCTTTCGATTTCGGCTGCCGATTCTGTTCCAGCGCCCGGTTCATACGCCCGGAGATATTTCCGGCTGCATCCCGAATCTCCGACAGCACTGCACGGGTGCTCTGGGCATCGTTCTCCCGGAAGTTATTCGGCAGGCGGCTGAAATCGTATCCGCTGACGTCGATGCCATATTCCTTGCAAAGCATATAGGACACACTGTATGCAGAAAACGCCGCCGCTTCACGGGTGTAATCTTTGGCCATTCCCGCAATTTCCGCATGAGCCAGTTCCTTGGATACGCTGCGGAAAATATCTGCGGCATCCATACCCCTGCGTACAAAAATGACCTGCTGCTCATGGTCATACAGCGCACCCATATGATTGGGAAGCTCGTCCACAGTCTGCATCGGTACGGGCGGTCGGGAAATCAGTGCCTTCAAAAGCACTCGATTGTCCATGCTGACCGTAGACTGAGGTTTCACGCGGGCAGTCGTCTGGGAAATGTCAAAAACCCGCTTCACGTTGTAAGAAGTCCCGATGGAGCCATCTTCACGCTCGTATTCTTCTCCGGGTTCCAGAATGAGGATACCTTTCTGCTGACGCTTGATGGAAGCACCGGCATCTTTCCAACCATCAAAATCTTTGAGCTGTACAGCTTCCGGTTTCTGCGCCAGAATCAGCAGGGCATTGGTGGCAGAATACCGATTGAACCGGGTCTGCACATCCAGATATGCCTGGAACTTGCCGCCGTCCGCACTGATCGCTTCTGCCGTAGTATCCGCAAGGTCATATACTGCCTGCCGCTCCGCCTGCTTTTTCTCTGCCCACGCTTCTTTGTCAAAGGGCTGATCACTTAGATTCTTACGAGGGGCGCTTGCTTCAAAAATATCATCAAAATTACTCATGGCTTATCTCTCCTTTGCTTTTTTCTTTTTCCGGGATGGCTGCTTGTGTTGGAGTGATTTTTCTACCGGCTTTTTGGTACGCTCCGGTTCTTTGGTTGGAACAGCAGCTTCTTCCTGCTTGCGTTTCGCCTGAATGTCCCTCAGCTCCTTGCGGACAGAAGGACGCTGCTCGGCAGTTTTAGCAGCACCCTCGGCGGCTTTCTCTGGCGGCTTTGAGATAGGCGCGGACGGAGGGGATTTTTCCATCCTCGCCGCAGAGGGGTTTTCCGGTGCAGCCTCCTCTCTTTTTACGGGCGCACCCAGCAAATCATCCAACAACTGATCTTCTTCACTTTTTTCTGGCTGACCCTTTTCAGGAGCATCGGGAGTTGCCTTTTTATCCGCATTGCCTTTTTCAGCCCGTGCCTTTTCAATCTCGTGCTTGATAGATGCCGTGTCCACGGTAGCAAGATGGAATCGCTCTACAATGCGGTTGATCTTGGAAGCGTCCTCAGCTCGAACCATCACATCCACCATGCCATCTGCGGACTTTTCCTTGCCGCGCAGGGCACAGTAAACAACACCATACCGCTTAGCTTCGGTAGCAAACTGCTTCAGATGTTCCTCACTGATGGTAAACACCTTCAATTCCTTACCGCTTTTCAGCATGGCCGTAAGACGCTGCCTGCCCTTGATTTTGTTCTTATCCCGGTTTTTCAGCACTGCATAGAGGGCGGCAGCAATGTTCTTGGCAGCGGAACCCGTAAGTTTCACGGCAACCTCCGTTCCCTCCAAACTAAGCCTGACGACCTGTTCCGCCGCGTCGCCTGAATTGTTCATCGCGTTTGTTCTCCTTTCCTTGAGATTCTTTGTCCTCCCGGACTGTTTTCAACTTCTCTTTAATTACGCCGGAACGCTCTGCAATATCGTCACATAATCTCACCTCCCTTCGCAGTGCAGCCAGCTCTCTGGAAACCGCCGTGATCTGCTCCTTGACCGCTGACAGCCGCTCGTCATCTGATTTCACCGATACAGTCCGCTGTTTTCGGTACAGCACCTTTCGGTCAGCAGTCAAGACCTTGATTTTAGTTTCCAGACCCGCTTTATAGAAAGAAAGCTGCTCGGCAGTATCAATGTGATTTTGCACAAGCAGCTTTGTTTCTTCCGATATGGCATCCAGTTTCCTCAAATCCTCTCGGAGAAGAAAATGGAGGCGTTTGTTTCGCCTGGGCTGATTCTTTGGAAAAATGCCAAGCAGATAACAGTAGTGAAAATACAATGCGCGGAACCCGGTAATCTTTCGTGCGCCGTTGATGTCACCACGCAGCCTTGCATGATGTGTTGCACGTTCCGGCTCCACCAAAGGACGTTCCCGGCTGACCTGTGCCAGTATTCGCTTTTTGATCCCGTCGTAGGAATAAAGCTCACCAAAATTTCGTTCTAAACGGACAAAGCGCTCTTTGCCCGGTGGCCGCACAGAAATGTCCTTGCCCAATTTGATTTCATAGCCGCGTTTGCGGAGATTATCAAAAAACTGGCGCTCCGTCATCGACTGCCGAATTGCTTCGTCAATCTCGGAGCGGACGATGCCACGCCAGGTCGGTCGGCCTTCCTGCTCTGCTCTCCATTCACCGTACTGTTTGCCTTTTCCTCGCTTTGGTTCTTCAATGACCGACAGGCCATACTCCCGGCACAGATTATCGGATGCCTTCTGCATATCGTAATAGTCCTTTTCCGTGCGGTGATATTTGATGCCATCCAGAAAGGACACTGTATTGACCACAAAATGATTATGCAGGTGGCTTTCCTTATCCAGATGGGTGGCAATAACTACCTGGTATTTTTCGCCCCAAAGCTGCTGCGCCAACCTGACACCAATCTCA
>CAVLAO010000059.1:5823-10863 GCA_963660915.1 Bacteroides sp. CAG:927 | reverse complement strand
ATCGGAAACGGCATCGGCGTTTCTGAGTCAACCGTTGTCTCATGGATTGTCATGGCAGTCATTATACTGCTGTGTATTATTCTGGGCAGCAAACTCAGAGTCGATCACATTTCCAAGCGACAGGCTGCAGCAGAATTCATTGTGACGAAGCTGGAAAGCGTTGTAGGTGGGATTGTCGGTGAACGCGGAAAGGGCTATGTTCCCTATCTGGTCACTGTCCTTCTGTACCTTGGTTTTGCCAACATCATTGGTGTGTTTGGATTTAAGCCGCCAACAAAGTCTTTAGTCGTAACCGGTGCATTGGCCATTATGAGCATCATTCTGGTAGAAGCAGCTGGTATACGCGCAAAGGGTGCTAAAGGATGGCTTCATTCTTTTATTGAACCAATGCCCATTGTGGCGCCGTTCAATATCCTGGATGTGTTTACCCGCCCTCTGTCTTTGTGCATGCGACTGTTCGGCAACGTGCTGGGTGCGTTTGTTATCATGGAAATACTGGATCATGTTACCAAGGCACTCATCCCTGCAGTTGCAAGCCTTTATTTTGACTTCTTTGATGGCATCCTTCAGGCTTATGTTTTCGTTTGTCTGACTGGCATGTATATTAAAGAAGCCATCGAGGTGGCTGAGGATTAAGCTCCCCCACCATCAAATCTATTTTGTTGAGTTAATAAAATGAAAAGGAGATTATTATTATGACTGGTACTATTCTGGCCATTGGCGCCGGTATCGCCGTTATCTGTTGCTTAGGTGCCGGCATCGGCATTGGTATTGCTACTGCTCACGCTTGCGATGCAATCGCCCGTCAACCTGAGGTAGCTGGTAAAATCAACAGCACCATGATCCTGGGCTGCGCTCTGGCAGAAGCCACCGCAATCTACGGTTTTGTTATTAGTCTGATGATTCTGTTCGTTCTCTAATTTATAAGGAGAGTATCCTAAAAAGAAAGCAGGTAACAAAGGTGCTCAGATTTGATATTAATTTGATCTTTACGGTTATCAATATCCTTGTTCTCTGCCTCGCTGTGCGTTTCTTTCTCTGGAAGCCTGTCCACAAGATTTTGGCCGAACGTCAAGCTGCAATCGACGCGGATCTTGCCGCAGCCAGCAAGGCAAAAGTTGAGGCAGAATCTCTTGTGGAGGAACACAAAACCTTCCGTGCAAACATCGAGTCTGAAAAGGCCGCTGCCGTTGCTGAGGCGCGCAAGCAAGCTCAGGCAGAAAGTAGCCGCATTGTAGAAGACGCACATGCCAACGCGGACAGCATCGTTCGCAAGGCAGAAGCAACTGCAGAGAAGCGCAAGGCAGAAATTCTGCGTCAGGCACAGGGTGAGATTTCCGATATCATTGTCGCAGCAACTGCAAAGGTGGCAGGTGTTCCCGTCAGTGGAGGCAGTGATCTGTACGACGAATTTTTAAAGAAGGCGGGGGGTTCTGATGAGTAAAACCGCCTTAGAATATGCTACTCAGGGTGTTGCACTTGGTATCACTCGCAGCACATTGATGGACACACAGTCTATTTTTCACGATGTGCCGGCATTGGCAGAACAGTTGTCCGATCCTACTGTCACTCTGGAAAAAAAGCATAGTGTCATTGACAAGGTTTTTCCTCAAGCGGTCCGGGAATTGTTGAAGCTTTTGTGCGACAATGGTGATGTAAACCTTTTTGACAGCATTTGCGCTGAAGTCAGCGCGCAATCGCGAAAAAGCTCCGGCGATTTTTATGTAACGCTTCGTTATGTCACCCCTCCAACAGAGGAGCAGCTTGCAGGCATCAAGCAGTTTGTATGCAAGCACTATAATCGCGACAACATTATTTTTGAAACGGTTGAAGATCCTTCGCTTGTCAGCGGTTTCAAATTGATTGCCGGAAATGAAGAGTTCGATTGGAGTGCTCAGGGTCGTTTTGATCAGCTGAAAACTAAGCTGAATGATGTCCCAGAATGTAGCACTGACAGCATTATTTCCATCTTGCGTGCCGAGATCAATGATTTTGACTTGGAGGCAAAGAATCAGGAAGTCGGTGTTGTACAATCCGTTGGCGATGGTATCGCCGTAATCGACGGGATTGATCATGCTGCGTATGGTGAAATTATCGTTTTCGACTCCGGCGTCAAAGGAATGGTGCAGGATGTCCGTTCTGACAGCATTGGTGCTATCCTCTTCGGCAGTGACATGACGGTAAAAGAAGGCAGTCGCGTAATGCGTACAGGCAAAACCGCTGGCATTCTGACCGGTGACGCTATGCTTGGTCGTGTGGTAAACGCCCTTGGCGCCCCCATTGACGGGCTGGGTGATATCAAAGCGGAGGACTATCGTCCCATTGAGCATAAGGCCCCTGGTGTCATCGCTCGTAAAGAAGTCAACCAGCCAATGCAAACCGGCATTCTGGCAATTGACTCTATGTTCCCCATCGGTCGCGGTCAACGAGAACTGATTATCGGTGACCGTCAGACTGGTAAGACTGCATTAGCAATTGATACTATCCTAAATCAGAAGGGTAACGGCGTTATCTGCATCTATGTTGCCATCGGTCAGAAAGCTTCCACCATCGCTCAGATTGTAAACACACTGAAGCAGCACGGTGCAATGGATTATTCTATTGTTGTTTCAGCAACTGCATCTGATTCTGCAACTTTGCAGTACATTGCCCCCTATTCCGGCGCTGCCATTGGCGAACACTTCATGGATGATGGCAAGGACGTTCTGATCATCTATGATGACCTGAGTAAACACGCTCAGGCATATCGTGCAATCTCTTTGCTGCTCAAGCGCCCTCCAGGACGTGAAGCTTATCCCGGCGACGTGTTTTATCTTCATTCCCGTCTTTTGGAACGTGCTTGCCGTCGAGATGAAAAGTTCGGCGGCGGTTCTATGACTGCACTTCCCATCATTGAGACTCAGGCCGGTGATGTTTCCTCCTATATTCCGACAAACGTGATTTCCATCACCGATGGTCAGATTTTCCTGGAAACAGAGTTGTTCCATGCCGGTCAGCGTCCGGCAGTCAATGTTGGTCTTTCCGTGTCTCGTGTCGGTGGTAAGGCTCAAATCAAAGCTATGAAGAGTGTTGCCGGTACGTTGCGTATTGATCTGGCGCAGTATCGTGAAATGGAGTCTTTCACTCAGTTCAGCTCCGATTTGGATGATGCAACGCGGAATATGCTTGCCTACGGTAAGAGTTTGTATCAGTTGTTGAAACAGCCACTCTACCATCCTTTGAGCGCAGCAAAACAGGTAATTCTTCTCTGTGCTGCCAACGAACGTTTGCTTGTAGATGTACCTGCCGATAAAATGGAAGAATTCAAAGACGGATTGTTCCAGTTTATTCAGGATGAACATGCAGAGTATATTCAGGAAATTGAATCAACCGGCAAGCTTTCTGACGCGCTGAAAATCAGTATTCTTGAAGCCATAAAGCAGTATAAGAGCAGGTGATTTCATGGAAAGCATGAGAGATATCCGAAACCGGATCAGCAGCGTGCAGAAGACTATGAAAATTACCAATGCCATGTATTTGATGGCCTCTTCTAAGCTAAAGAAAGCGCGCAAAACGCTGGAGGAAACAGAGCCATACTTTGTTTCTCTCCAGCGGGCAATCAGCAAAATTATCATTCATACCGATTTGAATAATGAACGTTTTTTTGCTACTGACCGCGACATTCCGGAGGATAAGATTCGCCACGGCTATATCATCATTACCTCGGATCGCGGTTTGGCCGGTGCATATAACCACAATGTGTGCCGTACCGCGGAAGAGGAATTGAAAAAACACGACAACGATTTGATCTTCTGTATTGGTCAATCCGGTCATAAGTATTTTGATCGGCATCCGGAACTTCGCTTTCAGATTGATGAAGATTACTGCTTTGCCGCCGGTACGCCAAGTCTATGGCGTGCACGAGATTTAGCTGATCACGTGATTGACCTGTTTCTAAGCGGAGAGTTAGACGCTGTGCATGTGGTATATACCGAGATGCTGAATGCGCTGACCGCTGAAACTCGGATGATACAGCTTCTCCCCTTGCGCGGCAATATGTTTCCTGATCGAGGCGTAGATGAGAAGGATATCTATATCGAAAATTATGACCCCTCCCCTTCTGCTGTGCTGAGGAAGGTCATTCCAAACTATGTCAAAGGCATGCTCTACGGTACCATGGTAGAGTCTTATGCCGCTGAGCAGAATGCACGTATGTCTGCCATGGATAGCGCTACAAAGAATGCCAAAGATATTGTCAGCGCGCTTTCTTTGGAATACAATCGCATTCGTCAGGCTGCCATCACCACTCAGATCACCGAAGTAGTCAGCGGTGCAGCTGCTCAGGAGTAACAGGAGGTACGAATGAAACAAGGAAAAATCTCACAGGTCATCGGACCTGTTGTAGATGTCGCTTTTGATGGCGACTACCTCCCCCGCATTAAAGAGGCACTGACTGTTGAGCTGCAGGGGAGAAAGCTGGTCATGGAAGTGTCCAAGCATATGGGCGGTCATGTTGTCCGCTGCATCCTGTTGGATGCGGCAGAAGGCCTTGCCAGAGACATGATCGTCACTGCAACCGGCGCACCGATCAGGGTTCCTGTGGGCGACCAGACACTGGGCCGCATGTTCAATGTGCTGGGTGATACCATCGACGGTGGTGAGGAAATCCCTTCTGACGCTTTGCGTTGGCCTATTCACCGTGATGCGCCTTCTTTTGCGGATCAAAGCCCTGCCGTGGAAATTCTTGAGACCGGCATTAAAGTAATTGATCTTCTTTGTCCCTATGCAAAGGGCGGTAAAATCGGCTTGTTTGGCGGCGCTGGTGTTGGCAAGACGGTTCTAATTCAGGAGCTGATTACTAATGTTGCGCAGGAACACGGCGGTTATTCCATTTTCACCGGTGTAGGTGAACGTACCCGCGAGGGTAATGACCTTTGGTGCGAAATGACAGAATCAGGCGTTATCAAAAAGACAGCTCTGGTTTTTGGTCAGATGAACGAACCGCCAGGAGCTCGTATGCGCGTCGCTATGACCGGTCTAACTATGGCTGAATATTTCCGC
>CAVLAO010000059.1:0-5813 GCA_963660915.1 Bacteroides sp. CAG:927 | reverse complement strand
CCTTCTGCAGTTGGTTATCAGCCAACGCTGGCCAATGAAATGGGTGAATTGCAGGAACGGATTGCTTCCACGCGTAACGGTTCTATCACCTCCGTTCAGGCCGTCTATGTCCCTGCAGATGACTTGACTGACCCTGCGCCGGCCACTACCTTTGCTCACCTGGATGCAACGACCGTTTTAAGCCGTAAAATCAGCGAGCAAGGCATCTATCCTGCTGTCGATCCCCTGGAGTCAACTTCCCGTATTCTGGAGGCCGATGTCGTTGGTACGGAGCATTATACTGTTGCCCGTCAAGTTCAGGCAGTTCTTCAGCGTTACGAAGAATTGCAGGATATCATCGCCATTCTGGGCATGGAAGAATTGGATGAAGATGATAAACTGACTGTCAGCCGGGCTCGTAAGATTCAGCGTTTTCTTTCTCAGCCTTTCCACGTTGCTGAAAACTTCACCGGTGTAAAGGGTGTGTATGTGCCTGTTGCAGATACTGTAGCTGGATTCAAGGCAATTATCAACGGCGAAATGGACGAGTATCCTGAGCTTGCTTTCTTTAACGTAGGTACAATTGATGACGTAAAGAAGAAGGCTGAAACCCTCGCCGCTCAGAATTAAGGATTGACGGAGGAAGCAGCATGAAAACTTTCAATCTGCGGATCTCCGCTATCCGCCGCGATTTCTATACAGGGCCTTGTGAATCTTTGGTATTTACAACGCTGGATGGCATGATTGGTATTTTGGCCGGCCACGTACCGACTGTTTTTGCTGTCACTTCTGGTGAACTCCGATTTACCGTAAACGGTGAAACCAAGGTATTAGCTGTGGGTGACGGCTTAGCGCGCGTAGCTGGTGATAAAGTAACGATTTTAGTGGATTTTGCAGAATTAGCTTCTGAAATCGATGAAATACGTGCAAAAGACGCTGCAGAGCGCGCCGAAGCCACCATTCGCGCTCACGAAGATGCGCGTGCTGTTGCCAATGCCGAAGCCGCCCTGAGTCGTGCTATGGCACGATTGAAGGTCGTACAACACGCCGGTGGAAGACGTTGAAAACCAAAAGAGTGGGATCGGACATTATGTCTGATCCCACTTCTTATTACTGATTTTCGCTAAACCGGGATAGGAATTGACGTGTTCTCTCCTCTTTCGGATGATTGATAATTTCCTGAGCCGCACCCTGTTCTACAATTACACCGCCATCCATGAACACAACTTGATCTGCGACGTCACGAGCAAAAGCCATTTCATGCGTCACGATCACCATAGTTGTCTTTTGATCAGCCAGTGAGCGAATGACCTTTAAAACTTCACCTGTTAGCTCCGGGTCTAATGCAGATGTTGGCTCGTCAAAGCAAAGTATGTCCGGTTTCATCGCCAATGCCCTGGCAATTGCTACTCGCTGTTGTTGACCTCCGGAAAGCTGACTTGGATAATAACTCAATTTATCACTCAATCCGACAGACGCCAAAAACTCTTTTGCCTCAGCTTCGATCTGCTCTTGGATCTGTTTATGCTGCTGCTTGTAATCGCTTCTTTCTTTCGCCGCAAGCTCCGGAGCCAGCATCACATTCTTCAGTACCGTGTATTGCGGAAAGAGATTAAACGACTGAAATACAAATCCAAAGTGCAATCTCTTCTTTCGCATCTCCCGTTCTCGCTGTGTAGACGGATCAGTCGCATCAAAGATGACTTCACCATTTACCTTAACTCTACCGCCTGTCGGCTTTTCCAACATATTAATGCAACGCAGCAACGTCGTCTTACCGCTGCCGGAGGAACCGATAATGGAAACAACTTGTCCCTTTTCCAGAGAAAAGCTGATTCCTTTCAGCACCTCAAGTTTATCAAATGATTTTGTGATATTTTCTACTTCAAGAATCGGCATTGTATTCATCCCCTCAGCGATAGATGGCCAGTTTTTTCTCCAACTGACCGAGCAAAAGCGTCAGAACAGCTGTAAAAACAAGATAATATATTGCAGTAAAAAACAGCGGCCAAATGGCACCGGAAATTCCCTGTGATCCCTTCATAAAAGCCTGACCGGCCCAGATGATTTCCTGCAAGGCAATAATACGTGCCAGAGATGTGTCCTTTACAAGGGTGATAATTTCGTTCGACATAGGAGGAACAATCCGCTGAATCATTTGAAGCAAGGTAACATGGAAGAAAATCTGCGTTTTTTTCATGCCGAGAACCAGTCCGGCTTCGCGCTGGCCTTTTGGGATGCTCTGAATTCCTCCACGATAAATTTCAGAAAAATAGCAGGCATAGTTTATGATAAAAGAAATTGCAGAGGCTGTAAACCGACCGGCCTCTCCACTGCCCCAAATATTGTTTTTTAATACCAATCCCGGGAAATAATAAATGATCAGTAACTGGATCATTAACGGCGTTCCCCGTACGATCCAAACAATCACGCGACAAATCCAACTCAGTGGTTTTAGCCGAGAGCCTGATCCCAATGCAATAATCATCCCCAACGGGATAGCTCCGATCAGCGTTACAAAAAAGAGCTTCAGGGTTTGCAGGAAGCCAACATTTAAAGCTCGAATTACAATTGGAAATTGTTGTATTATCAATTCCATGGACTCACCTAACTTCACTTTTTATTTTCTGAGAAACAGGCAAAACAGAGAACGATCCCGCCCTCTGTTTTGCATTATTTTTGATTTGCCTGAATTACTGTTCAATCAGTGCAGCCTGCACACCGTAGGTCTCAGCGCACTTCTGCATAGAACCATCCTTATAGGAATCAGCAAAGAACTTATTCAGTGCCTCTGCCAAATCGGATCCCTTACGGAAACCAACGCCATACCGCTCGCCTTCATCTGCATTCAGAGAGATAGTATACACCAGATCGGGATAGCCAGTTCCCTCACCTACCATAGCTCCAGCCATCAGCGAATCAATGATTGCAGCATCAGATGTACCGGATGCAACTTCCATCAAAGCGTCTGCCTGTGCTGTAACCGGAGTAAAATTAAAATCAAACTTTTCTGCCATATCCTGACCGGCACTTCCAGACTCAACCGCGAAGGACAACTGAGCCAGAGACTCAACCGTATTCAAATCCTTGTCTTCCTTGTTTACAACAACAACCTGAGTGTTATTCATATACGCATTGGAGCACTCCATGGAGCTGGTAACCTCATCCGTCAGGGTCATGCCATTCCATACGCAGTCAATGCTGCTGTTATTCAGCTCAAGAATCTTATTGTCCCAGTTGATTTCAACAAATTCAACATCAACGCCCAAACTCTCGGCAAACGCAGTTGCCATGTCCGCATCAAAGCCAATCCAATTGCCACTGGCATCCATATAATCCATCGGCTCAAAATCTGTGATACCTACAACCAGCTTGCCCTTCCCCTGAACGTAGGCCAGATCGCTCTCGCTGGACTCACTCTTTGCAGCAGACGATGTACTGTTTGCCGCACTTGAAGCAGAACTGCTGCCGCAGGATGCAAGTGCAAACACCATCGCAATTGCCAATAGAAAAGCACAAGATTTTGTCAACTTCTTCATTTTTCTTTTCCTCCCAAGGATTTGTTTACTGTAGTATATTAGCACACTAAATTACTAATGTAAAGACTTTTTTCCTCTTTTCTTTTTTCTTCCATCATGTTAAAATATGAACAGTAATATTTTAAAATTTAAAGGAGTCTGTCCGACCATGGAATTGACAAAGGACGCAACAATGCAAGAGACTATGGAATGGTTTACACAGCGAATTCCTTTGGAGTCGCCTCATACGTTCAGCGGACAAATGGAACCAAAGTTGATCTCTTGCGACGAAAAAGCAAAAAGCCTTGTTTTTTCTTTTCATACAGAAAATTGGATGCGCAACCCTGGAGGTGCTGTGCATGGAGGAGTGATTGCAGAAGCAATCAGCATGGCTATCAATGCGTTAGCCTGGTATTATGCAGGACAAAAACAAAATCCTGCTGTCTCTATCCAGTTATCCTATCCGAGGCCCGCTTTGATTGGAAAAGAGATTTTCGTCCGTGCCACGGCGATTCACGCCGGAAAAAATATGGCCTATGTCGGTGCAATCGCTTGGCAAGATGATCATGAAGACAAACCATTTGCGACCGGAACCGGTGTACATTACACTGCCGCTGCAGTAGACGACGATTAAATGAAGGAAAAGTTGCGAATCAAGTTGCAATTTTGCAGCTTGATTCGCAACTTATTTCATATTCAGGCACATTTTTGCATAATTCAGTTCTTTTTTGGATCGTGTGAATTTTTCGTTGCATATTCATTCACTTTGCGATATAATGACCCCACAAAGGCAATGGGGTCTTTGACAAGAGGGGCATTTCTTCTTTCTTTGAAGTAATGACCTGGATGTCCTATGGCTCCAGTGTCATGTTTTGGAAAAGGAAGGAATGTTTTTATGTCTATCAAAAACGCTTATCTAAACAGCGTCTATGAGGATCTGGCTGGCCGTTACGCCGAACAGCATGAGTTCCTCGAAGCTGTCCATGAGGTACTGGAAACTCTGGTGCCCGTTGTGGATGCCGACCCTCGTTACGAACAGCAAAACATCATCGGACGCATTGTGGAACCCGAGCGCATCATCATGTTCCGTGTTCCATGGGTTGATGACTCCGGCAAGGTTCAGGTCAACCGCGGTTACCGCGTGCAGTTCAATTCCGCCATCGGTCCCTACAAGGGAGGTCTGCGGTTCCGAGACAATGTAAATCTCTCCATCATCAAGTTTCTGGGCTTTGAGCAGGTGTTTAAGAATGCCCTCACCACACTGCCCATGGGCGGCGGTAAGGGCGGCTCCGACTTTGACCCCAAGGGCAAGTCTGATATGGAGGTCATGCGTTTCTGCCAGAGCTTTATGACCGAGCTCTACCGCCACATCGGTGCAGACACCGATGTTCCTGCCGGTGACATCGGCGTTGGCGCACGTGAAATCGGCTATCTGTTCGGTCAGTATAAGCGTCTTCGCAACGAGTGGACCGGCGTGCTCACCGGCAAGGGACTGAGCTATGGCGGTTCTCTTGCCCGCACGCAGGCAACCGGCTACGGTCTTTGCTATTTTGCCGATGCTTATCTCCGCGCCAATGGCACCAGCTTTGAGGGCAAGCGCGTGATTGTCTCCGGCTCCGGCAACGTTGCCATCTATGCCAACCAGAAGGCAACGGAGCTTGGCGGCAAGGTCATCGCCATGTACGACTCCAACGGCTACATCGTAGACGAGAACGGCATTGACTACAAAATCATTCAGGAGATCAAGGAGGTCAAGCGCGCCCGGATCAAGACTTATCTTGACTATGTACCCACCGCAACATATTCGGAGGGCTGCAGCGGTATTTGGGGCGTTCCTGCCGACATTATTCTCCCCTGCGCGACCCAGAACGAAATCGACGCCGAAGCTGCAAAGAGAATTGTTGCCGGCGGCGCAATGGGCGTATTTGAGGGCGCTAACATGCCCTGCACCCCTGAGGCCATTTCCATCATCAAGGGCACCGGACTCCTGTACAGTCCCGGTAAGGCTTCCAACGCCGGCGGCGTTGCCACCTCCGGTCTGGAGATGAGCCAGAACTCCGAGCGCCTGAGTTGGACCTTTGAAGAGGTGGATGCAAAGCTCAAGGGCATCATGGAGTCCATCTATGCCGCCTGCGCCGAAGCTGCCGAAAAATACGGCATGACCGGTGACATTCAGGCCGGCGCAAACATCGCAGGCTTCCTGAAGGTTGCCGATGCTATGCTGGCGCAGGGCGTTTGCTAATTTTCTCAAGGCAACACCGCACAATTGCGTCTGCGGGCTTTGACGGTTCTTTTTCCCCACAAATCCGCTGCGAA
>CAVLAO010000058.1:0-10928 GCA_963660915.1 Bacteroides sp. CAG:927 | reverse complement strand
GAATGACAAGAGGGGAGAAGTTCAGAATGACAGGGTTGGTTGTCATCTGAAGCGTTTTCTTCTGCTGTCATCCAGAGCATTTCCTTCTCCTGTCATCCTGAGCGCAGCGAAGGATCTTATTGCAGTAACTAAGGAAATTGCCATGTTATCGGTAGAAAAGATTCTTCGTCGCTGCGCTCCTCAGAATGACAAAAAGAGAGCGATTCCTCAAAATGACAGAGAAGGTTCCATAGAAAGGAAGATTCCCATGTCCAACACGAATTTTTACGACTCCCTCGTGGAGTTTGCCAGACAAGAACCTCTGCGGCTGTGCATGCCCGGTCACAAGGGAAAGCCTCTGCCCATGGAGGAGTGGAATTCCCTTGCACCGTTGGATTTCACCGAGCTGACTCCCACCGGCGACCTTTACGGCGGCAATGACTGGTTGGAGGATGCTCAACGGCTGTGGGCCTGGGACTGGGGCATGGACACCGCCTTTTTTGCCACCGGCGGTTCGACGCAGGGCATTTTCACCCTGCTGACCCTCTTCACCCGTCCGGGGGATCGGGTGCTGATCGATCGGGTCAGTCACCGGAGCATCCACAACGCCTGTGCATTATTTGACCTGCACCCCCTGTGGCTGGAGCGTCCATGGCAGGAGGATGGTGCGGTTACCGGGGGATTATCCCCAGAAACTGTGGAAAAACATTTAAAAGATCATCCGGATATCACCGCTGTGGTCATTACCTCCCCGACGTATTACGGCGTGCTTTCCGATGTCACCGGGATTGCCGCAATCTGCCATGCCCACGGCGCAAAGCTGATTGTGGACGGCGCCCACGGTGCCCACCTGCCGTTGGTGCTGCCGGAGAAGAACAACTGTCTGCTGGGGCACAATCCCTATGCCGCCTGCGACGGAGTGACCGTTTCTGCCCACAAGACGCTTGCCGCACCGGGACAGACTGCGGTGGTGTTTGCAAACGGAGTTTCTCTGGAAGAATTGCGGCAGGCTAGCGCCCTTACCAGCACCACTTCCCCCAGTTTTGTCATGCTGGCGGCACTGGACAGGCTGCGGCCCTGGCTGTGGGACAGCCGAAGCCAGTGGAATAGAGTGGCAAAACGGTGCAGTGAATTGCGAAAGGATTATCCCTGCCTTCCGATGGAAGGGGCTCAACTGGACCCCTGCCGGGTGGTGCTGCAGGTGGAGAATGGAAAAATACTGGCGGCGGCGCTGGAGGAGCAGAACGTGTATGTGGAGATGAGCGATCGCTGCCATGTCGTGTGTATTTTCACCGCCTCGGATTCCGATGAGGATTTTGCCCGTTTCCGTCAGGCGTTGGATCGGCTTGGACTTTTCGGAAAAGGGGCAGCCCCGGCGGATCTGCCGGCACCGCCTCTTCCGGAGACAGTGCTTTCTCCCCGACAGGCGCGGTTTGCAGCCCAAAAATCCCGGCGGCTGACGGACGCGGAGGGGGCGATTGCCGCCCAACCGATTGCGCCCTATCCCCCCGGTGTTCCGGTGGTTGCCCCCGGCGAACGGATCACGAAAAAAACAATAGCCTATCTGGAAAGATTATGTTATGATAATAATAGCGCGATTTTAACGGTGAAATAAAGAAAAGTAAGGTTCGTTTCGCCGGAAAATAAAATCCAAAGAAAGGAACTGCCTATGGCCACCACTCCATTTCAAGCCACCATCATTGCCGGCGGACAGGAGCAGCGAAAGCGCAAGGCGCTGGAGCTGGCGATGGCGCTGGTGTGTTCTGCCCCCGAGGAACAGCGGCCCTGCGGAGTCTGTCGGGACTGCCGCAAGGCTCAGCAGGGGATTCATCCGGACATCATTCCGGTGGAACGGTTTATGGCGGAAAAGGACATCGGGGGAATGGTGAAGGTAGACCCCATCCGCGCCCTGCGCACCGACGCCTTCATTGTCCCCAACGAGGCGCGAAACAAGGTTTATATCATCGACAATGCCC
This sequence comes from Bacteroides sp. CAG:927, assembly GCA_963660915.1. Taxonomy (GTDB): domain Bacteria; phylum Bacillota; class Clostridia; order Oscillospirales; family Oscillospiraceae; genus UMGS1766. The sequence continues at coordinate 8,973 of CAVLAO010000058.1, read as the reverse complement.
ACACCATGAACGACTCGGCGCAAAATGCCCTGCTGAAAACCCTGGAAGAGGGACCGAAGCATGCCGCGTTTCTGCTGTTGACGGAGTCAGCAGGGGCACTGCTGGAAACCATTCGTTCCCGCTGCGTACTGCTCCACACCGCCGAGGCGGAAGAAGGAACGTTGGACGAAAATGCAAAGGGGTTTGCCCGCTGTCTTGCTCAGGGAGATGAGCTGGCCCGGTGCGAATTTCTGGTGCGCATGGAGGTTGGCGGAGCAGATAAACCCACCATGGAAGCCTTCTTTTCCTCTCTTGCCCGTCTGTTGGACGGCGCGGTAATCGGCAGCGTGAAGGGGCAGTTTCCGGCAGAGGAAAGCCGGCTTCTGGCAGACAGCAAAAGCCGGGCGGAGCTGCTGCGGCTGGGGGAGGTCGTCCGCAAAGCGGGGGACATGAGCCGCTTTAATGTCACCGGCGGCAATCAGCTGGGCTGGCTGGCAACGCAGGTGTAATACACACAAACCCCAAAACGGAGGTTTTTATGACAGAAATTATCAGTGTCCGCTTTAAAGAGGGCGGAAAAGCATATTATTTCAACCCCGATGGCAATCAGGTTGCCGCCGGCGATCAGGTGATCATCGAAACCAGCCGCGGCACGGAATTCGGCACCTGTGTGGAGGGCAATCATCTGATCGACGAGATGGAACTGGTTTCTCCCCTGCGGCCGGTGGTTCGGATTGCAACGCCGGAGGATCTGGAGAACGTGGAGAAAAACCACGAGAAGGAAAAGAAAGCCTTTGACATCTGCCAGAAGAAGATTGCCGACCACGGACTGGACATGAAGCTGGTGGACGTGGAATACAATTTTGACGGCAGCAAGATCCTCTTTTTCTTCACCTCTGACGGACGGGTGGACTTTCGTGAGCTGGTGCGGGATCTGGCCAGCGTGTTCCACACCCGCATCGAGCTGCGGCAGATCGGCGTGCGGGACGAGGCAAAAATGTTGGGAGGACTGGGTGTCTGCGGCCGACCCTACTGCTGCAACGCGTTTCTGGAGGATTTCCATCCCGTGTCCATCAAAATGGCAAAGACTCAGAATCTGTCCCTGAATCCCACTAAAATTTCCGGCGCCTGCGGCCGATTGATGTGCTGCCTGAAATACGAGCAGGATGCCTATGAGGATCTGCTCCATCGAGTGCCGAAGCAGGAAAGTCTGGTGGAAACGCCCGACGGTGTGGGAACAGTCACCTATGTTTACCTCCTGCGGGAGCAGGCGAAGGTGCGGTTGGACAATGATCCGGAGAACCCGCAGATCTATAACTGCGCTGATTTAAAGGTGATCCGTTCCGGAAAGGGCAAGCGGCCGGAGGGCTACGAACTGCCGGAACGGGAAGATCGCCCTCAGCGTCCTCTGCGGAGCGCACCGCCCAAGCCGGCACCGGCAAAACCGGAAGAGCCGAAGCAGACCGAACCGGTCTCAGAGGCCGAACCGACGCCGGAAAAACCGGAGGAAGGGAAGCCGGAGGAAAAGCCTCGCCGTTCTCATTCCAGACCCCGCAATCGGGGAGAGCGTCCTGCCCCTCCGCAAAAGGGAAAGGCGGAGCAGGGAGATCGGCCGGCAAAGCCGGAACGGCGGGAAAAACCCGAGCAGGGAACCCCTTCCGGCGGCGGAAAGCCCCGGCATCACCGTTCCCGTCACCGCACCGGTAAGCCCGGCGGCGGCAGCGGCGGAGCACCGAAAAGCGAATAAGAATTCTCCACAGGATCTGTGGAACGTTTTCATCAGCTGCCTGCTTTTTGCGGGCAGCTGTTTTTTATGGCGAAAGGAAATGCTCCGGCTGACAACTAACCTTGTCATTCTGAGGAGGCTTTCTTTTACTGTCATTCTGAGGAGGCGTCAGCCGACGAAGAATCTTTTTCCTATCGATAACACGGCAATTGCCGCAGTTGATGCAGTAAGATCCTTCGCTGCGCTCAGGATGACAATAGAAGGGAACGCTCCGGCTGACAACTAACCTTGTCATTCTGAGGAGGCGTTAGCCGACGAAGAATCTTTTTCCTATCGATAACACGGCAATTGCCGCAGTTGGTGCGGTAAGATCCTTCGCTGCGCTCAGGATGACAATAGAAGGGAACGCTCCGGCTGACAACTAACCTTGTCATTCTGAGGAGGCGTTAGCCGACGAAGAATCTTTTTTCTATCGATAACACGGCAATTGCCGCAGTTGGTGCGGTAAGATCCTTCGCTACGCTCAGGATGACATATAGAAGGGAGCACTCAGGATGACAGAGGAAGACAACCAACACCGGCGCCGGCAACTTCGGAAACAGCTTGACAATTCTTTAACACAGTTATACAATTTCAATTGATTAGAGACTTAATCACATTTGGAAATATAGGAGGTAATCTCAATGTCCCTGAATCCAAAATTCATTACGGCCAAAGAGGCTGCCGCTCTGATCCCCGATGGCGCAAGCGTTATGCTGAGCGGCTTCGTGGGCTGCGGTTCTGCTCTGCAGGTCATCGACGAGCTGTCCAAGACCGACGTGAAGGGTCTGCGTCTGATCATGAACGACTCTTCCAAGCTGAACGGCCCCGACGGCGACGACTATTATTCCTGGGCAAAGCTCATCAAGAACGGCCAGGTCGATGGCTACCTCGGCTCCCATCTGGGCACCAACCCCGAGGCACAGAAGATGCAGGCTGCCGGCGAGCTGAACGTTGACCTGGTTCCCCAGGGCTCTCTGGCTGAGATGATCCGCGCCGGCGGCTACGGTCTGGGCGCTGTTGTCACTCCCACCGGTGTGGACACTCTGGTGGAGGAGTCCCCCTTCTGCATTGGTCGTCAGACCATCGAAGGCAAGGACTACCTGCTGATGAAGCCCGTCACCGCTGACTGGGCCATCATCAAGGGCGCTAAGGTAGACAAGCTGGGCAATGTCTGGTACAAGGGCACCGGCCGCAACTTTGCTCCTTACATGGCTGCTGCTGCAAAGCACGTCATCGTCGAGGCAGAGCAGGTCGTCGAGGTGGGCGAGATCCTGCCTGAGGATGTCGTGACTCCCGGCATTCTGGTCGATTACATCGTGGAGGTGCAGAAGTAATGGAAAAGAAGTATGTAAAGGATTACATTGCTCGCCGCGTTGCCAACGAGCTGAAGGACGGCTTTGTCGTCAATCTGGGCGTGGGTCTGCCCACTCTGTGCACCAAGTATCTGCCCGAGGGCGTCAAGATCTGCATCGACGCTGAGCTGGGTATTGTCGGTCAGGGCGCAACTCCCGTGCCCGGCGACGCAAACTATGATCCCATGAACGTGGTTGACGCCGGCGGTTCTCCCGCTTCCGTCGCTTTCGGCGGCAGCTTCACCGACTCCGCTACCAACTTCGGCCTGATCCGCGGCGGCCATGTGGACGCTGTCGTTCTGGGCTGCATGGAGGTCGATGAGGAAGGCAACCTGGCCAACTGGATCATCCCCGGCAAGAGCATGGCCGGTATGGGCGGCGCTATGGACCTGTGCAACGGTGCGAAGGAAGTTATCGTCGCCATGGCTCACACCGCTAAGGGCAACGCCAAGATCCTGAAGAAGTGCAAGCTTCCTCTGACCGCTTCCCACTGCGTCACCGACATCATCACCGAGATGGGCGTGATGAAGGTTGTCAAGGGCCAGGGCATCGTGCTGAAGGAGTACAACCCCGAGCTGGGCACCGCTGAGGAGGCCGTGAAGGCCATCCAGGCTGTCACCGAGGCTACTCTGATCATCGATCCCGATCTGAAGCCCATGGAAGGCGATCTGGAGTCCCTGAAGGTCTGAGTTTCAAATTTAGAGCTGAGAAAAGAGCCACCTGCGGGTGGCTCTTTTTTTCGGGGTGGGAAGCTGTCAGCGGCGCTCAACCAGAGGGGTTGCAGCAGGTTTCGGCAATTTATCAGGTCTGTTATTCTGAGCACTCCACTCCTGTCATTCTGAGCACTCCACTCCTGTCATTCTGAGCGAAGCGAAGAATCTTAAAACACCAATTTCTACAACCGCCGTGCGAATAGTAGAAGTCTAAGCAATAAGATCCTTCGTCGCTGTTGCTCCTCAGGATGACAATCCGGATTGTCTCTGCGACAGAATAGACAGCCCCGAAATCCCAACGATTCCAAAAAATCTATTGACATCCCGATATCACCTGCTATAATAAATATATAACCGGTTATATAAACGGTTATATTTCAGAAAGAAGGTGAGCCCGTGGCAGAGACGCCCGTCAACCTGAGGGAGACGGTGTGCCACCTGGTACATCGAGCTGACTTTCTCCTCAACCGAACCAACTCCCGCGCGTTGGAGAACTATGGGGTGAGCATGTATCAGGCGATGAGTCTGGTGTATGTTGCCGACTGGGAAGACCGGCGGACGGTAAACCAGCGGGCCATTGAGCGCTTCACTCAGCTGAGCAATCCCGGGGTAACCAAATTGATCACAGGACTGGAAAAGCTGGGGTTGCTGGAGCGCACCCACGATCCGGAGGATGCCCGCAGTTATGCCCTGCGCACCACCGAAAAAGGGCGGGAGCAGGCAGAGGAGTTTCGCCGCATTATCGTGGACACCGACCGGGAACTGACCGCTGTCCTGACCGAGGAGGAGTGCGGCACGCTGAAACAGCTGCTGCTCAAGTTGAGTCAGTAAACTCTGTTGATCGATTCGCAGCTTCTGTCGGATCGGCAGAAAGATTCTAAAAACAAATCCACATTATGTTTCACTAGGAGGAATACCAATGGATTTCAAGCAATTGTATGAGAGCAAGAAGGTCTCTCTGGACGATGCTCTGGGCTTCATTCGCAGCAACGACAACGTCTGCTTTGCCGGCGACTGCAACGAGCCCAAAATCTTTGCCCAGAACCTGCACAAGATCGCCCCTCGGGTGGAGAACGTGTCTGTGGTCAAGCCCCGTACCGGCAACTATGAGTTCGTCACCGGCGACGGCATGAACGGCCATATCAACACCGGCGGATTCTTCTACGGTCCCGGCTGGGGTGAGGGTCACAAGAAGCTGAACTGCTCTATGATCGTCACCGACCTGCCTGACTTCCCCGGCTTTGTCTGCCAGCATCGTCCCCCAAATGTGTTTGTGGCTCAGGTCACTCCCATGGACGAGAACGGCAAGTTCCAGGTCGGCCTGTGCATGATGTGGGAAACCGAGACCTACGCCGCTGTTCTGGCAAGCCAGGATCACCGCATCATTCTGGAGGTCAACCCCCAGCAGGTTCGCGTCAAGGGCGGTCTGGAGATCGACATCAATGACGTCACCTGCCTGTATGAAGTAGACGAACCTCTGACCGAGATTCCTGCCATGGAAGCCACCGAAGTGGAAGACACCATCGGCGGTCTGGTCAGTGAGCTGGTTCACGACGGCGACACCATCCAGCTGGGCATTGGCTCTCTGCCGGATGCCGTTGCCCGTCACCTGATGGACAAGCATGATCTGGGTCTGCACACCGAGATGTTCACCTCCTCCATGGGCGAGATGATCCGCCGTGGCATTATCACCGGCGAGCGGAAGAACTACTATAAGGGTGTCCACGTGGGCTCCTTCGCCGGCGGCGACCGGGCTTTGTACGACACCATGTCTGCCACTCCCACTCTCCGTATCGTGCCCGGCAGCTACGGCGTGAACCCCATGACCATCATGCAGAATGACAACATGGTGTCCATCAACACCATTCTGGAAATGGATCTGACCGGTCAGGTCTGCTCCGAGTCCATCGGTCCCCGTCAGCACTCCGGCTCCGGCGGAGGCTTCTGCTTCGCCTACGGTGCATTGCACTCCAAGGGCGGCCGCGGCATTCTGGCCTTTGCCAGCCGCAGCAAGAAGGGTATGCCCAAGATCAAGCCCATGCTGACCCAGGGCGCTGTGGTTACCATTCCCCGTAACTATGTGGACTACATCGTCACCGAGTACGGCGTTGTGCAGCTGCGGGGCTGCAGCGTGAAGGAGCGCACTGAAAAGCTGATCTCCATCGCTCATCCCGAGGACCGCGCGGAGCTGCGCCGCGAGGCCGAGAAGCTGTTCTACATCTGATTGACGGCATAATATATTTGATTACCACCCTCCGGCGTGAGCCGGGGGGTGGTTTTTTCGGTTTTGAGAAGAGAGGCTTCCCCCTGGGGGCGATTCCCCACAGCGTGGGGAAATGGCCGCAGAGCAAAGGGGAAGGAGGTGCCGAACGAATGTGAGGCGGAGGGGTCGTAGCAGGTTTCGGCAATTTATCAGGTCTGTCATTCTGAGCACTCCGCTCCTGTCATTCTGAGCGAAGCGAAGAATCTTAAAACACCAGCTTCTACAACCACCATGCGAATAGTAGAAGTCTAAGCAATAAGATCCTTCGTCACTCTGCTCCTCAGGATGACAATCCTGATCGTTTCTGCGCCGGGGGGGGCAAACCTCAAAATCTCTAAAAAACTTGAAGACAATTTTCCCTGTCCATCGTTATAATGAGTGAAGATGCATCTCAGGAGAGGAGGCGGTCGACCATCGCTGCTACAATAGAACAACTCATCGACCGCTATCAGGATCTGGTCTTCTCCGTGTGCTATCGGATGGTGAACAACTACTTTCAGGCGCAGGATCTGGCGCAGGAAACCTTTCTGGCCGCCTATCTTGCCCTGGATCGATTTGACGGGGCAAACGAAAAGGCATGGCTGTGCCGGATTGCCGCCAACAAATGCACCGATTACCTGCGCCGCCAGCGGATGCAGGTTCTCCCGGATGGGGAAGAGGCAATGCTGACCTTGCCCGATGAAGCGCCCGACCCGGAACGAAAGGTGCTGGAGGATGAGGTGCAGGAGGAGGTCAGACTTGCCTGCGCCGGGCTGAAGGAACCTTACCGTTCTGCAGCGCTGGCGTACTTTGTGGAGGAAATGAGCTTCGGAGAAATCGCCGCGCAAACGGGGCAGAATCTGAAAACGGTTCAAACCCGTGTCTATCGGGCGAAAGCACTGCTGAAGAAAAAAATCCGAAAGGAGCAGATCCAATGAACACAAGAGAATATCTCAGCGATGAGGAGCTGCTGCGCCTGATCGACCGGGCGGAAAGCGGCGGTCTGCTCTCCGCACCCCGTGACCTGAAGGAGAACGCTTTAAATCTCATTTGTCATTCGGAAGGAGTGCAGGGACGGAAGAATCCGGAGGAAAGATCCTCCGCTGCGCTCAGGATGACAGAAGACAGTCAGACAATAGGAGAGAGCAGGCAGTCAGAGAAGAAAAAGAAAAATGCCCGAAAGCAATTTTACCGTTACTGCGTTCGGGTGGGGCTTGGCTGCGCCGCCTGTCTGACAGTTCTGTTCAGCACCGGATCGATCGGACAGAAAGCGCAGTCTGCGGCGGAGTCCATCAGCGGCTTCTCCCAGCAGATCCGGCAGTTCTCCCAGCATCTTTCCAATGCTCTGGATCAGGCATCCAATGCACTTGAATATGAATCCTTTGGAGGAATAAGTTACAATGAATAATCAGAAAAATCGTTTTTTTACCTTCCTGCTTTCCCTGTTTCCCGGATGCGGAGAGATGTATTTCGGTCTTTATCGGCAGGGAATCAGCCTGCTGATCACCTTTCTGCTGTTGCTGCTGCTTCCGGTGGCAATCGGACTGGCTGTTTTAAGTCTGCTGTCCGTCGTTGTCTGGTTCTATAGCTTTCTCCACACCCACAATCTGCGCAGTCTGTCTCCGGAAGAATTTGCAAAGGAGGGAGACGGCTATATCTGGGATAATGCAAGTGATTTGATTTGTTTCGGAAAAAACGGCCTTGTTGCATTGGCGGTGGTGCTGATTGTGCTGGGACTGTGGTTGGTCTGGAACAACACCTTCGGTTTACTGAGCTGGTTTTCAAACAGCTTTATCGCCTATTTCCTGCGGCGCCTGCCTCAAGCCGCCATCGGTGTGGGCATTATCTGGTTGGGCTGGAGGCTGATCGTTTCCAAAAAGCAGGAGCTGGAGGATGAGATCGGGTCGGAGCCTCCCGAAGTTGAGGAAGCACAGCCAAAGGATGCAGAACCGGTACAGGAAGAATCGACGGAAGAAGCTCCGTCGGAAACGGAGGAAAATGACCATGACCAGGCATAAAGTAGGAACTCTCAGTCTTGGGGGTATGCTGATCTTTTACGGCGTGCTGTTTCTCATCCATTTGTTCACCGATGCGGTGAGTTATGAGTTGATCTTCCGGCTCTGGCCGGTGATGTTTCTGATGTTGGGGGTGGAGGTTCTGCTGAGTGCATTGCCCAAATCCGGGGCGCATTTCAAGCTTGATGTGGCCTCGGTGGTGCTGATGTGTCTGCTGATTCTCTTTGCCGTGTCTATGGCCGGGCTGGATGTGGCGATGCATTGGAGTCGGGAGATATACCAGACGGGATGGTGATATAAACCGCGCCCCCTCATTGAGGGGGCGCGGTTTTTCTAGCAAAGACCCTAAAGCCTTCCCCTTGAGGGGTGATTCCCCACTGTGTGGGGAAATGCCCGAAGGGCAAAGGGGAAGGAAGGTGGCACGGCGAAGCCGTGACGGATGAGGTGGCGTCAACTAGAGCGTTCAATGACCTGCCCCCTCATCAGTCGCCTGCGGCGACAGCTTCCCCCCAAGGGGAAGCCTTTGGGGCGCGGCGCAGACTGAAGAAGTGTAGCAGGTCAGGGACAGCTATCAGGTCTGTCATTTTGAGCCCTCCCCCTTTTTCATTCTGAGCACTTCCCCTTTGTCATTCTGAGGAGCGAAGCGACGAAGAATCTTACTGCACAGACTTTCTACGATTCGCATGGTGGTTGTAGAAGATGGTGTTTTAAGATCCTTCACTGCGTTCAGGATGACAGGTCTGGTCATCCCCACGCCGCTTTTCCATGCATACAGACCTAAGAACCCACCCTCCGGCATTGCCGGAGGGTGGGTTCTCATGTTATGATGCGAAGTTATGCTCGATGAAATCAGCACTTCTCCCAGATGGTAGCAACGCCCTGGCCGCCGCCGATGCAGAGGGTA
>CAVLAO010000057.1:0-10971 GCA_963660915.1 Bacteroides sp. CAG:927 | reverse complement strand
CTATTATCTCACTAAATTGAGTTCCTTCACAGCCGGGTGCTTATTGACCGCTTACGAAAATTCGGTATGCTTATTGTTCCTTGCGCGGAAAGTTGTTCAACTGCACTTGCCGGACAAAAGACGAAGCGCAGCGGTTGTGCGAAGATTGGCTCGTAACGCAAGATCGCTGCTACATAAACTAAAAAAGCCTCCGAGGATTCTGCTCCACACTGGGAGAGAATCCTCGGAGGTATTCGTTTTTATCGGGATTGTTCGTTTGTGGGGGCATCTTTTTCTTCTGCAAAGAACAGTTCGATATTTTTCTGTGCGCGAAGAAGCTCTTGCATTTCCTCGCGCGCTTTGCGGTAATCCGGGTAGGCTTCCTTTTTTGCGGCCAGAAGTTCAGAGTATTCAATACTCAAATCTTTAGTTTTGGGCAGCTTTTTTAACCCAGCTGCATTAAAAGCGGCTTTTGCGGCCTTGTGTAACGTGATCTCTTCCCGATGGGCTTCTAAAAATCTCTTGCTGTACCCAGCTTTGCGGTAGGCATCATAGACCGGGCGAGTCTTGGCGTAGTTGATGATATGCGCCTTCAGTACGGCGATTTCTGCCATCCTTGTTTCTGCGCTCTTAATGGAATCGCCCAGTTTGTGATAGTGTGCAGTGGCTGCGTCAACACGCTCCTTCAATTCAGCTGTGCTGGTTATTTTATGTTCCTGTAAGAAAATCAGGGTCTTTGACATTTCTTTCAGGTTGTACTTTTTTGCCCAGTGCGTGTACCCGCCACCTTTGTCATCAGCTAGCTTTGCCTGAATGTCCACAAGCAGTTGAAACGGTTGCTCCTGCTGCGGCCGTTTCAAACGTGGGTGGTGTTCTGCCTTTCCAGCCAGCACAGCTTTGATTTCATCTTCGCTGTAACCTTCGCCCAGTGTCTTAAAGCGAATGAATCGTTTCTGCCGTGTGCCCTTGACAGAAGTATATTTTCCGCGTTTAACTTCGTAGCCTTGTTGTTCCAGCTTTTGCAGAAATTCTTCGTAATCTTTTGGCTTCTCGGCCAGAATGCTGTCAATAATACTGCATAATCTGTCACGGTTGCTTTCCTTGGGTGGATAAGTAATTCGCTTTTGCCGCTCCCTATATGGCTTATACGCAATGACAGAAAGTTGATGTTCCAGACAAAGCGTGTCGCTCAACTTCTGGATTGTAAAAGATGAAAGCCAGAAATTGCGAAATTTTTTTCGACCGTCCAATGCAGTGGAGTTGAAAACGATGTGGTTGTGGATGTGAGCACGGTCGGTGTGGGTAGCAACGAGAAACGCATATTTGTCCTTCAGAAAACGTGATGCCAGTTCATAGCCGATCTTGTTGGCTTCCTCTGCGGTGACTTCACCGGGTTTGAACGACTGCCGTATCTGATAAGCAATGACATTGCTTTTCTGGCTGCGCCCGGTAGTATGCTCATATAGTTTCTTGGAAAGCATGAATTCTTCATCTACTGTCAAAGGGCTGCATTGATAGCTGCTGACCAGTTCGCCCTGTTCGGTCTTTCCCGGATTCTGCGCATAGTCTGTGCGATCTTTCAGACAGGAGGCAATGGATTTCCCTTTGTGCTGATGTAGCGGAATCAGACGAGTAGCAGCCAAAACAAATCCCCCCTAAAAGAAAAATGCCGCCCGAAGGCGGCGAAAGATTGAAAATATTCCTTACAGTTCAGCGAGCCAGTCGCTGAATCGCCCGATGCCCTCGGTGATGGCGGTTGCGCCGAAAAAGAGAACAAAGCAGATGAACTCGGCCACCAGCAGGATAAAAAACTGATTCCAAGTCTGGCGATAAGCGGTGTAGATGCCGCAGCCAAAGATATAGAGCATCAGCGGAGCGACCACATAGCTGGACAGCGTGAGCAGCCACTTTGCCATCAATGCCAGAAAAGCCACAAAGAGAGAAATCGGGAAAAGAACAATTTTCTTCAGCATAGACATCATATCGAACACCAACCTTTCTGCTTGCCCCTATTATAAAGGTGTCAATCACTGCATTGCAAGGATGTCAACTGGTATATGTACACCGCAGCCTTTCAACTGCGGATTTGTTTTAATGGTTAAAGTTCGGCCAGTTTGGAAAGAATTTGTTTGCCAATAGCAATCAATTCATCCAATCGGGTGCGCAAATCGGAAAGGTCTGCGGCATAAATCTGATTGCTTTCGTTGGCGCGCTTCGCCATTTGGTTCAGATTGTTACTGCAATTCTGAAGCAGGTAAGCCATCCGGCGCAGCTGCGGAAGATCAAGATTCAGACAGTAGCCATCCAGAGCCATCTTGCGCAGATAGGCACCGATGCTCAGGATTCCGCAGTCCAACATTTTTTTCCGAATGTGTTCTAGTTCGGTCTTATTGACTCGGAAATGGAGCTGTTGGTCACGCCGTTCTTTCAACGCGCATCACCATCCTTATCATAGTAGCTGCGGAACGGTTTAACAGGCTCCGGCTGATTGGCCTTTTCCTCTAGTGCCGCCAGTACGGACGGACGAGCCGCAGGTGCTTCGGTTTCCTCGGTTTCTTCGGGAGCATCCTGCGAGGAACTGCGGTCACGGTCGATGTTCAGCAGAGCATTCAGTTCGGCAAGGCGGGCAGACTTTTCCTGCAATTCTTTCTCCTGTGCGAACGGTTTTGCCACTTCGATCTCTGCGGCCTGCTTTTGCTTTTCAAGGTTTTGCAGAGCATTTTCGGCATCGGCGATGCGGTCAGCAAAATTGTCGATAGCGTTGTCCAAACGGGTGATGTTGCCGCGCGCATCATCGCCCAGTGACACCGGATAACTCAACTCTGCTCGGAGAACGGCTTGATGCTCATTCTTGAAACTGTCGAAGCGGATATTCAACTCGAAACCGCGGTAGGTACCCAGCAGCATCATGTCAGCATTGGGCATCTCCTGCCGTGCCAGAAGCAGCCGTTCGCCAGCCGCCTTTTTGTCATCGAACACCATACCCTTGATGGTCATACCGCAGAAGTTTTCCTTGTCCTGCGGATGTGCGGCCGCAACCTGCGAATCCTGCTGCAAAGCAGCAATGCGATTTTTCTGCTTCTGGATTTCTTCCGGGAATGTTTTGAGCAGCTTATCCTCCAGACGATATTTCTGATTTTGAAAGTCGCCGCGCAGGACTTTTAGCTTTGCCACCTGCACGTCTAAGTCCATCTTTTCCCGGATGCGCGGGTCACCGGCACACAGAGCCTTGATCTCGGCATAAGATAGAGCCTGTTCGTCAATATCATCGCAGGAACGCATGGGAGATTTACTCGTCATGATCTGCGAAATGAACTTCTGCTTATTCTCAAGGGTCTGATAGAGGTATGCGTCAAATGTGGACTCAGTGACATAATTATAAACGTAGACCTGTTTGTTTTGATTGCCCTGTCGGATGATTCTGCCATTGCGCTGGGTCATATCGGACGGTCTCCAGCCCACATCCAGATGATGCACGGCCACGAGCAGCGTTTGTACGTTGGTACCGGCTCCCATCTTGGCCGTGCTTCCCAGCAGCACACGCACCTGTCCGCTGCGCACCTTGGAGAAAAGCTCTGCTTTCTTGTTTTCCGTGTCCGCATTGTGGATAAATTCAATTTCCTGTTCAGGCACCCCTGCGTTGAGCAGCTTGGAGCGGATATCATCATAGACATTGAACGAACCGTCACCCTTGGGAGTAGACATATCACAGAAAATTAGCTGCGTCAGCTTCTGCTCCTTGGTGTCATTCCAGATGCGCAGGACGTTATTGACACAGGCATTCAGCTTGCTGTTGGGATCATCGGGCAGAGCCGAGTTCATCAGCCGTTGGTCAAGGCCGATTTTTCTGCCGTCCGAGGTGATTTTCAGCATATTGTCCATGGAAGGGTCAACGGAGCCGCTGTGAACTTCGGCGGCGCGTTCGCTCAATGCCTGCACCATATCTTTCTGAATCTCCGATGGCTTGACCACCACAGTTTCAAATTTAGCTTCAGGTACCGGCAGATTCAGCTGGTCGCTGGTCTTGATATCCGCAGCTTCTTTGAACATCGCCATCAGTTCGGGCAAGTTGAAAAACTTCGCAAAACGAGTGCGCGCACGGTAGCCGGTGCCCTCCGGGGCAAGTTCGATGGCAGTAGTAGTTTCACCAAAAGTCGATGCCCACGCATCGAAATGGGTCAGCCCTTTCTGTTGCAAGGTGTTGTACTGGAGGTAACGCATCAGGGTGTACATTTCCGTCATGGAATTGCTGATCGGCGTACCGGTTGCAAAAATCACGCCGCGCCCTCCGGTAATCTCATCGAGGTAGCGACATTTTCCAAACATATCAGAAGATTTTTGCGCTTCGGATGTGCTCAGGCCTGCCACATTACGCATCTTCGTATATAAGAACAAGTTCTTGTAATTTTGGCTCTCGTCTACAAACAACCTGTCTACGCCCAATTGTTCAAACGTGACCACGTCGTCCTTGCGGTCGGTGGCCTGCAGCTTCTCCAACTTCTGTTTCAGGGTCTTGCGCAGCTTTTCCAGCTGCTTTACAGTAAAATGCTCGCCAGCCTGCTCCTTTGCTTCTTCGATGGCCTCCTCAATTTCATCCATCTGTTCCTGAATCAGCCGCTCTTGCCGTTCTGCGGACAGCGGGATTTTCTCAAATTGCGAGTGACCGATGATGACCGCATCATAGTCACCGGTTGCGATGCGGCTGCAAAAGGTTTTACGGTTGCCGGGTTCAAAATCTTTCTTGCTGGTGACCAGCAGCTTAGCGTTGGGATAAAGACGCAAAAATTCGCTGGCCCACTGCTCTGTCAAGTGATTCGGCACCACAAAAAGACTTTTCTGGCACAAGCCCAGACGTTTCAGTTCCATAGCAGAAGCTGCCATCTCGAAACTCTTGCCGGCACCGACTTCGTGCGCCAAAAGGGTGTTGTGCCCATACAATACATGGGCAACTGCATTGCGCTGGTGTTCCCGCAGACTGATCTCCGGGTTCATGCCCACGAAATGAATGTGGGAACCGTCATACTCACGGGGCCGGGTGCTGTTAAAAAGCTCATTGTACTTTTTTACCAGCAAGGCACGCCGCTGCGGGTCTTTCCAGACCCAGCCAGCAAAAGCGTCCTTGATGGCCTGCTGCTTCTGCTGGGCGAGGGTGGTTTCGGTCTGATTCAGCACACGTTTTTCCTTGCCATCCTCCTCGATGGTATCATAGACGCGGCTGTCGCGCAGGTTCAGGGTGTCCTCCAGAATTTTATAGGCGTTGGCCCGGCGGGTGCCGTAGGTTTCGGTAGCCATAATGTCACCGTAGCCGGTGGCGGACTTATTGCTGATCCGCCATTCAGAAGTATAAGGAGAGTAGCGGACGGTGATGGCGTTGTTGTAGCGGATGCGATAGGGCGGCTGAAAAGTTTCCATCATGAACTGCTGTACGATAGAGGGGTCAAGCCATGTGGCAGCTAACCGCACATCAATTTCAGATGCTTCCAGATCTTTGGGCTGGGCTTTTTCCAGTGCTTCCACGTTGACCCTGAACTCTGGGCGGCTTTCGGCAGCAAGCTGTGCCATGCGCAGCTTATCGCGCACATTGCCGGAAAGGTATTCGTCCGCAGTCTGCCAGCCGGATTCCGGGTCGTCTGCATCGGCGGCAGGATCTTTGAAAATCACGCCGGACAGTTCAGTGGTGATGCGCTCATAATCACCGGGTGTGCCCAGCAGGTCGGCCATGTAGGGCAGATCGACCTTGCCATGCTCCCCGATGGACACCGCTAGTGCTTCGCTGGGGGTATCCACACTGGTGACCACATGTTCCGGGCGAATCGTCCGCTTGGTGAACATATCCGCCTTGGATTTGAGATTTTTATTCTCATCCAGATTTTCCAATGAACAGAGCAGATAGTAGGAGCTGTCATCATCGAACAAGCGGGCATTTTTCTTGTCGTTGATCAGACCGTATTTTGCAGTAAAGGCATCGTAGGCGGCGTTCAGCTTTGCCTGCGATGCCTTGATATCCTCATCCGGGAGGTCGTTCAACTGCTGGTCGATCAGTTCACTGACGATCTGTCGCAACTCCACCATCCCAGCCACACGGCCTTTGGCGTTATCGGACAGTTCGATCTGCGTCATGATGGAGTTCTCGCGGTAGTAAATCTCACCATCCACCACAGCATACGAGAAATTCTTCACAGCGGGGTCTGCGGGCAGCGTTTTGCGCTGCGCCTCCATATCTGCAATATCCGGGGCGGCAATCTCCACCGCAGTATACTGACCTTCGATATGCTGCACCGCTTCGGCAAGTTGGTCTGCAAGGCTGGCACCCTCAATTGGCGCAACAGTCAGGTCATGGCCGTATTGGGTGCTTTCCAGAGTAAGCTGTCCCAGAACCATTTCCGGATGGTCTACAAAATAGCTGTTGAGGGTAAAACCATCCTCGGTCTGCCCCAGCTGCACCCATGCAGGTTCAATGTCCGCAGGGCGGTCACGCTTCTGCAGGAAAATAATGTCGCTGACGACCTCCGTTCCTGCATTTGCCTTAAAAGCGTCATTGGGCAGACGGATGGCACCCAGCAAATCAGCACGTTCAGCCATATACTTGCGGGCACTGCTGTCTTTGCTGTCCATCGTGAAACGACTGGTCACAAAGGCAATCATGCCGCCCGGTCGAATCTGGTCAATGGTCTTGGCGAAAAAGTAGTTGTGGATGCTAAAACCCAGCTTATTGTATGCCTTATCGCTGACTTTGTAGTTGCCAAACGGCACATTGCCAACCGCAAGATCATAAAAATCCCGGCGATCGGTGGTTTCAAAGCCGGCAACCGTAATATCAGCCTGCGGATACAGCTTTTGGGCAATACGTCCGGTGATGGAATCCAGTTCCACACCATACAGACGGCTGTCGGCCATGCTGTCGGGCAGCATACCGAAGAAATTGCCCACACCCATGGACGGTTCCAGAATGTTGCCCGACTGGAAGCCCAGCCGCTCTACGGCATCATAGATGGCGCGAATCACGGTAGGGCTGGTGTAGTGAGCGTTCAGCGTGGAGGCACGGGCGGCGGCATACTCATCCTCGGTGAGCAGTCCTTTCAGCTGGGTGTACTCGGCAGACCAGTTTTCCTTGTTCGGGTCAAAGGCATCCGCCAGACCACCCCAGCCGACATATTGTGAAAGCACCTGCTGCTCCTCGGTGGTGGCACCACGATGCTCCTGCTCTAGCGCGCGCAGGATCTGGATAGCTTCAATGTTCCGGGCGAATTTCTGCTTGGGGCCTCCGACACCTAAATTATCGTCTGTGATGTGAAAATTCCCCGCGGCTTCTGGCGCAGGTTCAGCGTTCAGGGCTTTGTCTGCGGCAGCAGCGTTCGGAAAGGTCTGCCACTCACCATTGACTTCTGCGGAGATAGGCAGTTTGTCCAGTTCTTCATCGGGTGTAGGTTCGCCCTGCCGCAAACCATCCTCGAACTGTTGCTTGCCGAGTACCTCATTGCTCCACGAATAGCCTTGTGATCTGGTGTCGATGCGCACATCGGTTTCACCCACATAGCCGATCTTGCCCTCGATGGTTCGTGTGGGCAGGTCAACAACAACTTCGTCACCGACCTTGTAATCAACAGCCTTTTCAGGAGAAACGTCAACAATTTCATCCTGCTGCTGTTCATACAGTTCTCGGATATGGGGCAGCCGCTCAACCCGGAAGATGGGCTGTCCGCTGTTGGTCAAGTCCATATCCTGCAAGCTGACGGATTTGAACATGAAGTTGACGTGGTCTACACGGAAGTCCCGGCCATCCAGCTTGATGATGCTGCCGATTGGCAGATAATCTTCCTCCCGCAGATGTTTTGTCTGGTGGTGGGTGCCATCTTCACCCTGCCCGGCCAGATAGATGTTGTTACCCTCGGCCCACAATTTCTGTGATTTTGCTACCCACTCTCCACGCAAAAAGCCAGTTACCTTGACTTTTCCCAATGCGTTTTCCTGCGACAATAAATTAGAGCGCAGAATTTCTTTTACAGCAACCGCATCCTTGTCATAGAACAGAAAATATCCGCCAAGTTCAAAACCAATCAGGGTATTGGGGTACTGCTCTTTCAGAGCGTTGTATTCGGCAGCAACATCACCCTCCAGCATGGGAAGCTGGCGTTCCGCTTCCTGCACGGCGGCACGATGCTCTTTTTCCTTATCGGTCAGATAGCGGTCAGACTGAATCATCAGATCAATGTACTTCTCAACCTGTGTCCAGCTTAACGTGAATTTCTGATGATTCGGGTAGCGGTCAAATTCAAGTCCTTTTCCATCATGATTTACAAAACCACTGCTGCCATCCAAAAAATCCTGCGAATGTCCGCCGATGCCGTACTCTTTTGCCAGTGCTTTAGCGCGGAGTTTGCGGTCAGGCTGTGTCTGATACAGTTCGATGATCCGCCACTTGCCATCCTGCACACCGGAGCCATGCTCGCGCAGTTCGTTTTCAATCTCGGCCTGTGACAAAATAAAAGCGGAGGGCGATTTTTCGCTCTCCGCTTGGTCGATATGTTCGATTTGCTGGGCTTCGGTGGGGATGACTGCATCCAGAAAACTTAACTGTAGATCAGTTCCGTCCGAATCACTTCCTCGACCTGCTCCCGCAGACTGTTCATGTGCTGCACCCACGCCATCTGATTCTTCTCTTTGTCCGGAGCTGGGTTCTTCGCCAGCAGGTCGGCCATCATCTGCTCCTTCATCGCCGCTGCGGTCCGCTCCAGTTCGTTCAGGGTCGGGTACAGGCTCCCGTTCAGGAGCATCGTGTGGTATAGCACCGGGTGCTGATGCTTCAGAAAGTTCAGGCGCATCCTGCCGTATTTTCCCAGCGGGGTCTTCGGCTGATGCAGGGTCAGGTTCGGGAGAAGATAATCTCCGGTCTTCGTGTAACTCAGATTGCTGTTCATATTCATGCTGGCTCCTTTCATTGTTTCGGCGGCGGATGGTCGTTTTGACTGCCCGCTCCACGGTGCGCAGCACATCACGGCTGATGTCGCTGACCGCTGCGCCGAGGGCGTAGACGGTATCCGGGGTGGAAAAATCGTAGATGGCCTGAAAACTGTCCTTGTCAAAATAGCCGTCCGGTTCAAATCCGCATCGTTCCAGAAGTGTGTAGGTGACGCTGATTGCGGCAGCGGACTTGAACTGCATTTCCAACCCGGCACTATCATAGTCCATCAGGAACGAACCGTCAACGATGGCGCGGATGTCCTCACTGTTGTTGTCCCAATAATCCGCAACCAACTTCCCGGCAATGTCGGCAAGCTGCTGGCTGATCCGTTCATGACTGATGCCGTAGGCAGCAGTCAGCGCATCGGAAACAGGCTGTTTCAGATCATCGTTATACTGCCACAGGTTAGGGTCACGAGAATTGCGGCGCACTCCAGTGTCCGACACATCGAAAACGTAGTGCAGACGCGGATATCCACTGGATTCATCCAGCAGAGCGATGCCCTTAGAGCCACGCCGGACATAACGGTTCATTCGGTTGTTCCAGATGTCGTAGTCGGCGCAGGCTATAGCATCAGGCCGCTGGGCATAGATCATCAGCTGATCCTCAAAGCGGTACTTGTACAGTCGGGATGCTGTGGTCAGGTACGCTGTCCAGCTTTCCCAATACCGGGTCAGACCATTGGCCGTGCGTTGGGCAAGAGCAAGGTATTCTTCGGTTTTGCTTGGCATATTTTCCTCCTGTCTTCTATAATATGTAAGCCGCCCGCAGGCGGCAAAAATTTAGTCGAGCGGAAATTCCAACTCAGCAAATTCGGTATCGGTCATAAGTTTGAGCTTTTCGATAACGCCCTCGGACAGCTCCCGCAGGGCGATTTCATCCGGCATCAGATAGCACTGCATAAACCGCAGTTCCTGAATCAAGCCCAGCCGGGTGCCGGTGTTGTAGAGCATCATTAAGGTTAATTCTTCATGGTCAAAGTTCATGGCCGTCCCTCGCTTTTCGACATCCCGTGGGATTGCACTCCGGCATATCGCACTTAGACAGTTCCGCCAGCTTTTCCAGCGTGGAGGGCTTGTTGGAAAGCCCCAGTTCCTCGGCTTCCGCAGCTTTGTCCATAACAAGGTCATAGTCTTGCAGTGTCCGCTGTCCCTTTTCCATGTGGTGCGCTTCCAGAATCTGCTCCCGGACTTCCTGAATGGTCAGTTCCGGTGCATCAACCTGACCGCCATCCATCACGGAATAATCGCTGTTGTAGATGGTATAGTCCCAGCCTTCATCGGTAGACTGAATGGCAAGATAGCCCTTGCTTCCAAGCTTCCATGCACCCTGATCATCCTGTGTTTGGATTTCCGGGTAAGCGGTAGTGCCGTTGCGCTCCATGATTTCTGCAAACTGGCAGATATGATATACGTCCCCCAGCCCACCAAGATCGAAGTGGTAATCATCCAGACGTTTCACTCGTGCTGTAAAGCTACTGCCATCCAAAAAGTCGATCTGGATAACACCGCCATCTGGAATGCGGTAAATATCATCATAGTGGCTGTTGATAAGACGGACATCAGGCGGAATGGTTTCGGGTTCCCAGATGCGCCGCCTGCCAATTCCGGCCTGCGGAATGTTTTCGAGAATCTGCACGCTTTCCAGCTGGATGGCTTTACGGTCATCGTCCGAAAGTTCAAACAGATACCAGTTCCGGGCAGCAGGAAGAGAGTTTCGGCCATCGGGCGGCAGGTTCATCTTGGAGATCTGCCCGCTTTCCAGCGGCTCGCCGGTAAAGCGTTTATAGGTAGCAAAGCCGACACCCATGTCGTTTTCACGCAGATGCAGGTATTTATCGTCATTGATAAGATAAACGGCTTCTTTTGCTTGTTCCATCAGCAACCTCCGTTTTCAAATTCCAGACTGAACTTGCTGCGGCCATCGGCTTCGGTGGACAGCAGGACAGTCGCATTGTAGGTTTTGCCCTTGGCACTCTTGCAGTCCTTCAGACGCACCCGACCATCCCGCAGCAGCTTGTCCACCATGCG
>CAVLAO010000056.1:0-11056 GCA_963660915.1 Bacteroides sp. CAG:927 | reverse complement strand
GATTGTAACGACACATTTTGGAAATATGTCATAATCATTTTTTCAATATAGATAGCAATCATAATAGTCATCCATTAAAATTCTGTAAGCTCCTGCTGTCTCTCCCGCATATATTGAAAAATTTATCTTGTAATTTAAAAACAAATGATGTAGAATAACTGAGCTCCGATACAGATCATAAAATACAGGCAATGCAACCGTTGCTTTACGGGCACTTAGAACGGATGTGTATGCCATGGATCAACATCAGAGCGAGTGTTGTTACCCTTCCGCAGGAGCGGGTAAAATTATGCGCTGTATTCGACGATAGGGCGAAACAGCAGCAGGAGGAATTTAATATGCAAAACAAGAATCTACGCACTCTGACGCGGTTAGCATTGCTGGCTGCCATCGAATTGGCTATGAAGGCCATCGGACTGGGCAGTGTTCCGGTAGGTCCGCTCTATATGAGCTTTTTGACCTTGCCAATCGCCGTAGGCGCCATTACAATGGGTCCGGCTGCCGGTGCTATTCTGGGCGGTGTGTTCGGAGCGGTCAGTTTCTATGACGCAGTGACTGGTGCCTCAGCAATGACGGGTGCATTGTTCCAGGTCAGCCCACTGAACACATTTATTCTGTGCGTTGGCTGCCGTGTCCTGATGGGATTCTGTGTCGGTATGATTTTCAAAGGGTTGCACCGTTTGGACAAAACCAATACATGGAGCTATATTGCCAGTGCAGTATGCGCTCCCGGTTTAAACACTGTGTTCTTCATGGGATTCATTGTCCTTGCTTTCTATGGCAGCGATTACGTGCAGGGATTGGTCTCTGCTAAAGGTGCTGCAAACCCGTTGATGTTCATTGTGCTTCTGGTTGGTATTCAGGGCGTTGTTGAGTTCCTGGTCTCCGGTATTCTGGGTGGCATCGTGGCAAGAGCGGTAACTGCGATTCTTCCCAAAATGGCGAAGGCATAAAACCAAATAATCTGATACACTTAGACGAAAGAAAGAATGGCTTGATATCCGTGGAATGATAACAGGCCATTCTTTTTTCATCCCTCTTGCGTTTTTATTCTGTCAATTATACAGATAATCCGAAAATCCAAATTCTACATGCTTGCCTCGTTTGCTGAAAATTAGTTTGTTAAAAATTGGCTCTTCCTTGACAAAGATAGCTTTTTTTGATAAATTGACACTGTATTTTCTCCCCCGTTGGGCTATTATGATTACTGGAGGGGTCACAATGACCTATTCGAAGGAAGATCTGAAGGATCTAATTGTTGAAAAGCTGCGGCGCAACTTTGGCCGGGATACCAGCGAAGCAACTGCTCCCAACATGTTCAAGGCATGCGCCATGGTACTTCGGGATATGATGTCCGAGCATGGAATTGCCACAAAAGCTCAGATAGAAAAGAACGAAAAACGACAGGTTCACTATCTTTCTTTAGAGTTTTTGATGGGGCGTTCTCTGGAGAAAAACGCCTTCAATCTGGGGATTCTCCCCCAACTGAAACAGGCGATCGAGGAACTCGGCTTTAAAGCGGCTGACCTCTTTGAACTGGAACCGGATGCCGGCCTTGGCAATGGCGGTTTGGGCCGATTGGCCGCCTGTTACCTGGATTCCATGACCACCTTGGAGATCCCCGCTACCGGCTACTCCATCTGCTATGAACTGGGCATTTTCAAGCAGAAAATTATCGATGGTCAACAAGTGGAGCTGGCCGACATGTGGAAGGGGCTGGGCGATGCCTGGCTGATGCCTCACCCGGCGGAGGCAGAAACCGTTCGCTTTGGTGGAAAGGTGGACACTCACTGGGAAAACGGCCGCTGTGTCGTTACTGAGAGCGGCTTCACCAGCGTCTTAGCGGTTCCTAATGATATGAAAATTGCCGGTTATCAGACTGATTTTGTCAACAATCTCCGTCTTTGGGAAGCTAAAAGCGCTACTCCGGTTGATATGAACTATTATTCCACCGGTGAATACCTCCGGGCTGTAGAATCAGAAACTATGGCGGAAGTCATCTCCAAAGTTCTTTATCCTGCGGATAATCACCGCGAAGGAAAAAGCCTCCGCCTAAAGCAGCAGTATTTCTTTGTGTCTGCAACGATTCAGTCCATCTTCCGCCGCCATCTGGCGCAATACGGCACTCTCTATAACTTCCATGAGAAACATGTCATCCAGATCAATGACACCCATCCCACTTTGGTAATTCCAGAAATGATGCGTCTTTTGCTGGATGACCAGGGCATGAGCTGGGAGGATGCCTGGTATATCACGACCCATACTGTGGCCTATACCAATCACACGGTTCTGGCTGAGGCTCTGGAGCGTTGGCCACAGGATCTGGTGCAGGAGCTTCTTCCTCGCGTCTGGATGATCCTGTGCGAAATCAACGACCGCTACCTCAATGAACTCCGGGAATTCTTCCACGGTGACATGAATAAGCTGCAGGAGATGGCGGTTATCTGGGGCGGTGAAGTACGCATGGCAAACCTGTGCGTGGCTGCCTGTTTTGCCGTCAACGGTGTTTCAGCGCTCCACAGTGACATTCTTCGTAAAGACGTGTTCCACTCTGCATGGTTGCGTACGCCTGAAAAATTCCAGAACGTTACGAATGGCGTAGATCATCGCCGTTGGCTGGCTGAGGCGAATCCGGAACTTCACCAGCTCATCTGCGACTGCTGCGGCGATGATTACCTGATGCATCCGGAATCTCTGAAGGGTTTTGAAGCATTTGCGGATGACAAAACCGTACAAAGCCGTATGGCCGCGATCAAACTGCACAACAAGGAAAAGTTTGCAAGATACGTAAAGCAGGAATACAACATTGACCTGAACGTCCATGCCATTTTCGACGTACAAGTCAAGCGTCTGCACGAATACAAACGTCAGTTGCTGAATGTACTGAATATCCTTGATCTGTATCTGCAGTTAAAGGCGAACCCCAATATGGACTTTACTCCCCGCACCTTCCTGTTTGGTGCAAAGGCAGCTCCCGGTTATGCTGTGGCCAAGCGCATTATCGAATTGATCAATTCTGTTTCATATCACATCAATAATGACCCGGTCTGCACCGGAAAACTTCAGGTATTCTTCTTGGAAAACTATCGGGTCTCCCTGGCTGAAAAACTAATGCCTGCCGCAGAGGTCTCGGAACAGATTTCCACCGCCGGAAAAGAGGCATCCGGCACCGGCAATATGAAGTTCATGATGAACGGTGCACTGACCATTGGCACAATGGATGGCGCGAACGTAGAAATGTACCAACAATTGGGCGATGAAAACATCTTTATCTTTGGCTTGACTGCTAAGGATGTAGAGCAGAAAAAGCGAAACGGTTACAACTCTTATGAGTATTATAATGCCAGCCCCGCCCTGCAAAACATTTTCACCATGCTGTCCAATGGATTTTCAGACGGAAAGAGTTATCCTGACCTCGTAAATCGCCTGCTCTACGGTCAAGGTTGTCCTGCGGATGAATACATGTTGCTGGCCGATTTTGAAAGCTACAGGCACACTCAGGCGCTCGTCGCTCAGGCATATCAGGACAAGGAGCGCTGGAACCGCATGGCGATCCTGAATGTCGCCCGCTCTGGTATTTTTGCCGCCGATCGCTCCATTGCTGAGTATGCCGACCGCATTTGGCACGTAGAACACCGTTAATCCTGTTTCATGACGGCAGAAAGTGAGAGAACATATGGTTAAGAATCGAAACATTGCGTTGGCAATCCTGTTCAGCATCATTACTTGCGGCATTTACTTCATCTATTGGCAAATCATGATTAATAATGACATGAATTACCTGACTCCGGAGGACAGCTTTCAAACAAGCGGCGGAATTGTGTTCCTGCTTTCCCTCGTTACTTGCGGCATCTATGACTGGTATTGGGCTTATCGGATGGGTTGCAAGATGGATCTGCTGAAAAATGGTGAAAGTCACGCGATTCTATTCATTTTACTTCAGATTTTTGGACTTGGAATCGTAAACAATTGCATTATGCAAAGTGCAATCAATGATTGCGCAGAAATCTAAGAAGATTGCAATCAGCGGGCTGGTAATCATATTAGGCTTGTTCTACTATGTTCTGGCCCGCTTTTGGCATGCTCCTCCATGTCTGTTTCGCCTTATTACCGGATTAAAATGTCCGGGATGCGGTGTAACGCATATGATTCTTGCCCTAACGCAACTGAATTTTCGACTTGCCTTTTACTCCAATCCCGCATTATTCCTTTTGCAGCCGATGATATACTTCTTCATCGGGAAGACCTACATCTGCTGGTTCAATAACAGAAAATGTACATGGAATACGACAGAAAATATCCTGTTATACGGAACCATCTTCCTCCTGTTGGTATTTGCTGTCGTTAGAAATCTAGTGTAAAACATCATACTACAAGAAAAGAGGACAAAGCGATTAAAATTCGCCTTGTCCTCTTTTTCTGAAATATAAGCTTATATCTCTGCGCGCAAACAGTCTAAAATTTCTCCCACTGTAGTTTCAGGATCAGTGAAATTCTCAATAACAAAGTCCGCTGCCGCCTGATAGATCGGCGCTCTCTGTTCAAAGCGTTTTATAAAAGCTTCCTGTCCGTCCTGAGCGAGTGGGCGACCTTCCATAGATTCGCTGGCAAACGTGGAAGCCGGATCCCGTTTGAGCCAAAACACGACCCCGTTTTTCCGCAGTGCCAAAACGTTCTCCGATCGCAAGGGCAGGCCACCGCCAGTGGCGACGATGAGTCCGGTTTTACAACCGATCTCCTGCGCCACAGCGGTCTCCAAATCGCGGAAGTAGTGCTCTCCCTCGGCGGCAAAAATGTCGCTGATTGGGCGTCCCTCCCGCTCCACAATGAGGGCATCCGTGTCCACCACAGGGAGGTTCAGTTTTTTCGACAGCAGATTGGCACAGGTGGTCTTACCACAGCCCATCATGCCGATTAAAACAATGTTCTTCACGTTGCATCCCCCTCTCCTTCCAGATTGGCCGCAAAGTTGCCAAATACTCGGAATCCGTCCGTAGATTGGGTCAATTCACGCAAAACAGCCGGCATGTCTGGTGCTAAAAGATCCCCCGTGAATTCAAGGAAAAACATATACTCAAAGTTATGTCCCTGCACCGGCCGCGACTCCAACCGCACCATGTTCAAACCATGAACGGCAAAAATGGTCAAAATTTCATGAAGCGAGCCGCTTTGATGGGGAACTCTGAAACAGGTTGCAATCTTGTTGCGTCCTTCCCGCAATTCCATCTTAGGCGCAACAATCACAAAGCGCGTTGTGTTCTCTGCATTGCTGTTGATATTCTCTGCCAGAATGTGCAGGCCATAGATATCTGCACTTCGCTTGGAGCAGATCGCAGCCCGGCTGAGGTCTCCGCTCTTCGCCACCATCATAGCGCTTCCGGCAGTGTCATCCTGTGGGATCTGTCTCCAATTCGGGTGATTGTGCAGATATTGCTCGCACTGGAATAGTCCCTGTTCATGAGAATACACACTTTGAATATCGTTCAGCGTAGCTCCCGGAAGCGCCATCAAACAGTGCTCTACTCTGACTGTAGTTTCACCCACAATGTGGCAGTCGTACTCGGTGAGCAGATCGTAATTTTGCCGAATCGCTCCTGTCGATGTATTTTCAATTGGAAGGACACCATAATCAGCTGTTCCGCTTTTGATTGCAGCAAATACATCCCTGAATTGTTTCAGTCCTTTCGCGTGTACCTCTCCGCCAAAGAAATGGATAGCCGCCATCTCGCTGTATGCGCCAGGCTCTCCTTGATAAACCACCTTAGGATGTTCTACCGGCTGACGTACCTCCGCTAAATCCGACATAATACGGCTGTAATCCGGATTTTCGCCCTCCGATACAAGTGTCCGCTGCTGGCGGCGGCTGATACTCATAATGGTTTCGTACAGAAGTGTTACATCTGTCTTTAGTTCCTCGTTCTTCAGGCAGGAAATCTTCTTTTCGATAACCTCCCGCTCTCGACTGGCATCCAGCACAGGAATTCCAGCACTCTGCTTGTATTCGCCCACCTTCTGAGTAATCGCCATACGACGTTCAAAAAGGTCCACAATCTGACGATCTACCTCGTCAATTGCACCCCTCAGCACATCCAATTCGCTCACAGGCCACTCTCCCCTTCCAGCAGCTGGCAGGCCGCAAGTGCAGCCGCTGCCTCAATCACCGGAACCGCACGATGCACTACACAAGGATCGTGACGGCCTTTGATTTCAATCACTGCGTCTTTTCCCTTCACGAAGTCTACCGTCTCCTGAGGCTGTGAAATAGAGGGTGTCGGACGCATAGCAACCTCAAAAATCACCGGCATACCGTTTGTAATACCGCCGTTTACGCCGCCAGTGTGATTCGTCCGGGTCTTTACTTGTGAACCGTCCATATAGAACTTATCATTATATTGGCTTCCATGCATGGAAACGCAATCAAACCCTGTCCCGAAAGCGATGCCTTTTACCGCCGGCACGGCAAACATATGTCGGGCTATAACTCCCTCCACGTTCCGATCAATATCCGGTGCCCCAATGCCTACGGGCATGCCTACTATGGCACACTCGATGGAACCGCCTACACTATCCTGTTGATCACGGGCTTGCAAAATTGCCTGCTGCATACGCTCGCCGTCTGCATCGCTAAGAGTGGGAAATTCTTTTTTCGCAAGAGTTTCAAACAACTGTTGATTCAACTCCACCCCTGCACTCAGGAATGAGTCATCTCCCACAAATTCAATCTGGCTGATATGTGCTCCCACATAGACACCATGTCGAGCTAAAATCTGTTTTGCAACTGCCCCGGCAAATACCAGTGGTGCCGTCAGGCG
This sequence comes from Bacteroides sp. CAG:927, assembly GCA_963660915.1. Lineage (GTDB taxonomy): Bacteria > Bacillota > Clostridia > Oscillospirales > Oscillospiraceae > UMGS1766. The sequence continues at coordinate 4,244 of CAVLAO010000056.1, read as the reverse complement.
ACCGGAAAAATGGCCGCCCCCTCTATAATCATTGCATCCACGGTAGTGGACAAAGCCTGTATAATCCGCATGCCCCGGCCGCGCAAGATCCTTTGTTGCTTTGTAATCCTTGGAATGCTGATCGCTATTGCGAATCATGGCACACAGCGGCGTTCCCGTCGTTTTTCCATTGAAAACGCCGGATAGAATTTCTGGCGTATCTGCCTCTTTTCTTGGTGTGGAGAGTGCATTCTTTCCCGGTGCTCTGCGGGAAAGTTCTGCAGCAATTGCATCAAAATTCAATTCAATTCCCGCCGGTACATTTTCCAACACAACACCAATGGCAGGTCCATGTGATTCGCCAAAAATAGTGTAATTCATCCTCATTCCACCTTTTTTATCTTGCCGCCTAACCGAGCATAGTCATCCCAGAAATTCGGATAGGATTTTTCAACGCACTCCGCACCGGTAATGCGGATCAGGCCGTCCGCTCTGGTCGCTGCTATCGCCAACATCATGGCAATGCGATGATCATTGCATCCGGAAACAATCCCACCGCGAAGAGAACGTACTCCCTGAATCATCAAACGATCTGTATCCTGCTTTATATCTGCGTTCAATGCATTTAGTTGCGTAGTAATTGTATCTAAGCGATCACTTTCCTTAATCCGCAGTCGAGCTGCCCCGACAATATGAGTAATCTCTCCTTCTCGCAGCGCTGCCATAACTGCCAACGGCGGCACAAGATCAGGGCATTGACTCACATCTAACGTCACTTCACCCTTTTGACTAAGGCAGTGCATATAGTCGAGAATCACCCGATCCCCTTGTGTTGAGTTTGGATTCATTCCGCAAATATTAAGCTCGCTTCCCAATAAATTTGCAGCATAAAAGAACGCAGCCTGAGAGAAATCACTCTCCACAGCGCAGTCCCTCGCCTGATAATGCTGTCCTCCCGGAATATACCATCCACCATCAATTGCTTGAATCTCCACACCAAAGGTACACAGTGCCTCGACCGTCATATCAATATAACCTCTCGATTCCAACGGCGAGGTCAAAATAATCTCAGAATCATCCTCCAGTAACGGCAGTGCATACATCAGTCCGGTAATAAATTGGGATGATACGTCCCCAGGCAAGCGGTAGGCTCCGCCTTGCAGCCTCCCTTTCACCTGTATGATGCCATCTTTGCGTTCAAAGCAAATTCCCTTCTCCGCAAAAAGCATCTCATAAGGCTTCTGTGGGCGCTCCATCAATCTCCCCTGCCCGGAAAAAGCTCCTCCGCCGGCAACCGCCAACGCAACCGGAATAAGAAACCGCAGTGTGGAACCGGATTCACAGCAGTCCATTTGCGGCAGATACGAATTAAGGCAACTGCTTGCATCAATTCCATTGATCGTTGTTCCATCCTCTGAAATTTTTGCTCCTAAAGCTCGCATACAATCGATCGTAGCGGAAATGTCTTTCGATAAGGCAATATTGGAGAGCTGGCTTTTCCCCTTCGCCAGCGCAGCCGCAATAATCAGGCGATGTGCCTGACTTTTGGACGGCGGCGGTGTAATTGTGCCGGTAAGCTTGCTCGGTGAAACTTCAACTACCATAACTTTCCTCTATCATCTGAAGCAGACGTTCTTTCTCCATTTTTTCAGGAACAGCATGGCCGATACGATCCAGAAGGATTAAGGTAATTGAGCTTCCTGCAACCTTTTTATCTAACCCAACCGCCGCCTCATAAGCTTCACTGCTGCAGGCAATTTGATCCGGTAAATCATATAACTTCACGATCTGCAGAATCTGCTCCGGGAGCTCTTCAGGGCTGACCCCCAGTTTCACGCCCAATTCTGCTGCCCGGCACATACCAGCCGCCACTGCCTGACCGTGAGTATAGGTCTCATAATGGTAGGCCAGCTCATAGGCATGTCCCAAAGTATGGCCAAAATTTAAAAGCATTCTCAGTCCTGTGTCGCGCTCATCTTCCAATACCACCTTGGCTTTAATTGCACAGCAAGTATGAAGCACTTCCTCGATGTGTTTCATAATGCCCTCGCGACCGCCGCAATCCAAAAGGAAATGAAAGAAATCGGCATCCATGATGCAGCCATACTTGATTACTTCTGCCATTCCGTCGTTGAAAATACGATCCGACAGAGTATTCAAGCACTCCGGATCCATCAGTACCAGTTTTGGCTGCCAAAATGCACCTGCAAGATTTTTCCCCGCTTTTAAATCGATAGCAACCTTGCCGCCCACGGAGGAGTCTACCTGCGCGAGAAGCGTTGTCGGAATTTGAACAAAATCTACGCCACGCAAAATTGCAGCTGCTGCAAATCCTGCTAAGTCGCCAACAACACCGCCGCCAAGAGCAACTACTGCGTCCGTGCGGCTAAGACCAAACTCCATAAACTGATCAAACAAATATTCCAGCATTGCCATTGATTTTGACGATTCTCCCGCTGGAACGACAATTGTCTTTACCTGAAATTCTGCTTTTTCCAGTGACCGTTCTGTCCGCTGCGCATAAAGTGGAGCAACGTTGCTGTCGGTAACAAGCGCGATTTTTTTTGCTTTGGGCAATACTTTTCGGCATTCTGCACCTGCCTGATCCAACGAGCCCCGTTCAATCAAAATATCATATGCTCGTCCAGGCAAAGGAATATTCAACTTCATGATCGAAACACCTCAATTGAGTATCATCTCATTTTGTAATAGTCTTTCCCATCATCTCTGCCAATGCAGTGACCTTTCCCATCAATGCACTGAATTGTGCCGGCGTCAAACTCTGCTGTCCGTCACACTTTGCATGCGGTGGATCATTATGCACCTCGATAATCAATCCATCTGCACCGGCAGCTACCGCGGCCAGTGTCAGCGGTTCAACCAACCAGGTATATCCACCGGAATGACTGGGATCCACAATAATCGGAAGGTGACTCATCCGTTTAATAGCCGGAATAGCAGACACATCCAGCGTGTTTCGAGTGTACTTCTCAAATGTGCGAATTCCACGTTCACATAAGATGACATTTTCATTGCCACCGGCCATGATATATTCTGCGGACATTACCCATTCTTCATAGGTATTCGCCAAACCTCTCTTCAGAAGGACCGGCTTGGACATCTTGCCTACTTCCTTCAACAGGTCAAAGTTTTGCATATTACGCGCGCCGATCTGCACCAGATCTACTTTTTCTTCGAACAATTCACAATACTGCGGCCCCATCAACTCCGTAACAACCGGCATACCTGTCTCAGCCTTCGCCTCCAAAAGCATTTTCAAGCCGGCAACACCAAGACCTTGGAAGGAATAGGGTGAAGTGCGGGGTTTGAATGCACCCCCGCGCAGCATACCGGCACCGGCAGCATGTACGTCCTTTGCTATGCTGACAACCTGCTCCTCGCTTTCAACAGAGCAAGGACCGGCAATCACAGCAAAATTTCCGTTGCCTACTTTTACACCGTTCACATCGACAACCGTATCCTCGGGATGAAACTTGCGATTTGCCTTTTTATACGGCTCCTGCACGCGCATAACACGTTCCACATGCTCATTGAGCATAATTTCATCTTCGTCTAAGGCTACCGTATCACCCACCAGACCAAGTATCGTACAGCCAACGCCGTTCGTAATTCCAACCTTCAGGTTATTTGCTTCAAATTTAGCAGCTAGTTTTCGAATATCCTCCTGTTTCGTGTCAGGTTTCATAATAACGACCATAAATAAAACTCCCTTTTGACAAAATAAAAGAACTCATTGAAATACATCAATGAGCTCCACTCAGGTCAGAATATTGGCGCACTGAGCCAACACATCCTCGTAACTTCCCGCAATTAGGCAACCTGAGCAAAGCCGGCACTCATAAATCGAGTCCAGCCATAATAGGTCACATAAGATGCACGGATGTTATGACGCATGATTCTGCCTCACTTTACTAGTAACTATCACCTATTATAGCAATATGACATCAGATTGCAATAGTTTTTTCGTAATTCTCAAATTCTTTGAAATGAAACACATGAAAAAGACCGCACTGCTAGCACAATGCGGTCTTTTTCATTAAAAGAGAGGCGAAGAAAAATGAAAAGCTGCGGTGAGAACATTGCGGTCTGTCCCTCACTGCTCCTGTATAATAACACAGAAAGCTTAATTGAACCTAAACCATAGAAAGATTTTTTCTACAAAATCAATTCTAATTCCAAATCATTGCTGCAATTCTCGAATCCACCTTTACCAATGCTAGTTTCACTATTTGCTATAATAATAC
>CAVLAO010000055.1:0-11142 GCA_963660915.1 Bacteroides sp. CAG:927 | reverse complement strand
TTTTTCAGCACTTTACTTCTGAACCCGTGACATCAATACTACCGTCTCCACATGCTTAGTCCTAGGAAACATATCAACGGCATCAATGCGTTCTGCAGAATAGCCTTGCAACGAGAATCGGTTTAGGTCCCGAGCAAGAGTAGCAGGATCGCAGGAAACATAGACGATACGTTTTGGTTGCATAGTGACAATATGACCGATTACTTTCTCGGACATTCCTTTGCGAGGAGGATCAACAGAGATGACATCGGGCTGAAGCCCTCTTCGAGCCAGTTCAGCTGCTGCCTGTGTGGCATCGGCACAAATAAATTCAGCGTTTTTTAGTCCGTTACGCTGGGCATTTTCTTTGGCATCTTCGATAGCGGACGGAACAATCTCAGCACCGATTACATGACCGGCCTGTTGAGCCAGAATTAAACTGATTGTGCCTGTGCCGCAGTAAAGATCTACAACGGTTTCTGTTCCGGTAAGTCCGGCAAATTCCGCTGCTTTTTGATAAAGAACCTCTGTTTGTGTGGGATTCACCTGAAAAAATGACGGGACACTAAGTTTAAACTCAAGTCCGCATAGCGTGTCATATAAAAAGTCTTTTCCCCACAGTGTTTCAAACTGTTTTCCGAGGATAACGTTTGTCTTTTCCGTATTTATACCCAGTACAATTCCGCTCACTTGAGGAACTGCCTGACGCAAAGTATCAATAAGTGCCTGTTTATGAGGAATTTTCCTTCCGTTACATAACAAACAGATCAGCGCCTCGCCGGAACGGCTGGTACGCACATAGACGTGGCGCACCAATCCGGTATGCTCACGTTCATTATAAGCCGACACATTATATGCAATCATCCACGCCTTTACTGCCTGTGCAGCGTTATTGGCTGATTTCTGCTGTAGAAGGCAGTCTGGCACATCAAGCACATCATGGCTGCGGGAACGATAAAAACCAATAGATAAGCCGTCTTTCTCCGATACAGGAAATTGCGCTTTGTTGCGGTAACGATCGGGGGATGCGGCACCATGAATGCAGGAAACATGAATATCCAGGCCGCCGATGCGGTGCAAAGCGTCATCCACGCGTTGACGTTTAAAGCGAAGTTCTTCTTCATAACTCATGTGCCGCAGAGCGCATCCGCCACATTGAGGAAAGTGCGGACAGTCAGGTGAAATACGTGCAGGGGAGGGAGTCAGTACGTTCTCAACCTTGCCCCAGGCAGCGGTGCGGCCAACTTTCAGAAGCTTAATGCGGCAGGTTTCACCGCGTATGGCGCCCTTAACAAATATCGTCATTCCATTAAGTCGTGCAATGCCATCACCTTCACTGGAATATCCCTCAATGGGTAGGGTATAGCATTGATTCTTTTTTGGCTGTTCCATAGTTAAACCTCCGATAGGGTGCGTTTTCTTTATTATATCGGGAAAAATTCTGCTACGCCACTTTTTTTGAAAGAAAACGGTTATCAAGTGAAAAAATATATGTTATACTTACCTCAGAGTTTATATAAAAAACAAGGAGTAATCGTATTTATGAGCGACTTGAGTTTTATTACCGATCCTTCCAAATGGAAAGATATTACCCCTGACATGTATGATGAGATCAATGCTCAAATTGAGCAGACATTTGCAGAAGGATGCCACGGAAACTGCGAATCCTGCTCTTCCGACTGTGACAGTCGGCAGGAAAGCAACCAGTTGCCCCGCTTTGCGAAGCGGATGTACGCTGTCAATGGTGGTAAAGGAGGAGCGGGTAAATCCACGGTTACCGTGCTGCTGGCTTCTGCATTAGCAAAAAAAGGACTGAAGGTTGGCGTGTTGGACTGTGATGTTTATACCGCTGCGATCCCGCACATGCTGGGACTTACCGGGCCGGTGCATCGCGCAAAGGGCGGCGGTCCGCTGCCTTGCGTCACGGCTTCCGGCATTCAGGTCATGAGCGTAGATTTGATTTTAGAAAAACCTATGGATCCGATCCTATGGCCCGGTGTGGATGCGTTTAATATTGTAAATTATCTTTATACGTCGACGGAGTGGGGGGAGTTGGACGTCATGCTGTTGGACATGCCATCCGGCTGCGGCGATATTCCCCTGGATCTCTATACAACTTTTCCTGTGGATGGCACAATTGCAGTCACGAATCCGGGAACTTTGGCGGTTGAGGCAGTGCAGCGCTGCATCAACCTGTGCATGATGCTTATGAGTCCTACCATTGCATATGTAGAGAACAAAAGCTTTGCTCCGGAAACGGTAAGTGCGGATGCCTATGTGTTGCCGAAAGGATGCACCGAAGTGGCGTTGCCGCTGTCCGGCGATATTACAGCGTTGGGGGATGACGGTACGTTGGAAAACTTCTCCTGTCCGGAATTGGAACCGATTGTGGAGCGCATTGCAACTGCGGTCAAGTTGACGACTGCAAAAAAACAAAACAAGTGATCGAATGCGATGGCCTTCTGCCTGCGTTTGCGGGCAGAAGGCCATCATATTCGAAAAGCGGCCGTCCGATTTCTACATGAAATCGGACGGCCGTGCCGCGTGAGACGCATCATTATACTGCGTGACCTTTTTCTTTGATTACCTTGATCACTGCATCCACATACTTTTCGCAGGCTTCCTTTGTGTCGGCTTCTACCATAACGCGAATCAGCGGTTCGGTTCCGCTTTCCCGCACTAAAATGCGCCCTGAGTCGCCCAGCTCTTCGGCAACCTTTTCCACAGCCTGTTGAACATCCGGGTCGTTTTGCGCCTCCGGCTTGCTTCTCACTTTGATGTTTTTCAGCACTTGAGGATAAATGCGGACAGGGGAAGCCAGTTCGCTTACTGTACATTTCTTCTCCAGAAGAACTTCCATCAGTTGGATGGCGGTCAAAATGCCGTCGCCGGTTGTGGCAAACTGACTGAAAATGATGTGACCGGACTGCTCGCCACCGATCCGATGCCCGTTTTTCAGCATATTTTCATAGACGTATTTATCGCCGACTGCTGTTTTTTCGTATTCAATTCCACAGGCATCCAGGGCCTTGTAGAGACCGAAGTTCGACATAACCGTTGTGACAACCGTGTTGTTCCGCAATGTGCCCCGTTCTTTCATAAAACGGGCGCAGATATACATAATCAGGTCACCGTCGACTACGCTGCCTCGCTCGTCCACGGCAAGGCAGCGATCTGCGTCACCGTCAAAGGCGAAACCAACATCCAGATGTTTTGCCATGACCAGCTCCCGCAGAGAGTCGATATGGGTGGAACCGCAATCATTGTTGATGTTAAGCCCATCCGGCTCATCATGAATCACATAAGTTTTTGCGCCCAAAGCATTAAAAACATTTTTCGCAATCATCCATGCGCTTCCGTTGGCGCAATCCAGACCGATGCGCATTCCCCGATAGGAACGAGTAGCCAGAGAAATCAAATAACCGATATAGCGATTTCGACCGGCGGAATAATCACAGGTCTGCCCAATGCCGTCTCGAACAGCATAGGGGACTTCCGGAGTCTCGCCGTCCAGATAGGCTTCAATCTCGGAAATTGTGGCTTCATCCATTTTCTCGCCATGGTCATTGATCAGCTTAATGCCGTTGTCGTAATACGGATTGTGACTGGCGGAAATCATGACGCCGCAGTCAAAATCTTCGGTTCTTGTTACATAAGAAACGCTAGGTGTGGTGGTTACATGAAGCAGATAAACGTCAGCACCGGAAGCGGTCAAACCGGAGCTTAACGCGTCTTCTAGCATGTAACTGGAGCGGCGCGTATCTTTTCCGATCAAAATGCGCGCTTTTTTGTTTTGTCGCTTGCCATAGTACCAGCCGAGAAAACGCCCCACGCGAAAGGCATGTTCCACTGTCAGCGTGACGTTTGCTTCTCCGCGAAAGCCATCGGTTCCAAAATATCGGCCCATAGAAAACACTCCTTTAAAATGCAATATTAGAAACAATTTATGTGTATTATTTTTGGTCAAGCTATTATAGCATTTCAACTCTGATTTGTAAAATAAACAAAGGGTTTTGTGTAGCAAACGTATTGTGTTTAACGGCCTAAGATAGTATAATCATTGCCGATGAGATGATTGACAGGACAAATCGAAGGAGGAAAACAAAATGAATAAACCTTTAGCGGATTATGTAAAACTGCCTGAATTTGATGAATATAAGGAATGGTTCAAAGCGTTTGCAAATTTGAAGCGGGAAGACGGCATTGTGGAAGTGACCTGGAAAACCAACGATGGCCCGATGCATCATTCCGGCATGTCTCACCGCGCCTGCTCTCAGTTGACTCGGGTACTGTCCCTTGACTATAAGAATGAAATTATCATTTTTACTCATATTGGCGACAACTGGATGATCGAATCCGATGCAAACGGCTGGGAAACCTATTCCGAGCTGCCGACGCAGCGCTTCCAACACCAGTATTTTGACGACACGAACCTGATCAAGAACATGGTGTTCGATCTTGATGTTCCCACCATCGGCGCCATCCCGGGTCCCGGATTTCACTGGGATTCCGCCATGCTGTGCGACGTGACCATCTGCACCGAGGATACGAAGATGGAAGTTCCCCACGCCCAGGGCGGACTGGTACCCGGCGATGGCATGGGCTTGATGTGCCAGCACTACATGGGAACAAAGGTCGGCAATTACTACATGATGACAACCCGGCAGTTTACTGCTCAGGAGATGCTGAAGTATGGCATGGTCAGCGAGGTTGTTCCCAAGGGCAAGGCACTGGAGCGGGCATGGGAAATTGCTCGCATGTGGAAGACCATGCCCTACGAAAACCGCACGATTATGTCCAACCTGGCAAAGCGGCCGCTGAAGAAGCTGCTGGTGGACGACCTGAAGCTGCATACCGTGTCGGAACAGTACGGCTCTTTGCTCCGCGTTGCGGCAGGGGATCTGGGAGATGAGAACTCTTCTCAGCAGGACGAAAAATACATCTCCCGCACCAGTGATTGGCGCTATGCCACCAGCTATATGGAGCAGCCGATGACGGCGGAAATCTGGAAGAGCATGCCCGCCCAGGCTGCGGCCTGGTGGGAAAAGGTGTCTGCCGGTGAAATTGAGAATCCCTATGTCTTTGAGCATTCTAATGAGCCGGAGGACTATAATGTTTAATCATTTAAAGCGTTTTGCTTGACTTGAGAGATATTTGCTAGTTGGAGGACAAGAAAATGATACATCCGACCATTCAGGCACAGTCGGTTATATACAATAATGAGATACAATCTTTATTAACAGCAATTGATAATATGGCAAATGCTGTCCGTGTAGAACGAGAACAAGTAGGATATATAGGGAGAGTTTCTCTTTGCTATGGTGATGCGTCTGAAAAGCCTGTGTTGACAGGGGAACAAGTACATGCAATTCAGGAACGATTTAAAGATGAACTGGATTTCCATTATCAATTTTTTGGCTTTAATAGTGGATCTGCAAAAGGTCAAAATTTGCTTGGATTAGAAGCAAACACAGACTATATCTTGATTATGAATCCGGATATTATTGTTTCTCCTCGCTTCTTCATGGAAATGCTTTATCCTTTTGAAAATCATAAGGTGGGTATAGTGGAGGCACGCCAAACTCCAATTGAACACCATAAGCAGTATAATCCGGTCACTATGGAAACGGAGTGGGCAACAGGGGCATGCGCAATGGTTCCTACTTCTGTCTTTAAGCAGATCCATGGGTATGATAGTGATACTTTTTTTATGTACTGTGATGATGTGGACTTTTCCTGGCGCGTGCGCTTGTTGGGGTATCAGATTTTCTATCAACCGTTGGCACCGGTGTATCATGCAAAGCGATTGAATTTTAATGCAGGATGGAAGCCGACGGCAGCGGAGGAGTATTACTCTGCAGAAGCGGCCATTCTGATGGCGCATAAATGGTCTTATCCGGGAAGAGTACAGGAATTACTTCGTGCATACAGTGAAAGTTCCAATCAAAACCACAAAAAAGCCGCAGAGCATTATCGCCAATTGGAGCGGGAGGGAAAACTGCCGATTCCGATTGACCCGGAGCACAAAGTCGGCCGTTTTGTTGATGGCGGCTATTATGCAGAAAATCGATTCACGCTCTGACCGTTGGGAGAATTACGCATGAAATTAAAACAGGAATGGACGAAAATGGAGGAGCAGCTGGCGAATATGCCGGCAGAGTCCTCGTTTGGCCGTTATTTTGAGTGGCTGAACCAATTGGTTGCGGAGAATCAAAAAAATGATCTGTATAAAAACACCTACCTGCCAAGGGTGCAACAGGAAGAGAAGGCAAGGGCAGAGCACAAACCGTTTTTGACGGTGCTTACCCGCACCCAGGGAAAACGCCCCGAGATGCTGCGGGAAACTCTGCTTTCTCTGGTCGGTCAGTCGGATCATGATTTTGAACTTATTCTGGTAGGACACAAGCTGGAAGAAGACCAGAAAGCTATGGTTGAACAGATTATCCAGGAACAGCCGGAAATACTGCGCAGACGGATTCGCTTTGTTGAGCTGAATCATGGCAATCGGACAACGCCGCTGAATGTCGGCTTTGCGTTGGCGCATGGCCAGTATGTCGCGGTGTTAGATGATGACGACATTGTAATGGATCATTGGGTGGAGTCCTTTCATCGTGCGGCGAAGGATCATGAGGGCATGATACTGCATGCTTATGTATTCGCACAGGATTGGGAAACCATCGCAACAGACACAGGCCGAGACGCACTGCGGGCAGTGGCGGCACCTGAGGCGAACTATTGCGTAAAGTTTGATATTTTAACACAGATGCGGTTGAATCGCTGCCCACTGCTCGGACTTGCATTTCCAACCTATTACTTCCATGAGATGGGCTTTATTTTTGACGAGACGCTGACTACAACGGAGGACTGGGACTATCTGATGCGGCTGTCCTCTTTTGCCGGTGTAACGGATATTGAAGAGGCTACATCCATCTATCGTCTTTGGAAGAATACAGAGACTTCTTCTACGCTCCATGATGCTTCGGAATGGAAGAAAAATTATCTTGTAATTCAGGATAAAATTATGGACATGTCTCTGATCATTCCGTCGGGGAACCGTAAGGGTGTGTCGCAGGAGTCAATGAATGCGATCAGCGCCCAGTGGCAGTCTCGCGCACCTGTGATCTCCTGTTGTGCACTTTATCTGAACCATGGCAATGGGTTCTGTCAGCAGGATATTTTAATGGAAAATGCCCTGTATGATGGGAGAGACTTTGATGTCCGCTTTGATTTGACAGATGAGGATGCTTCTGATTTGCAGGAGATTCGCTTTGATGCCTGTGAAGATGGAATGTTTGTTCTTGAAAATTTGTTCGCCCTGGCTAAGTACCAGGATGGAGCAATCGGCACATTTGATATGGATCAATGCCGCTGCAATGGTGCAAAAGCGGGGAACGCAATCTGCTTTTTAAAGAGCGATCCTTGGGTTGTGTGGAGTGTTCCCAGCGATAAAAAGCTCAAGTCGCTGCGTGTCATTGGTGAAACCCACGTCAATATGACGGATGATTTGGTGCAGGAGGCTTGTCGGATGCTGGGCGGCACTGAGTTTCAGTTGTTCTACAGCACCCAGAAAAAGCAATTTTGTGAAGAACAAAGCGTCTGTGTGTCGGTTCCGTACGGACGTTTTGCTATCAGCTTCCCGATTGAAACGGAACAGCCCATCACCGATCTGCGGTTAGACCCCGGCGAACAGAAAAATTGCATTTTGTCCGATGTGGAAATTCAGCTGATTGCGGCGGATGGAACTGTAATCAATAAAAAGTTAAAATGTGCCTCCACCAACGGCAAGCAGGTTGGCGGAATGTATGTTTTTGATCAAGCGGATCCACAAATGATCTGGCAGGTAGGTGGTCAATCCCTATCAGAGGTTAAGATCAGCGGTATATTTGCCTATTCTTCAGCGGATGCAGCCCAGGCATAAATCAATGAAAGGAAACGAAGCATGAAAAAAGGATTCAAGCGTTTACTGGCTCTTTGCCTGACAGTTTTGATGACAATGTCGGTTGTTCCCGGTGCTTTTGCAGCTGAGAACGAAAGCAATGCCGATGCAAGCACGCAAAATACGGGCACGGTTACCTATGCCATTATCAATGATTCTGAGATAAACGCACCGGGTACAGAAGAAATTCTGGTTGGCATTGGCGATGAATCGACAACAGTAGATTCCGCTTCGTTGACAGTCTATCATCAGGAGAGTGGTGCGGTCGCGCAATATGATGCGGCTGAAATCATCGACGGAGCAGTAAAGTTCCAGTTGAACTTCAGTGCAGAAGAGAGCGGAACCTACGCTTTGATGTCCGTTTCCTATGCAGTAAATAATGTTGATTATACCGTTGACTTTGAGGACGTAGGAATTCAGGCTGTTTTTGGCGTAAATGCCTCGGTGACTTCTGAACCGGATGCCTATGTGGTCGATTCTGATACGACGGAAACCGATACATCAGAAGAGTCAGAAGCAAATGTTGTTTTTGATGTAACCACGATCGACAATGGCGGCAGTGCGGAATTGGCTTCTTCTGTAGAAGATGCGCTTTATGATGCGGCCTCCAACAGTAATGCTGTCTCTATTGCATCTTTGGAGAATAAGATCGCAGTTGCCTCCAGCGGCAAAGAGTACGTTGTTGTGCTGGATCCGGGACACGGGACACATAAAAGCGAGGGAAAGGCGCTTGATTGCGGAACAAGCTTCGAATATAACGGTGTTGAATATCTGGAAAAGGATATTACGCTGAAGATAGCGCAATATTGCAAACAGGAATTGGAACAGTACTCAAATGTCACGGTCTATATGACTCGTACCGGTGATTATAATGGCGTTATGTCTATCAGCGACCGCGTCGATCTGGCTAATGAATATGGAGCTGATATTCTTGTCAGCATTCATATTAATTCTGCCGGAAACGGAGGAACCACTACAGCGCGGGGTGCTGAGGTGTATTATCCGAATTCCAACGGAAGCAATGGATCGGTCAGTGCTGAGGCAAAGGAACTGAGCCGTCAGATTTTAAATCAGCTGGTTGCAGTCGGTATGAAGACGCACAGTTCCGGCCTGCTCATCAAAAATGCCACTGAGGATAAGTTCGATGACGGCACGGAGATGGACTACTTTGGGATTAACCGTTATTCAAAGGAGTATGGTTTCCCCGGCATTATTGTTGAACATGGTTTTCTTAATAACGAGTCCGACTTTTATAATTTCCTGTCTAGCGATGAAAAGCTGCAAAAGTTGGGGGTTGCTGATGCAACCGGCATTGCAAATTATCTGGGCTTAACGAAAAAGAATGAGGATAAAAATTATACAATCTATGATGGGATTGACTATGCAGCGGTCTATAACTATGACTATTACACCAATCGCTATCCAGAGGTAGTAAATCAGGTTGGTTCTTCTCCATCCGCAGTGCTGAAATATTTTGTCGAGTATGGCATGAGCCAGCATCAGCAGGGAAGCGCGGAATTTGATCCCATCAGTTATCACTATGAATATGCCAGCCTGCGGCAGGTGTATGGCGATGTGTGGGCAGGTTACTACCGCCATTATGCCCGTTGGGGCAAAGCGGCTGGCTTGCATGGCACGGGCTGCACAGAAATGCAGGGCTACGTGACGCTGTATTCTGACGGCATCGACTATTCCGGTGTTTATGATTATAACTATTATGTGGCAAAGTATCCGGAAGTAGCTGAGAAGTGCGATTATGACGATTGGAAAGTATTGACCTATTTTGTTGAGTATGGTTTGAGCCAGCATCAGCAGGGAAGCGCGGAATTTGACCCCATCAGTTATCGCTATGAATATGCCAGCCTGCGTCAGGTGTATGGCGATGTGTGGGCAGGTTACTACCGCCATTATGCCCGTTGGGGCAAGGCGGCTGGCTTGCATGGTACGGGTTGCACAGAAATGCAGGGTTATGTGACAAAGTACTCCGGTGACGGCTTGGATTATGCCAGTGTCTATGATTACAACTTTTATGTAGCAAGTTATCCTGAAATTGCAAAGCAATGTGACTACGATGACTACGCTGTGCTTGCGTATTTTGTTGAAACCGGGATGTGGCAAAAGCAACAGGGAAGTTCTGAATTTAATGTTGATTATTATCGGACGACGTACAGCAGCCTGCAGAGCGTATATGGTGAACAGTGGGCAGGATACTATCGCCATTATGTACGCTGGGGCAAAGCGGCCGGATGGAGTGGCAATGGCACTATCAGCACATATTACAGCATTATGGGCGCTCAGACCACTACAGTTACACAGATGGTAAGTTACTTGAACTCGAAGCATATTTCCTTTGATGAGTCATTGTATGGTATGACGCTGCAGCAATTTTGCCAGTTATACTTAGATGAGTGCAGTGCAGAAGGTGTCGATGCAGCGGTTGCGCTTTGCCAGTCAATGCTGGAAACTGGTTGGCTGAAGTACGGTGGACAGGTACAGGCAGCGCAATTGAATTTTGCAGGTATTAAAACTGCAGATGGTTCTGCGTTCCAAACCTTTGGTTCTGTTCGTGAGGGAATTCGGGCTCAGGTACAGCACTTGAAGGCATATGCCTCCACAGATGCATTAGTTAATACTTGTGTCGACCCGCGCTTCAACTTAGTGCGTCGTGGCACGGCACCCTATGTGGAATGGCTTTGCGTGACGAACAATCCCAATGGTACCGGTTGGACATCGGACAGCGGATACAGTGAAAAAATCATCAAATTTATAAACGAACTGCATAAGGCGTAATCGACCGCATGTATTGAAACAGGCCGCCTTGATTTGTGCAAAAAGCGCAGATCAGGGCGGCCTGTTTCTTTAATTGATCGTCATATAGATGAAAAAGAATTGCATTGCGATTAAAAAATGGGTTAAAAAAACCTTGACAATCATAAATGCGTCGTTTATGATTGCCTTGTATAAATCTGACAGGTGGTCAACTGCCGATCGGATTATAAAAATCATCTCATGTACATTTAAGAAAGAGGGTGAAGCAGCACAACAGAACGAATTAAAATAGCACATTGTTTGTTTTGGTTCGTAGTTTTGTGCCCCACGCGCCTGTTGTAACATCTACAAGCAGGAATTTTTATATGAATGGAGAATTGAAGATGAAAAAAAAACTATCTGCAGTTCTGCTCAGCCTTGTGCTGGTTGTTGGACTGCTACCCACTCCTGCATGGGCA
>CAVLAO010000054.1:0-11182 GCA_963660915.1 Bacteroides sp. CAG:927 | reverse complement strand
GCACCCTGATGGGTGCCGCCGCTTTTTGTCTGCAGGAAAACATTTCCTGCAATCATTCCGCCCGGCGGATCGTGTTTTGGATGAAACGGGCCGGATGGAAGGCCAATGGCCCGGAATAACTGCAAAGGAGCAAACAACGAATGCTGTCTACTCTGGAACTGCTGTTCAAGCTGTTTGGCACAAGCAGCCTGCCCAAACTGCTGCTGCTTTTGTTCAAAGCCATTTTTGCCTGATTTCACAAAAAAGAAAGGAGAACTGCCCCATGTTCAACACCCTGCGCGATCTGTTCTACAACCTGTTCCCCATCAATCTGCCGGGCATTTGGTGGATCATTTCGGAACGGTTCTTCTGAACCCATCCATGCAATCGGAAAAACCTGCGGAAAAAAAGGGAGCATTCCTGCCGGAATGCTCCCTTTTGGCATGATTGGAAAAAATGCGGAGAATGCTTACAGCTTGCTCAGCTGCGGACCCTGTGCGGTATCCTTCACGGCCCAGCCCATTTCGGTCAGCTGTGCGCGGATGGCGTCTGCAGTGGCCCAATCCTTGGCCTTCTTGGCGGCAGCGCGCTTTTCTACCAGCTCGGTGACCTCGGCGGGCACCTCATCCTTCTTGCGGTTGTACAGCAGGCCCAGCACGCCGGTGATCTCGTCAAAGGCAGCAGCGGCAGTCTGCAGGGCTTCCTTGCTGGAAGCAGCGGACAGGGTGTTGATGTCCTTGACCAGGTCGAACACGGCAGCCAGTGCATCCGGGGTGTTCAGGTCATCGTCCATGGCGGTGCAGAACTTCTGCTTGGCCTCGGCGGCCTTGTCCTTCAGGGATTCCTCGGTGCCAAAGCTGTCCTTGGTCAGGGCAAAGTCCAGATTTTCGCGGCAGGTGTACAGGCGCTCCAGGCTGTTCTTGCAGCTCTCGATGAGGTCCACGGTGTAGTTCAGCGGCATCCGGTAGCCGGCAGTCAGCATGAAGTAACGGATCGGCTCGTAGCCATACACATTGGCCACGTCCCGCACGGTGAAGAAGTTGTGCAGGCTCTTGGACATCTTCTGATTGTCCACATTGATAAAACCGTTGTGCATCCAGTAGCGGGCAAACTCGCAGCCGTTGGCGCACTCGCTCTGGGCGATCTCATTTTCGTGGTGGGGGAAGATCAGGTCCTGACCGCCGCAGTGCAGGTCGATGGTCTTGCCCAGATGGGTGCGGCTCATGGCGCTGCACTCGATGTGCCAGCCCGGGCGGCCCATGCCGTAGGGGCTTTCCCATGCAGGCTCACCGGGCTTGGCGGCCTTCCAGACGGCGAAGTCTGCGGGGTCTTCTTTCAGGTCGTCGTCCATCTGGCTGCGCAGCTCACGGTTGCCGCTTTCCAGATCGTCCAGCTTCAGGTGGCTCAGCTTGCCGTAGCTGGGGTCGCTCTTGACGCGGAAGTACACGTCGCCGTTCTTGGCAACGTAAGCGTGGCCGGAATCAATCAGGTCCTTGACGATGTCCAAAATCTGCTGGATGTGCTCGGTGGCGCGGGGCTGGACGGTGGGCTTCTTGCAGTTGAGGCCCGCGGCGTCTTTCAGATACTCAGCCTCAAAGCGCTGAGCCACTTCCTTCATGGAAGTGCCCTCTTCCTGGCCCTTCTTGATGAGCTTGTCGTCGATATCGGTAATATTGGAAACATAGATCACCTTGTTGCCGCGGTACTCGAGATAGCGGCGCAGGGTGTCGAACACGATTAGCGGGCGGGCGTTGCCGATGTGGATATAGTTATAAACGGTAGGGCCGCAGACATAGATGCGGTATTCACCGGGCACCTGCGGCACGAATTCTTCTTTCTGGCGGGTCAGCGTGTTGAAAATCTGCATGGCTGTTTCTCCTTTACTGTGTTTTTCATTATAACGGTGTACAGAAGGGAAGTCAAGAAAAAACGACCGTAGAAGGCTTTCTATCAGGCTCTTGATGCAGGTTGCCGTTATGACCCTTCCGGTGAAAAGGCAACGCCGGGCAGACCGCAGTCTGCCCGGCGTTGCAAAATTAAAAAATACTAGTTCCGCTATCAATGTCCAGAGCGAAGCGGAGGACATTCTAATGGTGGATCACCCGGGATACCGGTTCACTTCCAGCAGTTCTTCTGCGCGCTTCACCTGCTCTGCCGTGGGCGGCACAGCGTCCGGCAGCGGATAGGTTATGCCCAGCTTCTGCCACTTGAACAGGCCCAGCGTGTGGTAAGGCAGGACTTCCACCCGCTGCACCGTTTTGAGCGACCGGATAAAGTCTGCTGTCCTGCGCAGGCCCTCTTCGTCGTCGGTCAGGCCGGGCACCAGCACATGCCGAATCCACAGCGGCACACCCAGATCGGAGATGCGCTGTGCCATCGCAAGGATGTTGGCGTTGTCCTTTCCGGTAAGCTGGCGGTGCTTCTCCGGGTCGATCTCCTTGAGGTCGAGGATGACCAGACTGGTGGACTTCATCAGCCGGTCAAACGCGGCCAGATACTCAGGGCCGTCGGGGCGGAAGGGCTGTCCGGCGGTGTCCAGAGCCGTGTGCACGCCCTTGGAGTGTGCCAGCTCGAAGAACGCCGTCAGGAACTCCATCTGGCGCAGCGGCTCGCCGCCGCTGACCGTGATGCCGCCCTTTTGGCCCCAGTAGTTGCGGTAGCGGTAGACGCGCTGGAACAGCCTGTCCACCGTCCATTCCTCGCCGCCCTCTGCGGCCCATGTCTCGGGGTTGTGACAGTACTTGCACCGCAGCGCACACCCCTGCAGGAATACCACGAAGCGCACGCCGGGGCCGTCCACAGAGCCGAAAGATTCCAGCGAGTGGACGTGACCGATGGGGTTACAGGACTGCATGGCAGGTGCGGGAGATAACATCCATCTGCTGCTCACGAGTCAGGTCGATGAACTTGACAGCGTAGCCGGAGACACGGATGGTGAAGTTTGCGTACTCTTCCTTCTCGGGGTGCTCCATAGCGTCCAGCAACTTCTCCTTGCCAAAGACGTTCACGTTCAGGTGGTGTGCACCCTGATCGAAGTAGCCGTCCATGACCTGCACCAGATTCTCCACGCGCTCGCCCTCGCTGTGGCCCAGAGCATCGGGGTTGATGGTCTGGGTGTTGGAGATGCCGTCCAGTGCCCAGTGGTAAGGCAGCTTGGCCACGGAGTTCAGAGAAGCCAGCAGGCCGTTCTGCTCAGCACCGTAGCTGGGGTTTGCACCGGGAGCAAACGGGGTGAATGCGGCACGGCCGTCGGGCAGAGCGCCGGTGTACTTGCCATACACCACGTTGGAGGTGATGGTCAGGATGGAGGTGGTAGCCTCGGAGTTGCGATAGGTGTGGCGCTTCTTGATCATCTCAAGGAAGGTGCGCAGCAGCCACACGCCGATCTCGTCTGCACGGTCGTCGTCGTTGCCGTACTTCGGGAAGTCGCCCTCCACCTCAAAGCCGGTGGCAAGGCCGGTCTCGTCGCGCACGACCTTGACCTTGGCGTACTTGATGGCGCTCAGGGAGTCGATGACGTGGGAGAAGCCTGCAATGCCGGTGGCAAAGGTGCGGCGCACATCGGTGTCGATGAGGGCCATCTCAGCTTCTTCGTAGTAGTACTTGTCGTGCATGTACTGGATCAGGTTCAGCACGTTGACGTACAGACCGGCCAGCCAGTCCAGCATCTGAACATACTTGGGCAACACCTCATCGTAGTTCAGGTACTCGCTGGTGATGGGTGCGTAGTTGGGGCCGCACTGCTCGTGGCTCTTCTCGTCCACGCCGCCGTTGATGGCGTACAGCAGGCACTTTGCGAGGTTGGCGCGTGCGCCGAAGAACTGCATCTCCTTGCCGGTCTGGGTGGCAGACACGCAGCAGCAGATGGAGTAGTCGTCGCCCCAGACGGGCTTCATGACGTCGTCGTTCTCGTACTGGACAGAGCTGGTGTTGATGGACACCTTGGCGGCGTACTTCCTGAAGTTCTCAGGCAGGGCAGAGGAGTACAGAACAGTCAGATTCGGCTCGGGTGCAGGCCCCATGTTTTCCAGAGTGTGCAGGAAGCGGTAGCAGTTCTTGGTGACCATGTTGCGGCCGTCCATGCCGATGCCGCCCACTTCCAGGGTGGCCCACACGGGGTCGCCGGAGAACAGCTGGTTGTAGCTGGGGATGCGGGCGAACTTGACCATACGGAACTTCATGACCATGTGGTCAATGAGCTCCTGAGCCTGGCTCTCGGTCAGGGTGCCGTTGTCCAGATCGCGCTGGATGTAGATGTCCAGGAAGGTGGAGATGCGGCCCACGCTCATGGCAGCGCCGTTCTGGGTCTTGATGGCGGCCAGGTAGCCGAAGTACAGCCACTGGCAGGCTTCCTTGGCGTTCTTGGCGGGCTGGGAAATGTCGTAGCCGTAGGCCTCGGCCATCTTCTTCATGCCCTTCAGGGCGTTGATCTGGCGGGCGATCTCCTCCCGCAGGCGGATCACGTCATCGGTCATGGTGCCGTCACCGCAGTTGGCAAAGTCCTCCTGCTTGAACTGGATCAGGGCATCAATGCCGTACAGGGCCACGCGGCGGTAGTCGCCCACGATGCGGCCGCGGCCATAGGTGTCCGGCAGACCGGTGATGATGTGGGTGTGGCGGGCTGTTTTCATCTCCGGGGTGTAGGCATCGAACACAGCCTGATTGTGGGTGCGGGTGTAGTCGGTAAAGATCTTGTGCAGCTCCGCAGAGGGCTGGTAGCCGTAGGTGGTGCAGGCCTGCTCTGCCATCTTGATGCCGCCATAGGGCATAAAGGCGCGCTTGAGGGGCTTGTCGGTCTGCAGGCCGACGATCTGCTCCAGATCCTTCAGACTTTCGTCAATGTAACCGGGGCCGTAAGCGGTCAGGCTGCTGACCACATCGGTCTCCATGTCCAGCACGCCGCCCTTGGCGCGCTCGGCCTTCTGCAGCTTCTGCAGGGCACCCCACAGCTTGTCGGTCGCTTCGGTGGGGCCGGCCAGGAACGACTCGTCGCCGTCGTACGGGGTGTAATTCTTCTGGATAAAGTCACGCACGTTGACTTCTTCTTTCCAGATACGGCCTTCAAAGCCTTCCCACTGTTCAAAATTGATCATTGGAACCTCCTTGCTCCATTCCATGCATTGGTTAGCATAGCCTAACTATTGAGCCTTTGAAAAGCCGCTCCTTGTTGGCGGCTTTCTGGGGGCGGATCGATCGGGGCTGTCTGGCAGCCCGTTTGCAAACTGCACCCATGCACCACCGCACTGCCAAAAAGCAGCGGCATTGTGTGGAGTTGCAGTGTTGCATAACCTATGATATCAAAGATGTATCCCGAACGCAAGGGGGAGTTGCACAATCTTAGCCGGATTTGTTTGGAAAAGGTGCAAAAATCTGGCGGAAAATACTTTACTGCAAAAAAGTTTTTGAAAAATCAAAAATAAGGGTTGACAAGGCTAACTGCATATGGTATTCTGTTCTCGCAACGAAGTTAGACAAACCTAACCACTTGAAACGCGTTGCACCAGAAACAGCAGAAGTACCTGCAATGCTCCTGCTCAAAACTCAGGTTTGTGCGGCTTTCCTGGCTGCACAACCCCAAGTTTGTCGTGGCGAGGCCACTCCATCTTGCTTACGCAAGACCGCTTTGTGGCTTAAAAGCCCCACTGGGGCTTTCATTGCTGCGCAAACGCCAATTCCTCCATTCCATTCTCTTTTTCAAAAGGAAGCGGCAGCATGGTTTGCTCTGCAGCTTCCGGCGCGGCATTCGGTGTGATTGGTACCGCACCAAGTGCGAAAGAAACAAAAACGGGACGTGCAGCTTGACCACCTGCGCGCCCCGATTTTTGTTTTTAGAGGGTTTACTCCACGATCTCCGCCAGCTCCTGATACAGCGCTTCGGCACCGCCTTTGACCCGGACGAAAGAATTGTTCACGATGCACACCCCGTCCGAGTACACGGTGAGCAGCAGCTGGTGGCTTTCGGCGGCGTCATAGCAGCTCACGGTCACCGAGTCCACCGGGTATGCGTGGCTGTAGGAGCTGTAGTTCTGATTGAGCTTTTTGGTGCAGGAAACGTCCGAGAGCACCTCAGCCATCTGCTGAAAGGCCGGGTCCCCGGCGGAGAATACCTGATAGGTCATGTCGGCGGAACTGGAAAAGTTCTGGATGTGCTCCACCCGCACCCCCGCCTGG
This sequence comes from Bacteroides sp. CAG:927, assembly GCA_963660915.1. Classification (GTDB taxonomy): domain Bacteria; phylum Bacillota; class Clostridia; order Oscillospirales; family Oscillospiraceae; genus UMGS1766. The sequence continues at coordinate 5,032 of CAVLAO010000054.1, read as the reverse complement.
GTGCTGGCGGCCATCGGGCTGGCCAGGTCGATCTTACTGGCCGGAAAAATGAGCACCAGTGCCAGCAGAGCAAGCAGCACCAGGCCGAACCGGGACAGGACGCTTTTTTCCTTCATCGAATATCACTCCTCCCTGGGCGGCATCTGGGCCAGGTGCCGCTGTGCAAAGAAAAAGCCCACGGCGCTTACGGCAACCACCGCATAATAGCTGGCAATGCGGTACAGCATCAGCACGCTCATCATTTCGCCCTGGGGCAGGAAGCCGCTGTACAGCAGCAGAAAGGCCGTTTCGATGGACCCCATGCCCGCTACATTGGGCAGTGCGTTGGAAATGAACAGCATCAGGCTGGTGAGCAGCTGCACCCGGGCAAACGCCAGCGGCGAAAGCTGCATGAAGCGGATACACAGCCAAGGGATGCAGAACAGAAGAAAAAGTTTGAGCGCGTGCAGGGCAAAGATCTGCACGCAGCGGCGTTTGTCGGCCAGCAGCAGGCGGCTCTCTTCGCCCAGCACGTCCAGCTGCTGCTGCCAGTCTGCGCGGCGCTGCTGCCATTTTTCGGTTTTGGGCAGAAAGCCCAGCAGCCAGCGGGCCAGCTTTTGCACCAGCGGCGACACGCACACCAGCACCAGCCCGATGATCACCGCCGCCACCACAGCGTATGCGGCGGGCAGATATTTCAGCACACCGGTGGTGTTGGCCGCCAGCCATTTGTGCTGGAACACCAGCAGCACGGTGGCGTACAGCAGCACCGTGGTTTTGTGGAATACATATTGTAAGGTCATCAGCCCAACACCCGGCCCGGCGGGCAGGCCGCAGCGGTAGAGGTACCAGGTTTGAAAAGGCACTGCCCCGGCTCCCAGGGTGACCACATTGCCAAAGGTGCCGCTCCAGGCGTTGTCAATGCCCTGCCGCAGGGTAAAGCCCGGCAGGCGGCCCTTGATGATCACATAGGAGACGCACCCTTCCAGCAGCGGATAGGTAATGCCCAGCGCCAGCACCACCAGCACCTGCCACGCCGACAGCCGCCCCAGCGCGCCGGTGATCTCGGCCCAGTGGTCCTTGAAAATGAACACCAGCACCCCTGTGAGCGCCAGCAGGACCAGCAGGGAAAGCAGGGTCTTTTTGCGGGATTGCTGCGGTGCGGTGGGCTGGCTCATGGTGAAAAACTCCTCTCTGTGAAACAAAACATGGATTCTGCTTCTAGTATAGCACAACGCAGCCCGCCCTTTGTGAACAAGGGCGGAATTTTCTTGCACAATTGTCTGCAGATGATAAAAAACGGGGAAGCCTTTTCCGCGCATTTTCCCGCAAAAGCGATTTCTTTTTTTGCGCGGGTATGTTATAATAAAAAACCGATTGATCGGTTTCATCTTAAAAAACAGAAAAGGCAAGAACACATGAACACAACAGACATCTGGCTGATCGCGGGCCTTGGCAACCCCGAAGCAAAATACGATGGCTCCCGCCACAACGCGGGCTTTGCCGCGATGGACTATCTGGCCGGCAAGTGGGGCATCAGCGTCAGCAAAACCAAGTTTCAGGGCCTGTGGGGCCAGGGCGAGGTGGACGGCCGCAAGGTGGTGCTGCTCAAGCCCCTGACCTATATGAATCTTTCCGGCGACTCCATTGCGCCGCTGGCAGGCTTTTTTAAAATTCCCGCCGACCACGTGCTGGTACTGTGTGATGATATTACCCAGAACCCCGGCAAGCTGCGCATCCGGCCTTCCGGCTCGGCGGGCGGCCACAACGGCCTGAAGAGCATCATTGCCCGCTTGGGCGGCGAAAACTTCCCCCGCATCCGCATCGGCGTGGGGGCCAAGCCCCGCCCGGACTACGACCTGGCCGACTGGGTGCTGGGCAAGTTCCCGCCCGAGGACGCCAAGGCCATCGCCGACCGCTACCCGGACCTGGAAGCCGCCGCCCGCCTTATTATGGATGGCAAGCTGGGACTGGCACAGAGCAAGTATAACGGGTAAAAGAACCATTTAAAATGCCCTCCGCTTGCGCTCTGGGCATTTTCAGCGGAAATATTCTTTTTATTTTTCGTGTTTGTCGCGGCCTGCGGAGCTTGTCAGGGTAAGACCCTTCCATCTGCTGGCGCAGACCGCTCTGCCACTTAAAAGCCCCACTGGGGCTTTCATTGCTGCGCAAACGCGGGCTGCTCCAAACACATTTTCGCCAAGTGGGGCCGTACTGGCGAACGGCATTTATATTCTTTATTTATATTCTTTAATGTATTTTGGGGTCATGGCCCCTCTCGTGAAAAAAGCAACAGAAAAAAGCCCGCAGGCTTTTTTCTGTTGCAAATAAAAAATAATAATTCCTCTGCCATTGCCAAAGCGTCTGCGGCGGCAATTTCAAATCGTCATTCTACCAGGAAAGGAGGTCCACCATGTACGAAGCGCTTCTGAAAGCTGCACCGGAGTACCAAAAGGTGGCGGCCAGCTTTGCAAAGCCCGGCCCGGCAGCGCTGTTCGGCCTGCCGCCGGCTGGCCGGGCACTGCTGTATGCCGCCCTGCAAAAGGACCTGGGCCGGGTGCTGTGCATCGTTACCCCCGGCGAAGCCGAAGCCACCCACTTTGCAGACAATCTCAAGGCGCTGGGGCTTTCGGCAGCGGTGTTCCCGCCCCGGGACTTCATGCTGCGCCCGGTGGAAGGCGCGGGCCGCGAGTACGAGTACCGGCGGCTTTCGGTGCTGGGTGCACTGGCAGGCGGGCGGCTGCAGGCCGTGTGTGTGCCGGCGGAAGCCCTTTTGCAGTACACCGTGCCCCGGGAAGAGTTCCTGAAGAACACCCTTACCCTCAAGCCCGGCATGGTGTACAACCGCGAAGCACTGGTGGCCCGGCTGTTTGCCGCCGGGTACGTGCGCCGCAGCCAGGTGGACGGCCCCGGCCAGTTCAGCGTGCGCGGCGACATTGTGGACATCTATGCCCCGGATATGCGTCAGCCGGCCCGTGTGGAATACTGGGACGATGAGATCGACTCGCTGGCGTCCTTTGACCTGCTCACCCAGCGGCGGGACGGCGCGCTGGAAAAGATCTACCTTTCCCCGGCCCGCGAAGTGCTGTTTGGCAACACCGCTGAAACGGCAGACGCTTTGCGCGCTGCGATCAAAAAGGCCCGCGGCAAACACCGCACGGCGCTGGAAAAGGCCATGGAAGCGGACCTTGCCCAGCTGGATTCCGGCCTGATGCCCGAAGCCATGGACAAGTATTACGGCGTCCGCTACCCGGCCCCGGCCACCTTGCTGGACCATCTGGATGCACCGCTGTTCATTCTGGACGAGGTGGGCGGCATCCGCGATGCCCAGAAGGCCACCGAGTTCCGCCGCAGCGAAGAACTGACCGGCCTGCTGGAAGAAGGGGTGCTCTGCCCCGGGCTGGATGTGCTGTATCAGACCATGGACAATCTGATCATTGCCGCCCAGAAGCAGACCACCCTGCTGTGCGAGAACTTCCTGCGCGGCATGAACGAGTTCAAACTGAAAGACCTCATCAACGCCGAAGCCTATGCCGCCCCCAACTGGAACGGCGACCTGGCTTCCCTGCGGGAAGACCTTGACCCCCTCATTGCCCAAGGCTATGCCATCACCCTGTTCTCCGGCACCCCCAAGGGTGCCGCCGCCCTGACCCGCGATCTGGCCGACAAGGGCTATGCCGTGAGCATGAGCCGGGACGTGCGCCCCGCCAAGGGCATCGTGCAGGTGCTGCCGGGCCACCTGACCGCCGGGTGCACCTTTCCCTTCGCCCACGCGGCAGTGCTTTCCAGCCGCCGGCACGGTCTGGACGAAGAGACCGCCGCCGAAGCCAAGAAGCGCAAGAAAAACAAGAACGCCCTGTCCAGCCTTTCAGACATCAAGCCCGGCGACTATGTGGTGCACCAGAATCAGGGCATCGGCATGTACGCGGGCATCCAGCGTCTGGAAGTGCAGGGTGCCACCAAGGACTACCTGAAGATCCAGTATTCCGGCTCGGACGTGCTGTATGTGCCCGTCACCCAGCTGGACCTGCTGAGCCGCTACACCGCCCCCGGCGACGAGGAAAAGGTGAAGCTGGCAAAGCTGGGCGGTGCCGAGTGGCAGCGCACCCGCGCCAAGGTGAAAAAGGCCACCGAGGAGATGGCCCAGGAGCTGATCGAGCTGTATGCCCGCCGCCGCCAGGCCACGGGCTACGCTTTCCCGCCGGATGGCGACTGGCAGCGGGACTTTGAGACCCGCTTTGACTACGATGAAACGGATGACCAGCTCAACGCCACGGCGGAGATCAAGCAGGATATGGAAAAGGGCTATCCCATGGACCGGCTGCTCTGCGGCGATGTGGGCGTGGGCAAAACCGAAGTGGCCCTGCGCGCGGCTTTCAAGTGCGTGATGGGCGGCAAGCAGTGCGCCATTCTGGCTCCTACCACCCTGCTGGCCTGGCAGCACTACAACACCATTCTCTCCCGTATGGAAGCCTTCCCCGTGAAGGTAGAGATGATGTCCCGCTTCCGCACCGCCAAGCAGCAAAAAGAAACGCTGCGGGGCCTGCAGGCTGGCAGCGTGGACATTGTGGTGGGCACCCACCGGTTGCTTTCCAAGGATGTGCGGTTCAAGGATCTGGGCCTGGTCATCATTGACGAGGAGCAGCGCTTTGGCGTCAAGCACAAGGAAAAGCTGAAGGAAAACTTCATCGGGGTGGACATGCTTACCCTGTCGGCCACCCCCATTCCCCGCACGCTGAACATGGCCATGAGCGGCATCCGGGATCTTTCCACCATCGAACAGCCGCCCATTGAGCGCCAGCCCGTGGAGACCTTTGTGCTGGAATACAATGACGTGATCCTGGCCGAGGCCATGAAAAAGGAACTGGCCCGGGGCGGGCAGGTGTATTACCTGCACAACCGGGTGGACAACATTGAAGCCACCGCTGCCCATGTGAGCCAGATGGTGCCCGGGGCGCGGGTGGGCATTGCCCACGGCAAGATGACCGAAGAAGAGCTGAACCCCGTGTGGCAGCACCTGCTGAACGGCGAGATCGACATTCTGGTCTGCACC
>CAVLAO010000053.1:0-11409 GCA_963660915.1 Bacteroides sp. CAG:927 | reverse complement strand
CGCATGTATTTGATGTACGCCCAAAAACGGGGCTGGAGGGTGGAAACAGTTAGTGAAAACCTGACGGAACTTGGCGGGGTAAAAAAATCTGTTTTTCTTGTTTCAGGTTCCAACGTCTATGCCCGATTGAAGTACGAGAGCGGTGTTCATCGGGTGCAGCGAGTGCCCTCCACCGAGTCAGGCGGACGCATTCATACTTCCACAGTTACTGTTGCAGTGCTGCCAGAGGTTGATGAGGTGGCGTTTGAGTTAAATATGGATGAAGTGCGGATCGACACTTTTCGGTCTTCCGGCGCCGGAGGACAGCACATCAATAAAACAGAATCGGCCATCCGGGTAACGCACCTGCCGACCGGCATGGTGGTGGAATGTCAGGATGAACGCAGCCAGTATAAAAACAAGGACAGAGCACTTAGCATTTTGCGAGCACAGCTTTATGAACAGCAAAGGCAGGAGCAGGAGAATGCCCGATCGGAACAGCGTCGCAGCCTTGTGGGCAGCGGTATGCGAAACGAGCGTATTCGAACCTATAATTTTCCTCAGGGGCGTGTAACAGATCACCGTATTGGTTTAACGTTGCACCAAATAGAGGATGTTTTAAATGGTGAGCTTGATACGATTTTGGATGCACTGGCTGCGGCAGATCGAGCGCAGCAGATGGAGCAAATGGGAGAAGAGGCAAATCAATGAACACAAAGTGTTTCCGCATTACTGATCCGGCTGCACAGCAGGAAGAATTGGAGACAGCGGCAGAGATTATACGCAGTGGAGGTCTCGTGGCAATTCCAACAGAGACGGTTTACGGTCTTGGCGCAAATGCACTGGACCCGAACGCGGTAAGCCAGATCTATGAAGCAAAGGGACGACCGTCGGATAATCCTTTGATCATTCACGTGCCTAATGCGGACTGGCTTAACCTCTATTGTGTAGATGTGCCGGAAAGTGCGTACAAGCTAGCGGAACGATTCTGGCCCGGTCCGTTGACGATGATTTTGCACCGCAATCCAATCGTGCCGGATCGAACCACCGGCGGCTTAGATACCGTAGGTGTGCGATGCCCCAAACATCCTGTGACATTGGCATTGATTGAGAAAGCGGCAGTGCCCATAGCGGCACCCAGCGCAAATTTATCCGGCCGCCCAAGTTGCACTACAGCAGAGCACGTGCTGGAGGATGTGGGCGGAAAGATTGATTGTATTCTGGATGGCGGAGCTTGTGCAGTCGGAGTAGAGTCCACCATTGTTGATTTGACAGTGCAGCCACCCCGCTTGCTTCGCCCCGGCGGACTCCCGTTGGAACAGCTTGCAGAAGTTTTGGGCAATGTAGAGGTGGATGCAGCTGTTACACGTCAGATGGGAGATGGAGAACAGCCTCGGGCTCCCGGCATGAAATATCGTCATTATGCGCCGGTTGCTCCGGTTACGGTTGTTACCGGCCCCGCGGCAAAATCTGCTCTCTACATTCGCCAACATTTATCGGCGGACTGCGGCGTCATTTGCTACAATGAGTTTGCACCGCTTTTTTCAGATGTGACAACCCGACTGTTTGGCTCATTTCAGAATAAGTTGGAGCAGGCACAAAAAGTGTTTGATGCACTGCGCGCCTTTGACGAGACAACAGTGAAGCAGATTTATGCCCAATGTCCGGATCCGGAGGGGCTTGGTATGGCTGTGGGGAATCGACTAAAAAAAGCGGCAGGATTTCATGTGGTCGATGTAACGAGTATGGAATTTGAGCATCCGGAGCATTTTTGGCTTATCGGCATCACAGGACCAACCGGAGCGGGAAAGACAACTGCATTGAACGAATTGGGGCGGCTGAGCGTACACATTGTCGATTGCGATCAGGTTTATCATGAACTGCTGATGGGCAATGCTTCTTTGAGAGCGGAACTGAAAGAACGCTTTGGCGACGTTTTCAACGAGGAAGGGCTTGACCGAAAGAAGCTGGGCGAAGTGGTCTTTCGGGATGCCAATGCCATGGACGATCTGAACCGGATTACACATCAGTATGTAGAACGGGAGGTGGATCGACAGATCGCCGAGGCAAAGGAGGCCGGTATGGCAGGCGCTGCCATTGATGCAATTCTCCTTTTGGAGGGTGATCTTGGCAAGCGGTGCGATGTAACAGTTGGGATTATTGCTCCCATCGAGGAGCGGATCCGCCGCTTGGTGGCACGCGAAGGAATTAGTGAAGAATACGCCCGCACGCGCATTGCAGCACAAAAACCGGATTCTTTTTTCCGGGAAAACTGTGATTATATCTTGGAGAACAATTCGACAAAAGAGGCATATGCGGCCAAGGCGCGGGCACTGTTTCAAAATATATTGAATGAAAACGAGGGATTTGGCTATGAGCGATGAAAAAAAAGCATGGGAAGTGCGACGGGATGCGCTGACCTTAGAAAAGAAAAACGGATATGATCTGGTAGAAGACAGCACAATTTCCGCTATGGATGATTATGCTGCCGGATATAAGAGATTTCTGGACGCAGCGAAGACAGAACGGGAAGCAGTTGATGCAGCGATTGCATTGGCGGAGGAGAAGGGATTTGTCCCGTTTGTGCGGGGGATGGAATTAAAACCCGGTGACAAAGTCTACCGTTCCAATCGTGGGAAAGCGTTGATGCTTGCCGTCATTGGAGAGGCATCTCTCGCGGAGGGTATACAAATTGGCGCGGCACATATCGATTCCCCCAGACTGGATTTAAAGCCCTATCCGCTGTATGAAGATGGGGAATTTGCACTGATGAAGACGCATTACTATGGCGGTATCCGAAAGTATCAGTGGCTTTCGATTCCTCTGGAGCTTCACGGTGTGATTGTTCGTAAGGATGGAACCACGGTACAGGTCCGCATTGGCGGCGAACCCGGTGATCCGTATTTGACAATTCCTGACTTGCTGCCTCATTTAGCAGATGCACAGAGCAGAAAGCCGTTGGGTTCAGCGATCAATCCGGAAAACCTGAATCTGTTTGTTGGTTCTCGTCCGTATCCTGATTCAGAAGGCAAGGATCGGATTAAGCTGGCTGTGCTGGATTTGCTGAATCAGAAATATGGTATTGTTGAGGAAGATTTCCTGTCGGCTGAATTGTGTGCAGTACCTGGTTTTTCTGCCAGCGATGTAGGACTGGATCGTTCTATGATCGGCTCCTACGGTCAGGATGACCGGGTGTGCGCGTACGCTGCATTGATGGGTCTGTTTCAGGCGGAACGCCGGCATAAGACCGGTGTGTGTATTCTGGCGGATAAAGAGGAAATAGGTTCCGATGGCGTTACGGGAATGCAATCTCAGGCATTTGATACCTTCATTTCTGATTTGTGCGATGCACAGGGCGTGGCGCTGAAGACCTGTTTTGAACATTCCTTCTGCCTGTCAGCGGATGTGACCGCCTGTTATGATCCGAACTATGCCGAGGTTTATGACAAGCGTAATTCCAGCGTAATCAATCGCGGCATTGGATTGTGTAAATATACCGGCTCGCGGGGCAAGAGCGGAGCATCCGATGCATCTGCGGAAGTTATGGGCTATGTCCGCCGCTTGTTCCATGATGCGGGAGTTCTGTGGCATGTGGCAGAGCTGGGCAAGGTAGATGTCGGCGGCGGCGGAACCGTTGCATTGTTTATGGCAAACCGCAATATTGACACGGTAGATGCCGGCGTGTCCGTATTGGGCATGCATGCGCCCTTTGAAGTAACGGGTAAATTGGACTGCTATATGTGCTATCTTGGCATGAAGGCAATTTTCGAAGATTGAGTTTCGCAGGAGAGGTGTTGGAGGTGAACAGCGATGAATAATTTGACCCGTTCATTACTGCGGGCGATTTCAAAACACGAGATGGATTTGCAGCAGGAGTACGGTACTGTACGTCGCCTGGAGCGGCTGTCCCATCCTTATCTCAAACAGGCGATCGACAACCATATGGATCGCGTGGTTCATCTCCCTGACCGGGATATTCTGGTGCGTACGTTCAGTAAAGACGGAGCTATTGCGCCTGTGCTGCTGTTCTTTCATGGCGGCGGATTCGTCATTGGTAATTTCCAAAGCTACAGCAATGTTTGCGCCACTCTTGCGGCACAGACAGGGTGGAAAGTGGTGTCCGTTGATTATCGCCTGGCGCCGGAACATAAATTTCCGGCAGGCGTGGAAGACTGCTATGCGGTGACGCAGGAAATATTGCGCAATTGTGAGGATTGGTTTCAGGTGTCTCCGGATCAGGTGGTGTTGATTGGAGACAGTGCCGGAGCTACTTTGGCAAGTGTAGTATCTTTCCTTAGCCGGGATCGGGGCGGAATCCTTCCGGCAAGTCAAATTTTGATTTATCCCGCGGCGTGGGGTGAATATGGAGAAACAAACCCGTTTCCTTCCGTACGAGAGAACGGGACAGACTATGTTCTCACGCAAAAGAAACTGCAGGATTATATGGAGCTTTATGCTGCGGCACCTGAGGATCGATTTGATCCGCGCTTTGCGCCGCTGCGCAATAAATTTTATGGCGGACTGCCTCGAACATTGCTGCTGACAATGGAATTTGATCCGCTTAGAGACGAAGGAGAAAGGTTGGGACGGCGTATGATGCGCGACGGCACATCCGTTGAGGTCTACCGACTGCTCAATGGTGTCCATGGCGCATTCCGTCTTCCGGTAGGACAGCCTGTAACTGCTCGCATTTTTCGACACATTCGGGGGTTCTTACGGAATGAAGAGGCGTAAAGAGAAACAGTGGAGTAGGCTGGACAATGCAGCGCGAATTTATCCGGCGCTTTCGTCAACGATGGCCAGTCGTGTGTTTCGCTTGTACTGCCAGATGAAAGAACCTATCCAGCCGGAGGCGCTTCAGAGAGCTACCGACCGCGCATTGGCGGCGTATCCGGAATTTACCAACACGATTCGAACAGGATTCTTTTGGTACTACCGGGAACAGTCTGATTTGCGTGCAGTGGTTCATCCGGAAGAAGGAAGCCCGTGCCAACCGCTCTATTCGGCAAATGTGCATGGCCTCCTGATTGATGTGTCTTATTTCCGAAATCGGATCAATTTAGAAATATTTCATGCACTTGCAGATGGATTGGGAGCAGCGGTGCTGTTTCAGACTCTGGTCCTGTTCTATTTAGAGGAGGCTTATCCGGCTCTGCAGGGCTGCGCGGAACGTGCGCTGGGTGAAATCAGACCGATGCATCGGGATGATGATGCCTTTCAGCGCTATAAGGGTCAATATAACAGCGCCGGTCTTGGTACTCTGCTGGGACATCACGGCGGACGAGTATATCATTTCCGGGGACACCGCATGCCGGACCGACGCCAGCTTGTGACGGAAATTTGCGTCAGCTCAGCCAGCGTACGGCAGGCGGCAAAATCCTATCATGCAACAGTTACGGCGTTTCTTTCTGCACTGCTGCTGCTCAGTATAAGAGAAACAATGCCGGTACGGAAGCGTAACCGCCGCATCTGTCTTTCAGAGCCGGTGAATCTGCGGGGGCATTTCGCCTCAGATACGCTGAGAAATTTCTTTTCCATCATTGAGGTTTGCTATGATCCAAGCCATTCCAGCGGAGAACTGGATGCAGTGATTGAAGAGGTAAAGCGGGCAATGCAAAACGAACTGACGGAGGAAAAATTGGGAGGAAAGATCACGCAGCAGGCAAAATTGGGCAGCAGTGTAACCGCCCGAGTAGTACCGCTGCTATTGAAAAATCCGGTGATCCTGCTGTCAAAAAAAATCAGTGAGCGCAGTTCGACCATGGTGTTTTCCAATGTAGGACAGATGAAGCTGCCGGATGAGGTGACAGACTACGTAGAGCAGTGCGGAGCCTATCTCTCCAGTGCGACGCGACAGCTGGTGAGTTGTTCTTATGGAGATCGCATGGTGCTCAGTTTTGCAGGTACACTGATGGAGAAAGATGTGGAGCGGGCAATGCTGCGCCGTTTGGCACAATACGACGACCAGATTACTGTTACGACGAACTTTGGTCAGGAGGTGTGGAATACGAAATGAACCGATGCCCTGTTTGCGGCGGTACAATGATTGGAAAACGGCGCATCTGTCCTATGTGCGGAGGTGGACTGGACGGAAATATAATGCAGGAAGATTTGGGAGCTTATCCGACCGTTCCGGTTCGGGTTACCTACCGTATACTGGATTGGATCATCAGCCTTTGGGGCGTAGTTGCCCTTTTGGTGCTAGTGGTTGCCCGATTGACCGTTTTCCGCAGTATGCCTTATTTTTTAATGCTGTGCGTTGGTGTGATTTATGTGAATGCGATTACGCTGGCAGGAATTCGAAAATGGCAAAATTTACCTAAAAGTGTGATGTATGAAGGTGTTATTGTTGCACTGCTGTGCATTATTTGGGATCATTTGATCGGCTGGCACGGTTGGAGCCTGAATTTCGTGCTTCCAATTGTAGGCGGTGTACTGGAAATTTTCTTTTTTGCGCTCTGTCTTACAGCGCGGAAAAAACACAGTGCGTATGGAATTTATTTCTTTCTTGCCTCCGTCTGGTGTGCGGTGGTATTTTTGATGGCAGCGTTTAATGTTATCACCTATTGGCTGCCGACTGAGATTGTTGTCATGGTGGCATTCGCGACGGTTTGCGCGTTGATATTGATAAACGGGAAATCGTTTTTGTCCGAGCTTTACAGAAGATTTCATGTTTAATAAAACGACGAGGGAGCGGCGTGTATCGGCCGCTCCCTTGAGGTTTTTCCAAGAAAAAATATTGGCATTATAATTGCTTTGTGATACACTATATTTGTATTATTGTGTCATTTAGCAGGAGGAAAGAATATGTACTACCTTTATACTGCATTTCTTGGCTTAGTGCAGGGGATTGCCGAATTTTTGCCGATTTCCAGTTCCGGCCACTTGTCTTTGCTTCAGAATTTTGTCGGTTTAAAATCGGCGGAAGAATCCAATTTGTTTCTGGATGTCGTTCTTCATCTGGGAACGTTAATCTCCGTGTTTATTTATTATTGGAGCGACATATCCGGCATGATTATGGAGTTCTTTCGGGGATGCAGTGCGCTTGTGCATCCGGATCCGCGGGAAAAGCGGGTGCCGGCGGCGCGAAGAATGGTGCTGTTGGTCATCATCGGCACGCTTCCCCTTGTTGTAATTTTGCCGATCAAAAAATATATTGATCAGTTGTATAATAATACCTGGTTTATTGCCTGTGCACTTTTGGCAACCGGGTGCCTGTTGTTCCTGTCCGATCGCATGGCACGGGGACATAAGGCAGAGCGGTCTACCAGTATAAAAGATGTCCTCATTATCGGCTTTTCACAGGCATTGGCTACGATACCGGGACTGAGCCGCTCCGGCACAACAATTTCCACTGCAATGCTGATGGGGTGCAAGCGGGAATTTGCTGTGCGGTATTCCTTCCTGTTGTCCATTCCGGCGGTGATCGGTGCAAATATTCTTACCATCAAGGATGCAATTCAGGCAGGGATTGACTGGTCACTTTTACCTGCCTATCTTCTGGGTGTGGTGGTATCTGCTGTAACAGGCTATTTTGCCATCCGTCTGGTGAATGCATTGTCAGACAAGGGCAAGTTCGGGAAATTTGCTTATTATTGCTGGGGCGTGGGCATCTTAGCGTTAATTCTCAGTGCGGTGCTGTAATTTGATATAGGTATAGAAGGAGCGAGAAAAAATTTCACTATGGCGACGAAGAAAACCAAGAAAGCCAATGGGACACGAACCGGAACCTCAAGCCGCGGAGGAAAAGCAACAGAGGCAAGAGCGTCTTCGACGGCTGCAAAGAAGAAAGCAGGCGATTCCGGAGCAAAGACGGGAGTAAAAAAGGGAACTGCTGCAAATAGAAGTAAATCCGGCAATGGAAACAGAAAACAAACGACAGCGCAAAAAAAGAAAGTAAAACCGATTCGCCGTGAAATAACAGGAGCGGTTTTTCTTTTACTGGGGATTTTTGCTGCCTTTGGTTATTTTGATGAAGCAGGCGGTTTCCTGATTTTAAAATATTGCAGTTTTTTGAAAGGCTTTTTGGGATATGGATTTTGGATCACACCTCCGGCGCTGCTGCTTGCAGGCGGAGTGCTGCTGAATCACAAGGGATATCCTGTGTGCGCCAGAACGATATGCGCAATGCTGCTGCCTGTGCTTGGAGGCGGTATGCTTCATGTCATTTTATGCAAACAACCTATTGCATTGAGTTTAGAGATGGTTTCCCTCCTATGGAGCTCGGGGAAGGCGCTGGCTTCCGGCGGGGCGTTGGCGGGAAGTCTGGCAGTGTTGCTGGATGCAGGACTCAGCAATGTAGGAGCAATCATATTGTATGTGCTGGCGATTATTGCCTGCATTATGGCAATCTTTCGCTGCACGCCGGCAGATTTGCTGCAAAAACTGCGCAATGCAATGGGAAATGCCAGGGAACATGTGGCATCCAGACCGGCTTATGATCCGGAAGATTATTATGATGCCGATGAGGAGAATCATTACGCTGAAGAATACTATCCGGACGATGTGCCGCCGCGGCGTCCTGGACGGAATCGTGGGTTCGATGTAGATGTGGTTTTGGGAGGAGAAAAGAGACCAGCCCGACAGGAAAAGCAGGAAGAATTGTTTGATTCCACACCGGGTGTACGTCCCCCTCACGAGTTCCTGCAAGATGAATTGCAGAAGGCAAGCAAGACAAAAAAACAGGCCGGAAAAAGGACACGAAGAGCAAAAAGCGATCTTGATTTCAGCGACACTTTGGAACAGGTGCAGAAATCAGAGGCGGTACTGCCGAAAACGGAGGAAATGGCAGACGAGCGGAAGCCAATCGAGGAGAATCGACCTGAGAAGGAACAGCCTTCGAATCCGGAAATGCAGGCAGAGTCGCCTGAGCAGGAGATGCCGCATCTAGAGGAATCAGATGGACAGCCGAATGAAGAAAATGTGATAGAATCAATACAGGAGGAGATGCCGGAAGAAACGTCCGATTCGGCAGAAGAACCGGAATTTGCGGCAGATGAAGTTGTTGCGGGTGAACCTGAATCGCCAGAGCATTTTACTATGAGTGCGTCGGCATCTGCAGTTGCAGCTGCATTGGCAAATGATCGGTCCAAGGCGGAGGGAAAGGCGGACACTCCAACGCAGCAGAATCCTTTGCCGATGGCAACAGCAGCAACGGCAGGATTGCAGCATACAGATGAGTATCAGTATCCTCCGGTGGATTTGCTGGATGCATCAACGTCCGGCAACACAGGCGATGACCGGGGCGAGGTAGAGAACACCCGGGAATTGCTGGACGACACGGTGAAGTCTTTTGGCATTGATGCGCCGGTGATCAATGTTACCCGAGGACCTTCCGTCACACGCTATGAACTGGAACTGCCAAGAGGTGTTAAGCTGAGCAAATTGACCAATTTAGCAGGAGACATTGCTTTGTCCCTAGGTGCGTCCAGTGTGCGCATTGCTCCCATTACCGGAAGAAATTCTGTGGTAGGCGTGGAAGTGCCGAACCGCATTGTTACCGCAGTACCGATTCGTGAGGTAATTGATTCACGTGAGTTCCGCACACATTCGTCAAAAGTGGCATTTGCTGTGGGAAAAGATATCTCCGGAAGAAACATTGTGGGGAATATTGCAAAGTTGCCCCACATGCTGATTGCCGGTACCACCGGTTCCGGTAAATCTGTGTGCACCAATTCGCTGATTATTTCTCTGCTTTATAAATCCGGCCCGGAAGATGTGCGATTCATCATGGTCGATCCTAAGATGGTGGAACTGGGCATTTATAACGGTATTCCTCATCTGCTGATTCCGGTGGTTACAGATCCCAAAAAAGCTGCCGGTGCATTGCAATGGGCGGTTACAGAAATGCTGAAGCGCTACAGTCTGTTTAACGAGGTCGGGGTGCGGGATCTTAAGGCTTACAATGCCCACATGCTGCAGGAGGGCGGCGAGAAACTGCCTCAGATTGTGGTGGTCATTGACGAGTTAGCCGATTTAATGATGGTGGCGGCGAAAGACGTGGAAGAATCCATCAACCGGGTGGCGCAGATGGGGCGTGCCGCTGGTATGCATCTGATCATCGCAACTCAGCGGCCCTCGGCAGATGTTATCACCGGATTGATGAAAGCGAACATTCCTTCACGAATTGCATTTGCGGTTTCCTCTACAATGGAGTCTCGCATTATTTTGGATACCGGCGGAGCAGAAAAATTAGTGGGCAAAGGCGACATGCTTTACGCACCTTTGGGCAATGGAAAGCCTTTGCGTGTGCAGGGGTGTATGATTACAGATGAAGAAGTTGCCCGAGTGGTTAACTTTATCAAGCAAAACAGCACGGAAAACTATGATGATTCGATCATGGAAGAAGTGGAATCCAATGCCCAGCAAGCGGAGAAGTCCGGAAAGGGAAAGGGCAATAACAACAGCAATGTGAGTGCGCCTGCCAATGCACCATCCACAGAAGGGTCTGCTGAGGAGGCAGATGAACTGTTGAGACCGGCCATTGACGTGGTTGTGGAAACCGGTATGGCCAGCGTTTCTATGCTTCAGCGAAGGTTGAAACTTGGTTATGCCAGAGCGGCCCGTCTGGTGGATCAGATGGAAGTACGGGGAATTGTCGGTGCGTATCAGGGATCAAAGCCACGGGAAGTGCTGATTACTCGAGAGGAATGGCAGGCGATCAAGCAGGGCGATTCCTTGTCTGCGGCAAAAGGTCCGGAGGATGACGAGTATGCTGCAGCACTTGCCATGAGTCAGGCAGCCGATGCAGAAATGGATAATGAATCAGACCATTATGATGCAGAGGGAGATGACACTCTGTTTTGAAATTTCACACTTTGATTGCCAGCGATGTTGACGGCACTCTCATTCCGGAGGAAACGACAATACTTCCGTCTGTTATCCTGGAGCAGATCTGTGCGGCTTATGAGAAGGGATACCTTTTTATGGCTTCCAGCGGACGGTCATATGCAAGCTTGCAGGCATTGTTTGAACCGGTAGCAGATAAGATGGCTTTTTCCATCGTGAATGGCGGCGGCATTTATTATCAGGATGAACTTCAATACACCAAGGGACTTCCGAGGGAAACCGCAGTGGAGATTGTGCGCTATCTGCAACAGGTGCAAGGCTGTGATTTCATTGTCGATGATGCATGGGGAAGCACACTGATTCCAAAAACAAATGCGTTTGTGCATCATGTGCGGGATGAGATGCAATTCCGTTGTCGCTGTGTGGATAAGGCTGACGAGTTGCCAGAGAAGCCATTGAAGATTGGCGTTTACTGCGAAGGCGGTGCGGCAAGCTTTATTGATGCATTTCAGCGCGACTGGGGAGACAAGGTAAAGGTAGTCATGTCAGGCCTGCAGTGGATTGACTTTAACCTTTCCGATAAAGGAAGCGGCATGTTGGCAGCATGCGAAGTATTTCATATTCCGTATGAGTGTACAATTG
>CAVLAO010000052.1:0-11803 GCA_963660915.1 Bacteroides sp. CAG:927 | reverse complement strand
TTTTAGCTATTGATATTAGCGCTTCCGTGCATTGGACGAAAATCAACCGGAACAGATACAATACACGTACACAAGGCAATGCGGTGCGAACAGAATACAAAGAATGGAGGAATTGATTGTGGCAGAAAAATATACCGTGTTATCTCCATGGGCCGCGACCGATCATTTGGATAAACGACCCATTACTCCAAGATTGGATTCATTGGAAGGGAAAACCATCGGGTTGTATGCATCATTCAAGGAGTATCACCCCTTTTTTATGCAGGAAGTAGAGCGCCAGTTAGCGGAACAGATTCCAACCGCAAAGTTTTCACACTTCACCTACATTGTTGATACCCAGGAAATTTATCAGGATCCTGAGAATTTTCCATCTTTTAAAAGATGGCTGAGTGATGTTGATTGCGTTATTGGTGTCGGTGCAGATATGGGTTCCTGCGCACTCTATATGGGTTATATTTTTGCGCAGATTGAACGCCTGGGAAAACCCGCATGCTTGCTGAGTAAATATCAATACAAAAGTTCCGCGCAAAAGGGAGCAGCCGCACGCAGTTATCCAGGCCTGCGCATTGTCACATATGATGGACCAGGTTTTGTTCCAAATGGCGTAGATTGCAATGAGTGGACAATTCAGGTTTATCGCGGCGCAATTTCAGCGATGTTGCCCCAGATGATAAGTGCGTTGACATCGCCGTTAACGGAGGAGGAGCTGCATCCGATTCCGATAGAGGATTATGCTTCTAAAACCTTCACCGGAACGCTGGATGAATTAAATAACATCTTTTATTTGAACGGATGGACAAACGGAACCCCGATTGTACCTCCTACAGAAGATGCAGTGGCGGAAATGTGCCGAGGTACAGACTTGCCGCGTGATTATGTGGTGACCACGTTAGCGCCTATGAACGGAAAGGCAACCGTGGAAAAAATTGCAATCAATGGTGTTATGGCCGGTTGCACACCAACGATGATGCCAATCTTAATTGCAATTGCTGAGGGAATGGGCGATCATGACGTAATTAAGCTGGAAGGGTGGACATGTTCCAATGCCGGTTGGCTGCCTGCGATTGTGATTAGCGGGCCGATTCGCAATGCGATTGGAATCAATGCCGGACGCAATTTCCTCTCTGCCTACACGAAACCGCAAGCCTGCATTGCTCGTGCAATGGCCTATATGATTATGAATATTTCCGGTGTACGCAGCCAGATTGAAGATATGAGCGGACCGGGCAGTGATTGTCGTTTTGGCCTATGCATTGCTGAGGATGAGGAAAATTTGCCCGATGGATGGGAGTCATTGCCCGCGGATTTAGGGCTGGAGGATGGAGAAAATGCTGTGACATTATTCTGGCCGAGCGAGCATCATCAATTGCCGACATTTAATATCAGTTCTACTATGGAACGGCTTTGTGCGTTGTGGCATGGTGGGTTTGATGTAGGTGCGATGATTACATTGCCGCCGGAAACTGCACAGCAGTTTGCATCGGCGGGATGGAGCAAGCAGGATATTCTAAATTATGTAAAAGAATACAATCGGCGTCCATCCAGCGAAATTCCTCGAGCAGCGATTGGCAACAACCATCCGCGAAAGGGTCTGGTATTTCCTGCTCCGGGTTTGGTTCATTCTGCACCTCTGTTTTGGAATACAGAGCACATGTTCGTTATGGTAGCCGGTCGGGACTGGGGAATGTGCTATCTTGGCGGCGGAGACCACGGCGGCCCGATTTGCAAGAAAGCAGAACTGCCCAAAGACTGGGAGGCTTTGTGCCGAAAGTATCCAGGAGATAGACCGGCTTATTTAGATTATTGATCGATAAGGAGTAATCAATAATGTCTCTAAAATATAATCATTTGCTTTCGCCCATTGAAATTAATGGCGTAATGCTTCGCAACCGTTTGATTTGTACTGCATCCAACCCTCATTTTATTCAGGCTACGGAAAAATGGCCTACTGAGGCGCTCATCAGTCATTATGCTAACAAAGCAAAAGCCGGTGCAGCTGTTGTCACGGTTAAGGGGAATAATCCGGTAAAGACAAACGATCCACATTCCTTGACATTGGATATTACAGTGGGTCAGCATCAGCATATGTTTGCCCAATGTGCAGATATGGTGCATTACTATGGTGCAAAGGCATTTTATCTGGTTCTTCCGGATATGAATATTGTCAAAGGGTATGATGCGTCGGATGGTGTGCTGAGTGAATTTGTCGCGGGCGATGGATCAAAAGCAGAAATAGGAAAAGCAGCGCCAAAGGAATTGCTCTACAAAATGGTAGAGAAATATGCAGAAGAAGCAAAACTAGCGCAAAGCTTAGGATTTGACGGGTGCTTTATGCACATGGCTTATCGGCTTATGTTCCCCGGGCGTTTCCTTTCGCCGCTTTCGAATAAGCGAACCGATGAATTCGGGGGGTCCGTTGAAAATCGAGCCCGTTTTCCGCTTATGATTTGCGAGGCGATCAAAAAAGCCTGCGGGAAGAAGTTCTTAGTAGAGATATCGATTTCCGGACGGGAAGATGATCTGTTTGAAGGCGGAGCAACCGTCGAAGGTCAAATTGAATTGGCAAAGCTTTGCTCCAGAAAAGTGGATATTCTACAGATTCGCGGAGGTTCCATCGACCCATCGCAGCCGACGTATCTGGATTTACGTGAGATTCCGAATCTGGACGCAGCCGCAAAAATCAGAAGCGGACTTAGAGAGGCCGGAATCAACGATGTTTATGTTGATATTGTTGGCGGTTGCCAGGATCTTGATCACTGCGAAGAAATCATCGAGAGCGGACAAGCGGATTTTATTGGTGCGGCACGTGCATACATTGCGGACCCCCAATGGGGCAACAAGGCATATGAAGGGCGAAATGAGGATGTTGTACCCTGCTTGCGATGCAATAAATGTCATGTGGCCGGGCCTGGAAATTGGAACACGGTGTGTTCTGTAAATCCCGAGTGGGGATTGGAACACAAGGTAGAACGCTTGGTACGGGCACCGGAACGCAAGAAGAAATTAGCCGTTGTCGGCGGTGGTCCTGCAGGTATGGAGGCCGCATTGCTGGCATCTCGTCGGGGACACGATGTAACCCTTTATGAGAAAACCGGTTGTCTGGGTGGCTTAATCAATACAACTCGCGGCGTGGATATAAAATGGACACTGGTGAAGTTTGCTGACTATATGGCCGGCCAGATTGCAAAGTCGAATATCACAGTAAAATTGAATACGGTTGCAACTCCGGAATTATTGAAAAAGGAAAATTTTAACGAAGTAATTGTTGCAATCGGGGCCGAGCCTGCCTATCCGAATATTCCCGGTATTCATGGATCGAACGTCATCCCAGCTATCGAAACAGTAAAAGAGGAGGTGAATATGAGCCATAAGGTAGTTGTTGTCGGTGGCGGTGAGATTGGCGTAGAAATGGGTCTCCATCTTGCAAAGCATGGTCATGAAGTGAAGCTGTTGGAAATGGGACCGATTTTGAGTCCGGAGAGTGTACCGGTTCATTTCCGCTCCATTTTTGAAAAGGCATTCAATCATCAACCCGGCTTTTCCTATGAGCTGAATGCGAAGGTTACGTGCATTACTGAGGACGGGGTGACCTACCTGAATGCAGATGGAATCGAGCAGCATATTTCGGCTCAAAGTGTGGTGCTGGCAGCAGGAATGAAGTCCAAACATGATGAGGCAATGTCCTTTATGGATGGAACTGTTCGGACGCACGTGATCGGTGATTGCAATCAGGTTGGCTGTGTGCAGACCGCAATGCGGGCTGCCTACGCCGTGGGCAACAACATTTAACATTTAAGTATTATCGAAACAAATGAAAGAGAAAAGGTGAGAAACTATGTCAAGCGTAGTCATTTCCGCAATTGCAATCTTTGTGGCGCTGATCCTCTTCTTCATCCTCTGCTACAAAGGTATCGGTGTTATCCCGTGTTCTATTCTCTGCGCGGCTATTGTGGCAGCAACGACAGAGGATGGGTTATTCGCAACTCTGTTAGGACCCTTTATGACATCAACTGGCAATTATGTAGCTGGTATGTTCCTTCCGTTCGTCTTTGGCGGTATGTTTGCTGCGGCAATGACCGCAACCGGAGCAAGTGAAATCATCGGTAAGTACCTTATTAACCGGTTTGGCGCTCGCTTTGCCCCTTATGCTATCATGGGCGCTGTTATGCTGCTGGCTTTGGGTGGTGTATCAGCTTTTCCGTTCATCATCGCTCCGCTTGCATTCTCTGTGTTGAAGGCCGCTGATCTGCCTCGTCAGATTGGTGCTGTAATTATGGCAGGAACATATTCATTGGTTGGTTATTTGATTCCGGGTGCAACGAATACTGCCAACGTTATTGCCAGTAATTCATACGGAACCACATTGTATGCCGGTGCTGGCATGGGTATAACCTGCTTTGTTATTGGTCTTGTTCTGGTTGTGATTTACATTGAGTTTATGATCCGTACCTATCGGAAAAATGGTATTGGATATACTCCGTCTCCCACGGAAATTCCGACTGCGGCTCGAAGCGATGATGACATGCCCAAGTTCTTTATGGCAGTTCTGCCGATCTTCATTGTGTTCGTGCTGACTATGATTCTGCAGCTTGGTCTAAAATGGCGCTCAACTCAGGCGGTTATTCTGGCCTTGTTAGTAGGTACGGCATTCCTCTATTTGACCAACTGGAATCGGATTCATGAGAAAGGTAAGTTTGATCCTGTGACTAAGGGTATGATGAATGCTATGGTGCCTTTGGCAAATACAGCAATTATCGTTGGTTTTGCAGGTGTTGTGACCAGTACATCCGCATACAGCGCTATGGTTGATAAGCTTTTGTCAATCAATGCCAATCCGTATGTTACTGTTGTTATTGCCGTTGCCGCTATTTGCGCACTTTGCGCGGATGCAATCGGAGGTGTATCTACCTTTGCTGCAACTTTGGGACAGACATTCCTCGGTATGGGCGTGGATCCAAACGCACTGCATCGTCTTACCCTTGCAACTTCAACGACCTTCGACTCGATGCCGCACAACGGTTCCCTCAACGTTACCATGCAGGTTATGGGTCTTACCCACAGAGAGGTATACAAGAATATCTGCGTAGTACAGATTCTGATCCCCTCCATCTATACAATTGTCGCATTAATCATGGCAATTTGCCTGTATTAAGTCCCCCATTATCTCCTCTATCTCTTCAGAAAAATCTGACGAAAAGGCCGGTCGAAAGACTGGCTTTTTCGTACTTTTATGTGGCGAGCAGCAGTCAATTTAACCGTTCAGGAATATGAAATAGAAGTCCCACAAACTGATTTTAGTCAGTTTGCGGAACTTCTATTGTACGCATGTGCGCAGTTCAGATGTTTTTTTGATTTGCAGAGAGGTAACCGAGTATACCGGATGCTGTGGACAGTTTCATGGTTTCTTCCTCTACACGCAAAGTTTCACGACTGTTCCACAGACTAATCTGAGCTCGTGTAGACAGAAGGGATGCAGAGCTTACAGAAAATTCGTCCAATCCCCATTGCATAAGCAGGGGAATGAGTCGGGGATCTGCCGCAGCTTCTCCGCACATTCCGACGGGGATGTGTGCAGATTTTGCAGCTGCAATCACACTGCGTATGGAGCGCAGAACAGCGGGATGGTAGGTCGTATAGAGAGAAGCTACCTGAGCATTTCCACGATCGACCGCCATGGTATATTGAGTTAAATCATTGGTTCCGATGGAGAAGAAATCACACTCGCGAGCCAGCAGATCTGCAGTCCATGCGGCTGCAGGAGTTTCTACCATAATACCAAGGGGAATGTCAGCATCAAAGTCAAGCCCTTCATGTTTTAATTCTTGCTTGCATTCTTCTAGGAGGCTGCGCGCCTGTCGAATTTCTTCCAATTCTGTGACTAACGGCAACATAATTTTAATGTTATGATGCTTAGCACCGGCGCGAAGCAGCGCACGAAGTTGAATTTTATAGAATTCCGGTCGATCCAGACAGTAGCGGATTGCGCGGTGACCGAGAAATGGGTTTTCTTCCTTGCTCATTCCGAGATAGTCGATCGCCTTGTCGCCGCCTACATCTAAGGTGCGTATGATAACTTCTTTGCCGGCCATACAGTTGGAAACGGTCTGATAGGCTTCAAATTGCTCATTTTCGGTCGGCGCACTCTCTCTGTCCATATAGAGAAATTCTGTGCGAAACAAGCCGATGCCTTCTGCACCATTGTCTGCGGCAAGTTGCGCTTCGGCCGGCGAACCAATATTTGCAAATAGCTGATATTGTTTTCCGTCGGCATTAGTGGTTGGCCGATTCAGATAGGTATGCAACAGCGCGTTGCGTTTGGATTCCTGCTGTTGAAGAGCTAAATATTCGCTGCGGGTGCGTTCATCCGGATTTAAAAACACGTGCCCATTGGTTCCGTCCACAATTGCGCAATTTCCATCCTGAACTTGATCCAGCAGCTTTGGAATGCTTAATACAGCAGGAATGCCCATTGCTCTGGCCAAAATAGCAGAATGACTGGTTGTACCGCCTACTTCTGTGAGAATGGCGCTCACGGATTCCCTGCAAAGGCCAACCGTCATGGAAGCCGTTAATTCTTTGGTGCACAGCACACTCCCGCAAGGGAGCGCACTTATGTCAACTCGTTTTACACCAAGCAGAATGGACAGCAACCGAGTGCGAATATCTCGTACATCTGCGGCACGCTGTCGCATCATTTCGTCTTCCACTCCGGCGAACATATCTGCATACATGGTACATACCTGATCGGATGCTGCTTCAGCGCAGTTTCCGGCATCAATGGCATCTTCCATTTGACTGCGTAGAAAGGGATCTGCCAACATGGTAATCTGACCGGATAAAATTTCCGCCTCATGTTCACCTACATCGGAACGAATGCGTTCAGCCAATGCCTGAGTTGTTTCATTAAACTGCTCTACAGCATCTTGCAAGCGTTGTTTTTCAGCAGCACTGCCTGCATAACCAACACAGCTATAATCCAGACTCTGTTCCCGTATGCATACAGCATTTCCGATACCGATACCGTGTGAAGCGGCGATTCCGCGCAGTTCCATAACAGCTTTCCTCCTATCAGGTTTGTATAATAAGATTTATTCGCCGAGACCGGATTCAACCAATGCGACGGCGGCATCGAGACAAGCCTGTTCCTGTTCTCCGGAGCACTGAATTTCAACTTCAGAACCGCACTTGATGCAGGCTGCCATAAGGTTCATAATGCTGCGGGCATTGACCGCATTTCCATTGTGCAGGATAGTAACATCACAGTGAAAGGGAGCGACTGTATTAACGAACAACTGAGCGGGGCGCATGTGCATGCCCTGGGGATTTTTTAAAGTAACTTTTGCGGATACCATAATAATACCTCCAAATATTATTTCTATAAAATTTATATTATGCTTGCTTCTTTTTCAGTATGCCAAGCAACAGCATACCAACCAGACTGCCTGCTGCAAGAGCGATGAAATAACCGATCACATTTGTCATAACGGGAAATACAAATATTCCGCCATGAGGAGCAGGCAAAGCACAACCAAAGGCCATGGATAGAGCTCCGGCCAGACCGGAACCGACAATACATGCGGGTAAGACATGCAGAGGATCTGCTGCGGCAAAGGGGATAGCACCTTCTGTAATGAAGCATAATCCCATGACATAGTTTACGACACCGGACTTGCGTTCTTCCGGGGTAAAGCGATTTTTAAAGAAGGTAGTTGCCAGAGCAATTGCCAGGGGAGGCACCATGCCACCAATCATAACTGCAGCCATAATGTCAGAACCCTGACCTGCAGCAACCGTAGCAAGCGTGGAAGTGCCAAAAACATATGCCGCTTTGTTAAATGGGCCGCCCATATCAATTGCCATCATAGCCGCAAGTACGATGCCGAGCAGGATTTTGCTTCCTGCACCCATAGCTTCCAGTCCGGAATAGAGTGCGTTGTTTAACATACCAACAAAGGGATTGATAAAGCACATAAACAGGCCGATGATTAATAAACCGACTACAGGATAGATTAAAATTGGTTTGAGACCTTCTAAAACTTTAGGAAGATGGTCGCACAATTTGCGCATTCCAAGCATGAGATATCCGGCCGCAAATCCTGCGATCAGTGCGCCGAGAAAACCGGCAGAAACTGCACCGCCTGCGGGACTGGCAAAGGTGGAACCGGAGACTGCCAAGGCACCGCCAACAAAGCCCACCATAAGACCAGGTCGATCGGCAATTGCCATTGCGATAAATCCTGCCAGTACCGGAAGCATAAAGTTGAACGCGGAATTTCCGATTGCTTTAAACCACGCAGCAACAGGTGTGTTTGTGCCGAAATTTGCATAATCAATAGAGGCATCATCCAACAAAAAGGCCAAGGCAATCAGAATTCCTCCGCCAATGACAAAGGGGAGCATGTGGCTGACGCCATTCATCAATTGCTTGTAAAGATTTCGACCAAAACTTTCGTGATTTTCCGAGACGGAGGTTTCTCCACTGTGGTGGTAAATGGGTGCGTTTGGGGCGGAGCGAATCAGCTCTTCCGGACGGTGAATCCCATCGGCTACAGGGACACGAAGGACAGGCTTTCCGTCAAAACGGGATAAGTCAACTTCTTTGTCAGCAGCAATGATGATACCGTCGCTATCTGCAATTTCTTCTGCAGTAAGGATGTTTTTTGCACCGCCGGAACCCTGTGTTTCCACTTTGATGGGAATTCCGATTTCAGAGCTTTTCTTTTCCAATGCCTCTGCCGCCATATAAGTGTGAGCAATTCCGGTAGGGCAGGCGGTGATTGCCAAAATTCGGGGAGAAGAGTTAATTTCCGCAGCAGATGTGGACACAGCAGGAGCAGATTCCTCCTGGACACCGAATTTTTCAGTTTCATAGCGATCAATGACAGAAAGAAATTCCTGTGCATCCGGTGCATTTCGCAGTTCGCTTAAAAATTCCGGATTCATCAACAGCACCATCAAGTGAGAAAGAATTTCCAGATGGAGATCTCCGTCCATTGGTGCAGCGATCATGAAAAATAAATCAGAAGGCTGACCATCCATGGCACCATAGTCAACCCCTTCGGTCAGGGTACACGCAGCGAGGCTGGGAGCGGTAACACAATCACTTTTCGCGTGAGGGACAGCAATGCCTGCCTCAATGGCAGTACTTGTTTGCTGCTCTCGAGCCAATATGGCCTGTTTATAGGCTGACGTGTCGGTAAGGTGTCCGCTCTTGGCCTGCAGTGCAACCAGTAAGTCGATAACCTCTTCCTTGTTTGCGGCATGGGTACGGAGCTGAATTTTTGACGCGTCAAGCAGATCTGTGATGCGCATAATTCGATCTTCCTTTCTCAAAATTGCGCCAACAGCGCATAAATTTCCTCACTTGTTGCCAGGGTATCGGAGAATGCGGTGGCACTGCCGGCGGCAGCACCAAGTTTGTGGGCGTATTCGTAATCCTGCTTTTCTAACCACCCGGAGATAAAACCTGCGACCATGGAATCTCCGGCTCCTACAGAATTGCGGACAGTGCCTTTTGGAACACCAAGGCGATGTGCGGACCCGTGCTCATCTACCAGCATAGAGCCGTTTCCAGCCATAGAGACTAGTACGTTGCGTGCCCCCTGCACCTGAAGTTCACGTGCGCAGAGAAGAATTTCTGTATCGGTTTTGAGAATCCGACCGAAAATTTCACCGAGCTCAATATGGTTTGGCTTAATAAGAAAAGGATGATACGGAAGTACATTGCAAAGCAAATCCCTTGCTGCGTCAACTACGGTGAGAACGCCCTTTTCACGTACCCGACAAAGCAATTTTTCATAACTGTCACTGGGCATGGAGGAGGGGATAGAACCGGAAATGACTAAAACATCGCCTTCATCCAGTTTGTCCAGTTTATTCATCAATTCAGCCAAAGCATCGTGATCAATCACCGGACCCTGTGCGTTAATTTCTGTTTCCGTATTTCCTTTGATTTTCACATTGATGCGAGTGCAGCCTGCCTGCAGTTCAATAAAGTCGGTTTGTATGCCCTGTTTATTCAACCCTTGCACTAATTCTCTGCCGGTAAAACCGGCAACAAAACCTAATGCAGTAGTGTCAACATTTAATGTATGGAGAATACTGGATACATTGATTCCCTTTCCGCCAAACTGGAGGTCTTCGCTCCGGGTTCGATTTGTTTCACCCAGATTCAAGCGATCTACCCACATCACATAATCAATGGCGGGATTAAATGTGATTGTATAAACCATAATTACACTTCCTTTACTATTGTATGTTCCCGGTAGATGTGATCAGGAAGATGATCTGTAATAATAACTGCCTTTTCGATAGGAAGAAAGGAAACAGCAGTTACCATTTGAAATTTGCTTGCGTCAGCAAGAACATAGACCAGATAAGCTTGCTCTGCGGCTTTTCGTTTTACTGCGGCTTCCTCTCGATCTGGAGTGCTGAAGCCTTGACGAATGGTCACGCCATTGGTTCCGAGGAATGCCTTGGTGAAATTAAATTGACCTAACATGTCTAACGTCATCGATCCGACCATAGCACGCGTTTCAGGTCGCAGCAATCCGCCAACACAGTAGCCTCGCAAATCAAGTGAAGCTAATTGGTCCATAATATCGACGCTGTTTGTAACGAATGTTGCATTTGATCCTTTGAGATGGGGCAACATTCGAACAGTGGTTGTACCGGAGTCGATAAAGACAATGTCATCGTCGAGTACAAATTGGCTGGCATAAATTGCGATTTTTTCTTTCTCAGACTGATGGAGCTGTGCTTTTGTGTGAACATCTTGTTCCATAGCAAGAAATTCACTGTTGATCAATGTTGCACCGCCGTGTACTTTGGTTAGCAGTCCCTGTTCTGCCAGCATGGTCAGGTCACGGCGTGTGGTAGCTTCTGACGCGCCGGTTAATTCGCATAACTTAGCAACACTTGCAATTTGATTTTCCTGCAGTTCCTGGAGTATAACTGCAAAACGTTGTTCAGATAACATAATCGAACCCCTCAGGTACATGTTGGTGATCACACTTGTTTTTCTGCTTTGATTATAACTAAAAAATAATCAAAGTCAATCATTTTCAATCAAAATCAATCAACAAAAATTGACACTGGTTTTTGTTGATTATGACCAATTCGATAAATTGGCAAACATTGTCCGAATCAATAATGGACAACAAAGTTATATGTGCTGTTTGATATTTGCGGCTGACGAATAAGGAGCAAAATGCCGAAAAAGCAGCCAAGCGGCAACCTGAATGTAGCTGCTTGACTGCTTTTTTCGTGAGGCGTTCTTTATGACTTGACCGACACTACGGCAAAACGTTGAAGAAAGTGGACTAACTTTCTATCAGTTGCACTATTTTGTTTTCTATTTTCTGTTCATGTAGCTGATAGAAGATAATGTGGGCATATGGACAGGGCAGATATCCCGACAGGCAAGAGACTTGGAACAGCCGGAAGAAAAATGTTTTTGGTATTGTTTTTTGATCTCTGCTTTGCGATCGGCAGAAGTGGAGTACAATAAGTATGACTCATTTGACAGAAAAGCACCGAAAAAACGATCGGATGACTTTGTATAATTGGGGCAGATCTCCAAACAAAGACCGCATTTGAGACATTTAGCGGCGGAATATTGATGTGAAAAATCTTCTTTGGGTGATTTTTCCCGTGTGCCGAGATACATCCGGGCTTTCTTTTCGTATTCGTGAAGGATGGAACGGTCAACTACCAGGTCACAGATTACGGGGAATTTACTGAGAGGTTCCAGCGTCAACTGTTTGGTGCGGGATACATCAATGAAGGTTCCGCAGGCCAAAGA
>CAVLAO010000051.1:0-11832 GCA_963660915.1 Bacteroides sp. CAG:927 | reverse complement strand
GATGATATGCAGCACTTTAGCACCGCAGACGAACTTTACCAAAAGATGGACCCGGAAGGGTATGCTGATGAAATTTATCGGCGTGAACCTGTAGATGAAGTAACCGCTGAAACTGTTATCAACCTTGTGGATGGCTATTATTGGAAGTGGTGGTTAAGCTCCAGCAGCTTTGAACTAGAATTTATTGATGATACACAATACGAACTTCGTGGTTCAATTGTAGGTGTGCAACACGTCACTTACGGCACATACAGCGTTGCCAATGGTTATATTATCTTGCAAAATGATGAAAATGGTAATATTAGCTATATTGCGTATGAACTTACTGATGGCGATATTGATCTGGATACTACGCACATGTTATAATAAAAACGCAAAACCGATCAGCAGAAATGCTGATCGGTTTTGCACTGCTAATAGCTGGTTCGCATATGGAGCACGTGTAGGTGGAAGTTGTTGATTACAGATGTCCGGCGTGTATCAAAATAGGGCTTCCAATTCAAATCTAGTGAAAATAAGGAGTATCGGTATAGATGTTTATCGGTACAACACGTTCGTAATGCTATGTGGATCGGTTTAGAGTCTTGATAAAATACAATGGGGTCGCTTCAAAGCTCTGACCCCATTGTATTTTATTTTATAATAGCGCGAATGCAATTCAAAAGTTTTCCTCAATAGGAGCAATGGAGAATGCGTTTGACATGATTTGCAGAGCATCACTTAAATCATGTGCGTTGATCAAAATGGAAATGTCCACATCAGAGGTGGTGATCAACATAATGGAAATGTTGGCATCTGACAGCAACGCAAATACCTTTGCGGCAACGCCGGGGGTGTGTACCATATCGGAGTCATAGAATGCAATCTTGCAATTGCCCGGCAAAATCTCGGGAGAGAGTCCCTTGTCCCCGCTGCGGAGTTTGCCGAGGACGGTCAATGCATCGGCAAGATCGCGGTCAGACAGACTGAAACTCATGCGTACAGCACCGCCTTGAGGAGCGGTCTGAGAGATCATATCTACATTGATGCCTGCTGAGGAGAATGCACTCAAAACCTGTGCCACAGCACTGCCACTGGGCAGAGACAGGGAAATCAGTGTAATTTCATTTGTATAAGAAATTTTAGTCACTTTTGCTTCCATGTTCAATCGCTCCTTCTTATTCCTGTACCAACATGGACATGTCATACATGCCGGGAGTGCGGCCTGCAGCCATATATTTTGCTGCCTTGACTGCACCGGTGGCAAAAATCTCACGGCTCATGGCAGTATGTTTAATTTCAATTATTTCATCTCGACCGGCGAACATAATCTCATGAATGCCGACAATGGTTCCACCGCGCATAGCGCTGATGCCGATTTCCTTTTTGTCCCGGCTCTGGCGGACACTGTGGCGTTCGTAGACATATTCCGGTTCAAAATTTAGCCCACTCGCGGCGGCATCGGCAATCATCAGTGCGGTACCGCTGGGAGCGTCCACCTTACGATTGTGATGCTTTTCCACAATTTCGATGTCATAACTGTCTCCAAGAACCGTTGCGGCCTTCTTCACCAGCTCCAGCAATACATTGATGCCGAGGGACATATTTGCACTGCGGAAGATAGCAACCTGCTGAGATGCTTCTTTTATTTGTTCAAGCTGAGCATCGGAAAATCCTGTGGTTGCCAGCACTAATGGGATTTTTTTCTCCGTGCAGAAAGCAAGCAGATTGTCTAATGCGGCTGGATTAGAGAAGTCGATTACGGCGTCGGCCTCACCGGAGAAATCGGCAGGGGAGCTGAAAACAGGATAGTCCCGCTCTATGGGGTTCACGTCGAAGCCTGCGACGATTGTGATGTCAGGATCGGCAGTGCAGATGTGTTCCACGACCTGGCCCATACGTCCAGCGCAACCGGAGATGATAATTTTTTGTGCCATACCTGAAACCCCTTAGTTTGCCAACTGAATGCCATAGCGGAGCAGAACCTGACGCAGCTTTGCCTCATGTTCAGCCGTCATATCGCACAGAGGCAGACGCAGATTGCCTTCATCCAATCCCATCATACGCATTGCAATCTTAACGGGAATGGGATTGACCTCCATAAACAGGGCGTTGCAAAGCTCGTTATAGTCAATCTGAATTTTAGAGGCTTCAGCAAACTTACCCTCCAGGCAGAGATGAGACATCTCAACCATAACCTCAGGAAGAATGTTGCTGACAACAGAGATAACGCCCTTTGCACCAAGGCTCATCATGGGGACAACCTGGTCATCGTTTCCGGACCAAATATAGAAATCGTCCCCGCAGAGACGGCGAGTTTCGATAATCAAGCTGAAATTGCCACTTGCCTCCTTAACACCGATAATATTGGGGTGCTTCGACAGATGCTGATAGGTTTCTGCAGAGATCGAGCAGCCGGTACGGGAAGGCACGTTGTATAGAATAATCGGCGTATGTACGCGATCTGCAATGTATTCGTAGTGGCGAATCAAACCGGCCTGTGTTGCTTTGTTGTAGTAAGGAGTGACTAGCAGCAGGGCATCAGCTCCGGCGGCTTCGGCGTGCTGAGCCAGCATTAAGGCGGCAGCCGTGTCGTTGCTGCCGGCACCGGCAATTACTTTTACGCGGCCGGCGACCTTCTTAATGCAGTATTCTACGGTTTCCATATGCTCTTCCAATGTTTGGGTGGCAGACTCGCCGGTTGTTCCGCAAACACAGATCGCATCTGTTCCTGCGGCGATTTGACGCTCAATCAAATCACCAAAGCGATCGAAATCCACCTTGTTTTCTGCATTAAACGGGGTGACAATGGCGACACAAGCGCCGGTAAAAACAGGTTCACGCATGAGAAAAATCAATTCCTTTCCATATATCCTTCAGCGCACAGCAATTCCGCCAACAAAACCGCACCACCTGCAGCGCCGCGCAGCGTGTTGTGGGACAGGCAGACGAACTTGTAATCGTATTGCGTATCGGGCCGGAGGCGCCCAATGGAAACTGCCATTCCGCCTTCAGTCATGCGATCAAGCTTCGTCTGGGGGCGATTGTCTTCTTCAAAGTAATGCAGGAATTGCTTGGGGGCAGAAGGAAGCTCCAGCTCTTGCGCACGTCCTTTAAAGTTGGCCCATACCGTTTTAATTTCTTCAATTGACGGCTTTTTCCCATCGGGGAAGGACATAAATACCGCAGCCATATGACCGTTGGATACCGGAACACGAAGGCATTGAGCTGTGATAGATGGGGTTGTAGCATTTTTAATATGATCGCCTGTTACGCGGCCCCAAAGCTTCATGGGCTCCTGTTCGCTCTTCTCTTCCTCGCCGCCGATATAGGGAATCACGTTGTCCAACATTTCGGGCCAGGTTTCAAAGGTTTTGCCCGCACCAGAAATTGCCTGGTAGGTGCAGACAAGTGCTTTGTCCACCCCGTATTTGCTGCGCAGAGGATGCAGAGCAGGGACATAGGATTGGAGCGAGCAGTTGGATTTTACTGCAATGAAACCACGTTTTGTTCCCAAGCGCTTCCGTTGCGCAGCGATAATTTCCAAATGCTCCGGGTTAATTTCAGGAACGACCATAGGAACATCCGGAGTGAAACGGTGAGCAGAGTTGTTGGAAACGACAGGGCATTCGTGTTTGGCGTAGGCTTCTTCCAGTGCGCGGATTTCTTCCTTCTTCATGTCCACAGCACAGAAAACAAAGTCGACCGTATTGGCGATTTTTTCGATGTCTGCAGTGGCATCCATAATAACCAGATTTTTTGCTTCTTCGGGAATGGGAGTGTCCATTGCCCAACGGGGGGAGACTGCTTCTTCATAGGTCTTGCCGGCGCTGCGTGCACTGGCAGCAACTACGGTCAGTTTGAACCAGGGATGATTCTCCATCAGGGTGACAAATCGCTGACCGACCATTCCGGTGCACCCAACAATGCCTACTTTATACTGTTTCATTCATCTTTACCTCCCAAAAAAAATGGCCAGCGGGTTGAAAAACCGGCTGGCTTTGTACTATAATGTCCGGGTGGCATGCGTCAAACCGGCCAAAAGTGCAAATGCAGCGACAGCTCTCCATCAGTCTATTTCTGATGACAGCCACAGACCTATTCGAATCTGCGACCAGGCGACCTTGTGCCGATAAAAGTCCCTTCGGCGAGAAACCCTTTCTTTCAGCTTCAACGAATGTCGGCATCCTCTGCTGAAATAATCATGTGCCTCGCACCTCTATCACGCCCCTTTACTTTAGCATATACACCTATACTCGTCAAGCAATAATCCAATGCAAAACAGAGAAATCAGTGGATACGAATCGATTGATTTTGGAATAAACTGATAAAGGATTGAGTCAATATAATGAAAACAAGTGATTTTTTTTATGATTTGCCGCAGGAGCTGATTGCACAAACTCCTTTGGAACGGAGAGATGGCTCCCGTTTGCTTACACTGGATAAAGAAACCGGTGCGATTGCGCATCACCATTTTTTTGATCTGCCCCAATTTTTGCGTCCCGGAGATTGTCTTGTATTAAATAATTCCCGTGTGCTTCCGGCGCGGCTCATTGGTCATCGTCCTACCGGCGGGGTGGTTGAAATTCTTTTGCTTGTGGACAAAGGCGGTGATGTTTGGGAATGCTTGGTTCGTCCTGGGAAAAAGCTCCGCACAGGTGCCAGAATCAGTTTTGGAGAGGGGCAGCTTCAGGCAGAGATTACCGAGGTTTTGCCGGACGGCAATCGATTGGTTCACTTCGAATACAATGGAATTTTCCTCGAAGTGCTTGAAGAATTGGGGCGGATGCCGTTGCCACCGTACATTAAGGAAGAATTGAAGGATCAGGAGCGGTATCAAACGGTCTACTCAAAGGTTGTTGGATCGGCGGCTGCACCCACAGCAGGACTGCACTTTACGCCGAAGCTTTTAGAGGAGATTCAGAACAAGGGTGTCAATCTGTGTTATGTGACATTGCATGTCGGTTTGGGAACGTTTCGCCCCGTGAAGGAAGAAGAAATTACGGAGCATGAAATGCACTCTGAATACTGCGTGATTCCGCAGGAAACCGCAGACATGGTCAATGAAACAAAACGAAAAGGCGGACGCGTTATCTGCGTTGGAACAACTTCCTGCCGAACACTGGAGAGTTGGGCAAATGAAGACGGTACACTGACTGCAACCGGAGGTTGGACAAATATTTTTATTTATCCGGGCTATCAATTCAAGGTGATGGATGCGTTGGTGACTAATTTCCATTTGCCGGAATCTACCCTGATTATGCTGGTTTCGGCTTTGGCAGGACGGGAGCATATTTTAGATGCATATAAGGAAGCAGTAAAAGAAAAATATCGCTTTTTTTCGTTTGGTGACGCAATGTTTATTTATTAACGCTTGATTTAAGCCATTGGAGAGAATATATGTTTAAAGTAATAAAAATAGAAGGACGTGCCCGGCGGGGAGAGTTTGCCTGTGCGCATGGAGTTGTTCAGACTCCGGTATTCATGAACGTAGGAACCCAGGCGGCAATCAAAGGCGGGTTATCGGCCTATGATCTGAAACAGATCGGCTGTCAGATCGAACTGTCTAACACGTATCATTTGCATGTCCGGCCGGGAGATGACGTTGTCAAAACCATGGGAGGACTGCATAATTTCATGAATTGGAATGGTCCGATCCTTACAGACAGCGGCGGATTTCAGGTTTTTTCTCTGGCGAAATTGCGCAATATCAAGGAAGAAGGTGTAACGTTTTCTTCTCATGTAGACGGTCGCCGAATTTTTATGGGGCCGGAAGAATCTATGCAGATTCAGTCGAATCTGGGCAGCGATATTGCAATGGCATTTGATGAATGTGTGGAGAATCCGGCAACGCATGAGTATGCGAAAAAGTCTTGCGCACGTACCTATCGGTGGTTGGAACGCTGCGTTGCGGAACACAAGCGGCTGAATACGCAGCCAGATTGTGTGAATCCGCAGCAGATGCTATTTGGAATTAACCAAGGCTGTACTTTTCCGGATTTGCGTATTGAACACATGAAACAGATCGCGCAATTAGATTGTGACGGCTATGCTATCGGTGGTTTGGCAGTCGGAGAGCCAACCCAGGTGATGTACGATATGATTGATGCGGTAGAACCATATATGCCAAAGGAAAAGCCGCGCTATCTTATGGGAGTTGGAACACCAAGTAATATTATTGAGGGTGTAGCACGGGGCGTTGATTTTTTCGATTGCGTTATGCCAGCCAGAAATGCACGTCACGGAAAAATATTTACGTGGCAGGGCACGATAAATATAAAAAATGAAAAGTATAAAATAGATCCCTTGCCGCTTGATCCGGATTGTCAATGCCCTACCTGCCGAGCGTATTCCCGAGCCTATTTACGGCATTTGGTTAAGGCAGATGAAATGTTGGCGATGAGATTGCTAGTTACACATAATCTCTGGTTTTATAATGAGTTGATGCAGAAAATTCGTGATGCATTAGATCAGGAAACATTTTCAGAATTCAGAAGGACCTATTCTGAAAAGTTGTCGCAACGATTGTGAGGATCGATTCATAGGTAAGGGACTCTTGACAGATGTGATATAATAAGGTATTAAACATTCTGTAGGCTGTAGGGAGGCGGATCGGTTTGGCAGGAAAGGGAAGCCGTGCGGTTGCAACAAATCGCAAGGCATTTCACGATTACTTTATCGAGGAACGCTATGAAGCCGGTATCGCATTGACCGGCACAGAAGTGAAAAGTATTCGCCAGGGGAAATTGAATCTGAAGGATTCTTTTTGCCATGTAAAAAATGGAGAGCTGTTTCTGTATGGAATGCATATTTCTCCGTATGAAAAGGGAAATATCTTCAATCAGGACCCTATGCGTACACGCAAGTTGTTGATGCATCGGCGAGAGATCTTAAAACTGAGTGCCAAAATTCAGCAGGATGGTTATTCACTTGTTCCAATTTCCGTTTATTTTAAGAATGCACATGTGAAAGTGGAGATTGGCTTGGCAAGGGGTAAGAAATTATATGACAAGCGTGCTGCAGCGGCCGCACGGGATGCAAAACGAGATATTGACCGGGTGATGAAAACACAGCGGTATCGTTAATTAGGAGGTACATTGACAATGGCAAATACTGAGGTAAAGTGCCCAATCGTTACAATTGAAATGGAGAATGGCGGGAAAATTGTCGCGGAGTTGTACCCTGAAATTGCTCCGGAATCTGTTCGCAACTTTATTTCTCTGGCGAAAAAGGGCTTCTATGATGGCCTGATTTTTCATCGCGTGATTGCAGGGTTTATGATTCAGGGCGGCGATCCACAGGGAACTGGCATGGGTGGCCCCGGCTATTGCATCAAGGGTGAGTTTAAAGCAAACGGAGTTAACAATACGCTGTCCCACAAGCGAGGAGTACTTTCTTTTGCGCGTAGTCAGGCTTATGATTCTGCTGGCAGCCAGTTTTTCATTATGCATGCAGATGGCGACTTTTTGGATGGTCAGTATGCTGCATTTGGCGCTGTGACAGAAGGAATGGATGTCGTGGACGCAATTGCTTCTGTAAAAACAGATCGCAATGATCGTCCTGCGGAAGAACAGAAGATTAAGTCTGTCACCGTGGACAGCCAGGGTGAGGAATACAGCGAACCACAAAAGCTGAACGATCCTTACGGACGTTTCTAATCTGAATTCAAATTCACCTTCTATTACCTGCTCGAATTAAAGAGCAGGCTTATGGGGGCGTACCGGTTTCGACGGGGATGCTGAATCCGGAATAGCGGGCGGTGGCGCCTGGCCACCTTAAAACGGGCACCTTATAAATTAAAGAACAACGACAATACTGTTGCTGTTGCTGCGTAATTAACGCAGCACGCTGCCCATTAGGCAGCTGACGCCCTATTTTGGCGTCCCGCCGATCCTGGTTATGCCGCGCACCAGGCTGGGCGATACCGTTTAGCGGTGTACATGAGTTCGCAAAGCTTTGAGCGAGCCAGGTATCATGAAGCTACTGAGTCAGCAAGGGTTTCGGTTCCCGTGCAGGTGAGGGAATGTAAATAATCGAATGCGCCCGGAGAAGTTCCGGTGGATGTGTTTTCGGACAGGGGTTCAACTCCCCTCGCCTCCACCATACTGTGGAGACAAAATAGATGTCTCCTACGAAAAGCCCGATTTTATCGGGCTTTTTTGCTGCCTAAGTGCCGGTTTTTTGAGATGCATATTTGAAGATGTAAAACCGCTGTTTTCCCTTTGGGTGCGGTATCGAATCCCGTATAACTGAATATTCGCAGACGGCGGACAAGCCAAAACTTGTCCGCCGTTTTGCATTTTCCAAGCCCGAAGTTTTGCAAAAGACTTCGGGCTTTTTCTATTTCATGAAAAAGGAGCGATCAAAATGTACTTCACCAGCACGCCATGCCCAACCTTACAGCTCTGATCGTTGTTGCGACGGCCATGTTTTGCGTGCTGGGTGGCGTGAAGCTCCT
Source organism: Bacteroides sp. CAG:927 (assembly GCA_963660915.1). GTDB lineage: Bacteria > Bacillota > Clostridia > Oscillospirales > Oscillospiraceae > UMGS1766. Next base: position 3,395 of record CAVLAO010000051.1, on the reverse strand, counting down.
TGCACACATCTACAATCTGAACAACATCAAATCCAAAGCCGTAGGCGACGGACAGCACGGCACAGCACGCTTCTCCACCAAGGCCGAGATCCGAAAGGTGTATCGGCAGGTACCGTTCACACCGGAGAAATGGCGCAGGCAGGCAAGAGAGAATGCGCTGCCGAAGCTGCCGCAAGGGATCATTGTCGGCTGCCAGAACAAGGGCGGCGAAACCGTTGCCCTTGTGGATGATGCCGATGTGCATTGCATGATGGTAGGTGCTGCTGGCTGCGGCAAGACGGCCTATTGGCTGTACCCCAATCTGGAATACGCCTGTGCTTCGGGAATGTCCTTCCTGACTACCGACACCAAGGGTGATCTCTATCGGAATTACGGAGCCATCGCCAAGGAGTACGGGTATCAGGTGGCAGTCATCGACCTGCGAAATCCTACCAAGTCAGACGGCAACAATCTGCTTCACCTCGTCAACAAGTATATGGATCTGCACAAGGAGGATCCGGGCGAGGTGGCATACCGGGCCAAAGCGGAGAAATATGCAAAAATCATTGCCAAGACACTGATCTACGGAGATGGTGATGCCTCCGCCTATGGTCAGAACGCATTTTTCTATGATTCTGCGGAGGGCCTTCTGACCGCTGTGATTTTATTGATCGCAGAGTTTGCGCAGCCAGAGGAACGGCATATCGTATCTGTGTTCAAGCTCATACAGGAGCTGATGGCTCCCAGCGGTGTCAAAGGGAAAAATCAGTTTCAGCTCCTCATGGATCGTCTGCCGCCGGATCATAAGGCCCGCTGGTTTTCCGGCGCTGCGCTGTCCACCGGCGACCAAGCGATGGCCAGCATCATGAGTACCGCCATGTCCCGCCTGAACGCATTTCTCGACAGTGAGATGGAGCAGGTTCTGTGTTTTGACACGGCTATTGATGCCGAGCGGTTCTGTCATGAAAAGTCTGCGATCTTTCTGGTGCTTCCGGAGGAAAACCCCAACGCCTACTTCATGGTGAGCCTGCTCATTCAGCAGCTATACCGGGAAATCCTTTCTGTGGCAGACGAGAATGGCGGCAGGCTGCCAAGCCGTGTGTTTTTCTACTGCGACGAATTCGGTACCCTTCCTCCTATACAGTCTGTGGAAATGATGTTTTCGGCGTCCCGCTCCCGTGGGCTGAGTATTGCTGCGATCATTCAGGGCTACCAGCAGCTTGAAAAGAACTATGGTCGGGAGGGCGCAGCTATCATTCAGGATAACTGCCAGCTCACCATTGCGGGCGGCTTTGCGCCCTCCAGTGAAACAGCGGAGGTCATCTCAAAGACGCTTGGCTCCCGCACGGTTATGACCGGCTCCGTATCCCGGAGCAAAAACGATCCGTCCCAGAGTCTGCAAATGACGGAGCGTCCCCTTATGACGGCAGATGAGCTGAAAAGCATGAAGAAAGGCTCCTTCATTGTGATGAAAACCGGGGTACATCCCTTTGTCTTCCAACTCAAGCTGTTTATGAAATGGGGCATCTCTTTTCCGAGCCAAGCCTATACCGTGGAGGATCGGGGCGCTCGACGGGTGCAGTATATCTCCCGCGAAAGGCTGACCCATGCCATTACGGATCAGTTCCCGCAGGAAAGAAGAACACCATCTAAGCCACGCACGGCAGCGTCCGGTGGCCCGACTATGACCGGGCCGGTGGAGGCAACACCGGAGCAGGAGCTGAATCATATCGCAGAGCAGACGAAAACGCCAAAGCCTCTTCGGACGGGATAAGGCGGTGATCCAATGTCCTATTTTCAGAAGCTATATGAAAACGGCGAGCTGCCGCATCGGGCCAAACTGGTGTACCTCTATTTGCGTGACCGGATGGATCAGGAGCGAAAAGCGTGGCCGGGGATCAAGACGATCGCTGCAGATCTGTCCCTGTCCCGCAGCACCGTAAAGCGAGCCATTCGGGATCTGGAAAAAGCATCCCTCATACAAAAGGAGCCGCACTACCGTGAAAATGGCAGTGCGACTTCCAATCGCTATTATATTCTCTGAAACTGAAATTCTACGCCAAGGGGGTGGTGCGCCCAAACGGTGGACCCAGCCCCGGTTCACCGTGAGCCTCCTTGAAAAGCCTACTCTAAAGAGATTACAGCAGAAAAAAATGAATACATGCGCGTCGGTTCAGCCAATTGCTGATGACAGCATCCGCATAGTTTTTCCTCGCACGCTGGTATAAGAAACAGCATGCCTTTGGGCTTTTACTTACACAATACGGAGGTATACAGAGATGAAAACAGTTTATTGCGGCGAAGTTTACTACGCGGAGCTTTCTCCCGTCATTGGAAGCGAGCAGGGCGGCATCCGCCCCGTCCTTATTTTATAGAACAACGCCGGCAATCGTCACAGCCCCACTACGATCATTGCGCCCATCACCTCGGTGCAGAAGAAAAGCTCCCTGCCCACACACATCGTCATTGATTATGATTTCCTCGAAAGTGTGTCCGTCGTCCTGCTGGAGCAGATCCGCACGATCGACAAAGAGCGGCTTTCCGATTGCCTCGGCAAAATCTCCGTGCAGGATATGCAGCGGGTGGAGGTGGCCATGGCTGTAAGCCTTGGAATGAGGTGGCGGTATGACAGATAAGAGCTGTGCCGCACTCGCTTATGGGCTAAATCTGCTCCGCTTGCTGCGCTCCATGGTGCTGATCTCAGAGGTGGAATACCAACGCATCTTCCGCTTGCAGGTCGAGCATTATAACCCGCAAAAAAAGTTATGTCTGGTTCCTTAATTCTCGCCATTCTCGCTGGATGTATGCAAACTCATGTGGCAGATGTGTACTTCGAGGAACAGAACCTGCACAGCATCGATCCTTCCTCGGAATTTTACATCTCCATCTATGGTTCCGTCGCCCAAAGCGAATCGGAGAAGATTTCCATACCGTGACGCTGAAACAGACCGAATGCCGCAAAAAGAACAGAAAAATAGCCGCTGCTGTCTATCTGTATCAGGCAGACAACGACGGCGAATGGGGCGAGCTACGGTTTGACTTTGAGAATGGCACAGCGGAGATCGTCAGGCTGGCAGATTGGGACACGGTAAAATCCAATGTTTTCGCAAAAGCGGCGATAATCTATGTTCAAAATCAGCCAACAAGCATTTTGCCAAAGCAAGTCATACTTGCTCTAAGATGAGGTACCCGAACGATTAGAAATACTTAATGCGTAGTATTCCGAAGGACATTTGATCCAGAAAGCACGCAAAAAAATATTTGAAATCTCCATCCGAATCTGCTATAATACATCTACAACGTGTGGCGTTTCTGCGTAAATCCAGTTGCAGAAACGCCGCACGTTTTTTGCGGAAATGGGGAAAAGTTTATAAGCAAATCGTGTAGCAGAAATGCGTAAACCCAGATAGCTTCTG
>CAVLAO010000050.1:10218-12034 GCA_963660915.1 Bacteroides sp. CAG:927 | reverse complement strand
AGCCTCGCAGAGTTTCGTGATATGCTCCCTCTATGAAAGACAGTGAAAAAACAAACTGTCGAACATGGAGGGAGCATATCATACCAGACAACGCTTTTTTGTTCTTTTTATTTTCTGCTCTTCCTGCGATTAGCATTTATTTTTTTCAAAAACTCACCTTATTCAAATAATTCCACTGCAATCTTAATAACGCATTTTCTGCTGGTCGCCGGTGCATCACCCAACATGAGCGCCGGTCTGTGGGCATCCCACGGAAAGAACACGCCAAAGCAGCCTTCTGTTGCGATCAAAAAACTTTCATTTTCTACGTTTTGCAGCAACGCGATGTCATTTTCTGGGTGCGCTTCGAATACATCCTCTGTTCCAAGATATGGAGCAACGCCAATTTTTTCTCCGCCCTCCGGCCAGTACATTAGATCAACATATCTTTTGTGCACTTCCGGATGGGAACCCTCCATTCCATGCGTTGTCATATCCATCACATTTGCAAACATGCGATCTCCGTCAATTGGATATTTCCCCGGTTTCAGTTTCATAAAATCTGTTTCACGCAAAAATTCCAACGCCTGCTGAATTGCCTCCGGATAAGCGTTTCTTTTTGTAGTTGCATTCAATTTTGCAAAGATCATAAAGAACTCCTCCTAGTATATAGTGTGCTTCATTTTTCATAAAATACTCTGACAAATCAAAACTGTCAAGCTAAATCAAGAAGTATGATATTTTTTGCAAAAAAGCGCCCTCTGCGATTGATGATGCAACAGAAAGTTATCAACCATAGAGGGAGCTTATTATATATTCTCACTTATTGTTTTCTTCTTTTATCCGTTCCGGATGTCTTGTAATTTCAATTTCCAGAACTCTGTGCGCATCGGTCGACGTCACAACAACATCCATATCATCATAAGCAAACCGATCGCCCTCCCGCGGAATTCTCCCCAGTTGTTCCATGACCCAGCCGCTGATGGACGTGCAGTCCGACTCGCATTCAATATGGAAGAATTCTTCCAGCTTGTCCAAATCCTCCGTACACACCACTCGATAAGTGTTCTCGTCCACCTTATGAAAAGGTTCCACCACCTCATCATGCTCGTCCCAGATTTCGCCTACCAGTTCTTCCAGAATATCTTCCATTGTAACAATGCCTACGGTTCCGCCATATTCATCGCTGACCACCGCAATATGCGACTTGTTCTTCTGCAGGAGCTTCAGTAAACGACCAATCTTAATTGTGTCCGGTACAAAAATCGGTACAGTCATAATTTCAGACAGCGGACGCTCCGTTACACCGGTTCCACAATAAAAATCCTTTTGGTGGATTACACCGACAATATCATCGATACCATCTTCATACACCAACAAACGGGAATAGCGCGATTCAGAAAACACTTTCGCGACTTCTTCTTTTGTCGCTGTAGAAGACACCGTCTCCAAATCTACACGTGGCGTCAAAATATCTTCTGCGCAACGATCATTAAATTCGATTGCACTGCGCAGCAATTCGCCCTCATCCTCGTTAATACCGCCACCATGAGATGCCTCATCCACCATCATTAGCAATTCGTCCTGCGTAACCGTATGCTCGCCCTTGAACTTAAAAATCTTGGATAACAGCCGTTTCCACTGTGTGAACAGAAAGTTTAACGGCGTAAGCACTGCGATCAGTCCACGCATAATCGGTGCAGACAACATCGCAAACCGCTCCGGACATTCCTTCGCCAGACTTTTAGGGGAAATCTCGCCAAAAATTAACACGACAACTGTAATGACAACCGTAGAAATCGTTGCACCAATATCCGGCAACAACCGAACAAACAAC
>CAVLAO010000050.1:0-10208 GCA_963660915.1 Bacteroides sp. CAG:927 | reverse complement strand
ATCGTGATGTTCACTATATTGTTGCCAATCAGGGTAGTGGACAACAGTCTGTCGTAATCCTCCGCAAGTCGGTAGGCCAAATCCGCTCTTTTGTCGCCCTTCTCCGCCATAGTTTTCAGCCGCGTACGATTCAACGAGGAAAACGCTGTCTCTGTTGCCGAAAAATAGGCTGAAAGAATAACCAACACAACGATGATCAATATAGATGAGACTGTGTCTCCGTTCATAAGAAATTGATAGCTCCTTTAAAAAATAAAACAAACCTAACTTTACATTATGCTAATACTATCATACACCCTTGTAGGATGCAACGTTTATGACTGAAAAATGAAAATAATTTTTCCACTTCTATTGTGCTCTGGTTCTATTGTGCTCTGGCAAATCAAAAGCTTTCACTTTCCGTCAGATACAGTAGCGCAGTCAATTTCTATACCTCTGCGTCGATCAACTTAAAAAAACAAAAAGGAACACAGACTCCAAAAGCAGAATCTGTGTTCCTGGTACGGCAGAAGGGACTCGAACCCCCGACCTACTGGTTCGTAGCCAGTCACTCTATCCAACTGAGCTACTGCCGCATGCCGCATTGCTTATCGCTGACAGCTAGATTATAATAACACAGCTTGTTATGAATTGCAAGTGTTTTTTTGAATTTTTTTATTTTTTGTTTTTCTACCCGACAAAATCCGTCCCTGCTTCTATGCCGCACCGGGATTGTAGGCCTTTCGCCTTGTATTCCCCCGATTCTCTTGTTATAATGAATATGAATAATTTTACTTTTGCTGACCGCTATGCGGTGGCACTCAAGGATGGAAACAAATGAAGTTTGAACAATGGAATACTGCTCCGGAAAACAAAGCAGCTGCCATTGCCCTGCAGAAGAGTGGAATCTCTCCGTTGTCCGCCCTCGTACTGTCCGGACGAGGCATTGACAACGAAACAGCAGCAGTGGATTTTCTCGCCTGCGGAACAGAATTGCTGCATGACCCTATGCTAATGCGGGATATGCCGGTCGCCGTCCAACGGATTGAGCAAGCATTGGAGCATGGTGAAACGATTGCCGTCTATGGCGATTACGATGTAGATGGTATTACCTCTACCTGTCTTCTCACATCTTATTTAGCGCAGCGCGGAGGAAAGGTTATTCCCTACATTCCCGATAGACTCACAGAGGGATATTCTCTGAACACAGATGCTTTGACCAGATTACGACTCAAGGGCGCTCGGCTTTTGATCACTGTAGACTGCGGCATTACCAACCGAAATGAAGCCGACTTCGCTCGTGCAATCGGCATGGATGTTATCATCACAGATCACCACGAATGCAAGGATGAACTGCCTCGGGCAATTGCAGTGGTCAACCCCCATCGTCCTGATTGCTCTTATCCTTTTAAACATCTTGCCGGAGTGGGCGTTGCCCTTAAACTGATTCTGGCTCTCACGCCGGAAGAAAAGCGCGGCACGGTCTTCCACCATTACGTTGATCTTGCTGCAATCGGAACCGTAGCCGATGTAATGGATCTGCGCGGTGAGAACCGAGCAATTGTCGCATTGGGTTTGCAGCAACTGGCTCATATAAGCCGCCCCGGATTGGCAGCTCTGATTCAGGAGAGCGGTCTTGCAGAAAAAGCAATCACATCTACCTCTATTGGCTTTACGCTGGCTCCGCGCATTAACGCAGCCGGTCGCATGGGTTGTCCTGAAGTGGCTGCAAAATTACTCCTTACGCAGGATCATCAGGAGGCAGTCGAACTGGCACAGACTTTATGTGAACTCAACCGGGAACGTCAGTTAATTGAACAGGACATCTACGCGCAATGCTTATCTGCATTAGAGCAACAGCCGGAACTGCAGCAAGCTGCCATTGTACTGGCAGACGATCAGTGGCACCAAGGCGTTGTTGGAATTGTTGCCTCTCGCCTGACCGAGCGCTTCTCTACTCCCGCTTTCATGATTTGTCTGGACGGAGGAAAAGGAAAGGGCTCCTGCCGATCCTACGGTGGATTCAATCTGTTTCAGGCGCTTGAAAAATGCGAGGATTTGCTAGAAAGTTTCGGTGGGCACGAACTCGCCGCCGGCTTCACAATTCTGGAAGAAAATATTCCCGCCTTTCGCACGAAAATGAGTCAACTGGTGCAGCAATATACCTCAGAACATCAGATTGCATCCACCCTGCAGGTCGATGCGCATCTGGATGATGCCGGCCTGTTGACATTATCCAACGTGGACGAACTGTCCCATCTGGAACCATTTGGAACTGGAAATCCCCAGCCCGTCTTTTCCCTCACCGGTGCTACGGTTAATACCGTCACACCCATCGGAAAGGGACGACACACGCGACTTCGAATTACACACGGTGATCAATCTTTTGATGCGATTCTTTTTTCCTGCCCACCGGAAGATACCGGTCTGAATGCCGGAGGCAGAGCAGATTTTGCTTTTCATGCTCAAATCAATGAATTCCGCTCAAATCGGTCTGTCCAGTTGTCGATTGTTGACTGGAAGGTTACTCCTTCTCTGTCTCAACTGGATCGCATGTTATATGAACGGTGGAAACAGGGCGATCAGTTCAGCGGGCAAGAACTTGCCATGTTAACACCGGAACGGCAGGACTTTGTCGCTGTCTGGCGTTATCTCTCTGCCCATGCGGCAAGCAGCCTCTTTCAGGAATCTCCACTTCGTTTGGCGCGAAATATTGCCCGCTCTTCCGGCCAGTGGGAACCCTATTCCCGCACAATGATCTGCCTTGAAGTATTGCAGGAACGCGGTTTAATTCGATTCACTCATCAAGCGAACCAAATTCAAATCCGCATTCAACCCGCACGGAGCAAAGTGGACCTGGAGGCATCCCATATTATGCGCACATTGCGCGGCATGATGGATTTCTAATCATTTTTCTCTCAGGATTGGAGTTGTATATCATGGATCCTATTCTGGAACAATACTACGCACTGGAAAATAAAGTGCTCGCTTATAATCCAAATCTGGACAAAGAAAAGCTATTTGACGCATTTAAATACGCAGACAATGCCCACTCCTCTCAGTTGCGCAAAGACGGCAGCCCTTACATTACACATCCCCTTGCCGTTGCGAGTATCGTGGCGGATTTAGAGTTGGATCAGGACAGTATCATTGCTGCCATGCTTCATGACACCATCGAGGATACCGGTGTTACACATGAGGCCGTCGCCCAACGCTTTGGCACAACCGTTGCCGACTTAGTGGAAGGCGTTACAAAACTGACTCGCGTGCAGTTTAATACACGAGAAGAAAAACAGATGGAGAATCTGCGCAAGATGTTGCTGGCCATGTCCAAGGATATCCGCGTTGTGTTGGTCAAAATCTGCGATCGGTTGCATAACATGCGCACTATGCAATATCAAACGCCCAAAAAGCAACGGGAAAAAGCCTTGGAAACCATGGAAATCTACGCTCCTTTGGCGCACCGGTTGGGCATGCAGAAAATCAAATGGGAGCTGGAAGACCTTTCCCTGAAATATCTTGATCCGGTTGGATATAACGACATTAAAAACCAACTGGAATCGCGGTTTTCTGCACATCAGGAATTTATGACCAATACTCAGGCCAAAATTCAGGAGCGGATGGATCAAGAAGGGGTTCATTGCAAAATATATGGGCGTATCAAGCATATTTACTCGATTTATCGAAAAATGTACACCCAACACAAAACGCTGTATGAAATCTTTGATCTATACGCATTCCGGGTAATTGTAGATGATCTGGCAGATTGCTATAAAGTTCTGGGCTATGTACACGAAATGTTCAACCTGGTTCCCAACCGCTTTAAAGACTATATTTCCACCCCGAAGCCAAATATGTACCAATCGCTGCACACTACCGTGATCGGCAAAGAGGGCATCCCTTTTGAAATTCAAATTCGAACCTGGGAAATGCATCAAATCGCAGAATACGGTATCGCTGCGCACTGGAAATATAAAGCCGGCATAGGCAACCAGAAGCTGGACAGTGAAACTACCTACGAATGGGTGCGCAAACTATTGGAAAGTCAGCAGGACACCGACGCTGAGGAATTTGTACGCTCACTAAAGGTAGATCTGTTTGCCGACGAGGTGTTTGTTTTTACCCCACAAGGCGATGTAGTGAATCTTCCTGCCGGCGCCACACCAATTGACTTTGCCTACTCCATCCACTCTGCTGTTGGCAATCATATGTCCGGCGCAAAGGTAAACGGCCGAATCGTCCCCTTTGACACAAGCCTGAATAACGGCGACATTGTGGAAATTCAAACATCGAAAAACGGGCATCCCAGCCGTGACTGGATGAAGGTATGTAAAAGCAATGAGGCCCGAAATAAAATTCGCCAGTGGTTCAAGAAAGAACGCCGGGAAGAAAACATTGCCACGGGACGCGCGTCGTTTGAATCTGAGATGAAACGATGTGGCATCTCCCTGTCTGAAATGATGCGGGACGACGTACTCCCTCAGGTATTGAAAAAGGTGAAGTTCGGTGCTCTGGACGATATGTACGCCGCAATCGGCTATGGCGGTCTAACCGCGCAAAAAGCCGTCATCCGTGTTCGTGATGAAATTCTGCGGTTGAATAAAATCCAGAAAGATCAAGCCGCCCAACAGGAGTTGTTGGAGCGGGGCGAAGGATTGCATGTTGCAACCGCCGCTTCCACGCCTGCCCCCGCGCCAAAAACAAAGCGCCAAACCAAGAATGGCATCATTGTAGAAGGCCTGGATAACTGCCTGGTCAAATTTGCCAAATGCTGTACGCCGGTTCCCGGCGATCCCGTCATCGGCTTTATCACAAAGGGTTTTGGTGTTTCTGTTCATCGGCAGGACTGCCCCAATGCCGATCCGGCAAAGCGTAAACCGGCAGACCAAGGAAGATGGATTGAAGTCACCTGGGCTGACACAACAGATCACGAATCCTATCAGACCAGTCTGGAAATCACAGCAAAAGATCGACAAAACCTATTCCTCGATGTAGCTGCTGCTTTATCCGCCGCTCAGGTAAAAGTAGACAGTCTGTCTGCCAAAAACACTCCGGATGGGTTTGCCGTGATCACTGCCCTGCTGCAGGTACATTCTGTCGGAGAAGTAAACACCGTTATGCGCAAGCTGAACGGCATCAGCGGTGTAATGACGGTCAATCGGGCGAGGGGGTAACCATAAGAATGAAAGCTGTTGTAACCAGAGTCACCCATGCAAAAGTCACCATAGACGGTGCAGTGAATGGGGAAATTGATCGCGGTTTTCTTGTATTGCTCGGCGTAGGTCCGGAGGATACCGAAGACGACGCTGTTTGGCTAGCTGACAAAGTCTGCGGTTGCCGTGTGTTTTCTGATGAAGCCGGAAAAATGAATCTGAGCCTTTCTGCTGTTGACGGCGCGCTGTTGGTCGTCAGCCAATTCACCTTATACGCTGATCTTCATTCCCGCCGTCCCGGCTTTACAGGTGCCGCAAGACCTGAATTAGCGGTTCCAATCTATGAACGCTTTATGACAGCATGTAAAGAGCTTGGTTTTTCCGTTGCGCACGGTGAGTTTGGCGCGGATATGCAAGTAGAATCCTGTAACGACGGGCCGGTCACCCTGTTGTTTGACACACAGGAGTTACGACGAAAGAAATAACTGTTTAAATAATGAGGTAATCGATCATGAAAATGGAAACACTTCAAGTTGGCATCATCGGAACAAATTGCTATTTAGTCTGGGATGAAACAGATGAAAACGCTGCTGCCATCATTGATCCCGGCGGCGATGCTGAGAAAATTCTTTCTGTCATCCGCAAAGAACAGCTGAATATCAAATGCATTCTTCTTACCCACGGCCACTTCGATCATGTTCTGGCCGTACAGGATCTATTAAAAGTCTATCCTGATTTGCCGGTATATATAACGGAGACCGACTATCCGGAGGCACGGGACGGCGGACAGTTCGGCTACTGCATGGGGCCGGTTGACTCCATACGGTTCTACGATAAGGGCGACACTGTCACCGTCGGCAATCTGAACTTTACGGTTATGCGCACACCGGGACACACCCCCGGCTCCGTTACATTGTGCGTCGGTGATACGCTGTTTACCGGTGACACATTGTTTCGCGGTTCTTGCGGCCGAACCGATTTCCCCGGCGGCAGCTATGCAGAAATGCAGACTTCCTTAAAACGGTTAAGCGAATTACCGGGCAATTATCGTGTCTTCCCGGGGCATGAAGGAAGTTCTACCCTGGACTATGAACGTAAATACAATCCATTCATGCAGCACTGTTGAGTCAGCGCACAGGACACCTTATGTATCTAGAATTGATTCATCACGACTATAAATATGCCGTGGAACAAATTATGTTGGTGCTGTTTCCCGAAGAAAAACCAGTTTATGCTTCCGATCATCAGGAAGTAAATTGTGCCCGTTCTTCTTTGACATTAAGCTGCACCTGGGCTACTGCCCGCACCGAATTATCATATAACGGAAAGAGCGTTGTTGGTATTTCTCGCATAAAGTGCGATCAACTTACAGACGATCTGACCAAAAATCGCCTGTTGCAGCGGATCCTGAAGCAATCCTTTTATAAGGCTGCTGTCCGCTGCACCGGAGTTCAGCCTCCATGGGGTGCATTAACCGGCATTCGTCCCGCAAAACTGGCCAGCAAAACCTTAAAATCCGGTCAAAGTGAAGCTCAGACACGGCGTCTGTTTCAGAATGAATTTTTCGTCTCTCTTCCACGCACAGAACTCGCATTGGACGCCGCCAAAGCCAGCCTTGCCGCGGAAAAGAAGTTGGATACCAAGGACATATCCCTCTATGTAGGTATTCCCTTTTGTCCCACTCGCTGTGCCTATTGCAGTTTTGTTTCGGCCGATGTACACCGGGCATTAAAGTTGGTTGACCCTTATCTGTGTGCTTTAGATCAGGAAATTGACGCGGTTGCCGAATATCTCTGCCAGTCCGGCTCAACTGTACGGACAATCTACATCGGTGGCGGAACTCCCACAACGCTTTCTGCAAGTCAACTGGAACACCTTATCTCTCATTTACGAAAGAAATTAGACCTTCGCCGTTTGACTGAATTTACAGTCGAAGCCGGTCGACCGGACACCATTTCAGAGGACAAAATAAAAGTACTCGAGGCTCTTGGGGTGGATCGCGTTTCAGTCAACCCTCAATCTATGCGCGACGATGTCCTCGCCGCAATGGGACGTTCTCATACTGCAGACGACATTCTGCGTGCCTACGAAATTGTGCGCCGCAGCAACATCCCTATTATCAATATGGACTTGATTGCCGGTCTTCCAAAAGACACTGTCAGCGGCTTTCGTTATACGCTGGATACAGTTCTCTCCCTCGATCCTGAAAATATTACGGTTCATACTCTGGCGCTAAAGAAAGGAGCGCGGCTGATGATGGAGCACGAAGCTCTTCCCACAGGAGAAGAAACCGCTGCTATGTTGGACTACGCCTGGGATACTTTGCGTGCCAACGGGCAGGAACCGTATTATCTTTATCGCCAAAAGTATATGTCCGGCGCTTTAGAAAACATCGGGTGGTGTAAGCCCGGAACGGAAGGGCTTTACAATATTTGTATCATGGAAGAACTCCACTCCATTCTCGCCCTGGGTGCAGGCGGTTCTACGAAGCTCACGGATCCGGCCACTGGAAAAATTGTACGCATCACAAACCCAAAATACCCTCAGCAATATATCGAGCGAATTGACCAGATCTGTCTGGACAAAGCTCCGCTTGTCTCATTTCAACAGGCACTACACACAAACAGATAATTAAAAGGAGAACAACTATGAGCGAAAATTTAGAAGCTCAGCAGGAACAGGAAGGCTGCACGCACGACTGCTCCTCCTGTGGTCAGACCTGTGGCAGCCGCCAGGAAGATTTGCATGCTCCCTGCAATCCACACTCTGTCATCCGTCACGTAATTGGCGTTGTCAGTGGCAAGGGCGGCGTCGGAAAAAGCATGGTAACCAGTCAGTTGGCTGTGACCATGGCGCGTATGGGCTATCGTGTCGGTATATTGGATTCTGACATTACCGGTCCGTCAATTCCAAAGGCATTTGGAATCCATGAACGTGCGGTCGGAAGCGAAAACGGCATCTTGCCTGCTATGACAGGCACCGGAATTTCAGTCATGAGCTTGAACCTTCTGACCGAAAACGAGACTGATCCTGTTCTGTGGCGTGGCCCGGTAATTGCCGGCGTGGTAAAACAGTTCTGGACAGACGTCTGTTGGGGCGAACTGGATTACCTGTTTGTAGATATGCCTCCAGGAACCGGTGATGTTCCTCTGACGGTATTTCAGTCGCTCCCTGTAGACGGGATTATTGTGGTTACCTCTCCCCAGGATCTGGTCAGCATGATTGTGACAAAAGCCATTCGAATGGCGCAGATGATGAATATTCCTGTTCTCGGCATGATTGAGAATTTCAGTTACTATCTCTGCCCTGATTGCGGAAAACGCCTTGAAGTTTTCGGCAAAAGCCATGCTGAGGAAACAGCGCAGTCCAATGGCATTGCCTTGTTGGCACAGTTGCCCATTGATCCTGATCTGGCCGCCGCTTGTGATGCTGGAAAGCTAGAAGCCTTTGATAAAGACTACCTGGCTGACACCTGCAAACTGCTCAGCTCACTGCTCAACTGAGGTTTTCAAATGAACGAAACTATCCGCACAATTCAATCCCGGTTTTCCTGCCGCAGGTTTTCAAGCCAGCCTGTCAGCGACGAACTGCTACAGCAGATTGTAAACGCAGCCAAGTATGCTCCCAACGGGAAGAACACTCAGGCATGGCATTTCACAATCATTCGAACAGATGCGGGTCGACAGCTTCTACGAGATGCGGCAGGCAAAACACCTCCTCCCGACTTCCCCCAAGGTCAGAAAGTGTCCGTTCCCGGTATGCCGGACACAACAATGCGTTGGCCATTTCAGGGAGATTTTTGCGGCGCTCCGGCAATTGTGTTGATTTCCGGTTGTCCTGATGTTCCCTGGCCTGAAATCGGTCCTGTGCTGGCAGCAGAAAACCTAATGCTAGCTGCTACTTCCCTTGGACTTGCAACGCTATGGTCAACGGTCTTTACCCGTGACCTGTTCCGCGACGAGGACAGCCGTGCTCTGCAGGCACAATTGATCCCGGAGGGGTATGTGTTGCGAGCCGCCATCTTTGTCGGATATCCGGAAAAAATACCGGAGCATCGTCCTCCACGCAAGGAAGATGTTGAAACCTGGTTATAAAAGAAGCCGAAGTTGCTTATAACAGCAGCTTCGGCTTCTTTCTTGCCTTAAATATTTTCACTCAACAGTAACAGATTTCGCCAGGTTGCGCGGCTTGTCAATGTCGCATCCACGGTTCAGCGCCACATAATATGCAAACAATTGCAGCGGCAAAACAGCGAGCGACGGCATCAGCATGGGATCTAACTCTGGAATCGTAATAATTCCGTCGCACTGCCCCTGCAAGGCTTCCACATGCTGCTGTGTTGTAAGTGCCAGCACATCCGCTCCGCGAGAGCGAACTTCTACGATATTGCTCATAGTCTTTTCAAACAGCTGATTGTAGGTAGCCAATGCAACCACCAAAGTTCCGTCTTCGATCAAAGAAATTGTTCCATGCTTCAATTCTCCTGCAGCATAGGCCTCAGAATGAATGTAAGAAATTTCTTTCAGCTTTAATGAGCCCTCCAGTCCCATCGCATAGTCCATATTGCGGCCGATGAAGAAGATTGACTCATGATTGAAGTAGTGGGATGCCAGATACTGAATATTTTCTTTATTCTCCAGAACCTCTTCCATACAACTGGGCAGAAGCCGCAACTCGGAAACCAAACGGCTGTAATTCTCTCCATCAATTCGGCCAAGTGTGTCTGCAAAGTACAGTCCCAGCAAATACAAAACGCCCAACTGGGTGGAATATGCCTTTGTCGTTGCTACCGCGATCTCCGGACCGGCCCAAGTATAAAGTACGTCATCGCATTCTTTTGCAATGGAACTGCCTACTACATTGACAACCCCCAGTGTGCGAGCCCCCAGTTTTTTAGCCTCCCGCAATGCCGCCAGAGTATCTGCCGTTTCACCGGACTGACTGATTACTACCACCAGAGTCTTGTCATCCACAATAGGATCACAATAACGGAACTCCGAAGCAAGTGTCACTTCGACGGGGATTCGAAGCATTTTTTCCAGAAAATACTTTCCCACCATGCCCACATGGTAAGAG
>CAVLAO010000049.1:0-12259 GCA_963660915.1 Bacteroides sp. CAG:927 | reverse complement strand
CTCCTGTTCCACCTGTATTTTCAACTGTGGCATGATCGGTTGAATAAGATCTATAATCGCATCCAAATGCACTCTGCTGTTGACAGGAAGTTTCCCAATTTCGCCTAGCCATTTTGCCTGACATCCTAGCCGTGCCTGCAGTAAACCCGCCAGTGTTCCGTTATATTCGTTCTGCGCCAAAATCGTTCGTACATCTGTTATGTCTCGAATCGATGCAACGGACGCAGCTCTTCTGGATGCTAGGAAATAGCTTGATGGCAGTTCGGACTTTCCGCTTGCTTCGCAATAAGCCTGATATATTTGCTGTAAGATCCAGCCTTCTCGAGCCAGAAAAAGAAGTTCTCCTGTTGCACATTCACTTAGCCAATTCGCAAAGGAAAAAAACAGCGGACCAAAGTGTAGCAAACCAACTTGATAAGGATTTTTTTCTTCTAAGTCATTCGCCCGACCAGTAAAGCAGAAGGGGGAGTTACACAGGTATTCATTGACAAACGTACCAAGAATCAACGAGTTCTCCACGGCATCAACATACGACTTCTTCATCCGCTTATAAATCTCGGTCATCGAAAAAGCCATCGCAGGGCTGAGAACGGCAAAAGCTTCTTTATGGCGGTCTACCACACATTGAATATCCGAGCGGAAGTTATCGCCAACGTGGATCGTTTTTTCCGCTCCGTGCTGTTCAAAGAATGCCGTCCACATCGTATCATCATCTTTCCGACATCCCTTTTCACACGATAGCCACAGTTCACTCCACCCACTATAGCCACACTGATGCAGCAATTCCGTTATCATATCAGCCGTCAAATACATATCGCTGACAAGTATGATCTTCTTGCCCGCATCTTTCAGGAGATTGAACACCCAGAGAATATCTTGCCGCGGCAATATCATCCGCTGCTCCATTTCAAATTCCATATTGCAGATGTGCTGTACCTGTTCCTGCGTCAGCTGAAGATGCATCGGAAGTTTCTCGTATATTTCTTGAATAGATGTACGGGTACCATGCTCCATCCATGCATCGTGCTCAGCCACCTTACGAACGCTCAGGAAATCACAGGATATACCCATTTTCTTTTCTATCTTCTTCGTCATCAAGCGGAACACGTCGTCCGGCTGATACACTTTTCGCGTGATCAATGTATCAAAAATATCAAAGCTGATGCAGTCAAACTGACTGAGATATTGTGCCACACTTTCCTTAGTCTGTTCAAAATATGGCTTATATACCTTATAGCTTTCTCCCAACCGGAAGACATGCTCATTTAAATCAATAACTGCATTTTCGTATCCAGCCGCCTTGTTGACAAAAGCGATAACACGTTCCAGTGCGTGTGCTAAAGTGCCGTCCGTCTGTTCCTGTTCTTCTGGAAAATCTTCATAGGTAAACCGCCGCTGGAACAACTTACGAACAGCATCTACCCGTACCCAGAAGAAACTTCCAACTGGGTAATTGAACAGCGTATCCTCAAAGGGGATCTGCAGTTCATTCAGTACCCGGGCACCTTCCGCTACATTGCTCAGCCAGTGCTGCGCCATAATCGGAAGTGCATTATTTTCAGGAAAAACAAGCCCAATATGTCTATCGCTATGAAACAGCGAGAAAATTTTCTTTATTTGCTCCGGTGTTCCAAGTAAGCTAGTCAGTGCGTACTGACGCCACTCTGTCTGCTCCTTTCATGAAAAAAGCGATTTTTTTGTATGGACATGCAGGAAATAGTCGTGCTGTGCCAACTCTTCTGCAAAGAGCACATAGATTGGAGCAATGTCTCTTCCACAATTAGGCGTTTTACGTACAATAATGTCACGTACCATTCGGAGTTTACGAAACCAATTCCCAATATATGATATGTCTGCGTTTTTTTGCAGGAAATATACAGATCAAATGGATATGGAATATGGTTCAGATAATTAAAGAACTCTGGAATCAGATCAACGTAATAAAGATGCAACTGAACAGCGACGCTGCCTCCAGGTATGTCGCTATCAGGAACATGATCCATTTGAACTTTCCGGCCATCTAAATAGACTGGCTCTGGTACCATAACGTTGAAAAATGAATTCTCCAAGATGTGTCCTGAAAGTCTCCATTCTTCCTCTGTTTGCGTCACTTTTTCGTGTTTACCGTTCCATCACTTGACATCTACTAACTCTGGATGTGATACGCTGATCAATGCTCGTTTATAGCCCTCACAAAGTTCTTGATAATAGAAATGCTTCCGGTCCTCGCGGTGGCTGCGCTCGACCTTGCCGTTGTGCCGCGGGGTATAGGGGCGAATGAGCTTGTGCTGGATGCCGAGATCGGCAGCGGTTCTCTCAAACAGCGTCGGCAAGTCGCGTTTGCTGTTGGAAAAACGGTTGGTGAACTCGAAGCCGTTCATATTCTACCTTGATTCCACGGCGCGCAAACCACCTTGTCAGTTTTTACAGGAAATCCGCTGATGAGTAGGTAGACTGCTCCGGATAGGCGGCAAGAAAACGCAGGTGGGTAAACTCATCAATGGCAGTATACTGGAACAGACGTAGCTCCGGAGCTGCAATGCAGCTGTGTGGAACGACCTTCACATCCACCTGAACGCGATCACCGGGGTGGGTCATCTGCTCATATGGCTTTGGTTTGTATGTATTTTTTTTGCTTTTCAGCAGGAAATAAAGCCCATTTTGCGCGTCACGCGGAACGGACTTTCAGGACGCCGTGTGTATCCGCGCTGCCGCAGACGGTGCCAGAGTTCGATCATTCCTAGCGTTGGATTCCAGTGGCGCATATCGCGGATGAGCTTCAGCTCGTCTTCCGTGTGCTGGTTCGGGTGGCTGTGCGGGCGTCTGGACTGACGGGCGAGGGACGCCACACTTCCGTCCCAACGCTGCTTCCAGAAGTAGATGTACGATCGGCTTTTGTTGTACTTCCGGCTTGCGCGACTGACACCGTATTTTTTCGCGTACTTCATCAGGGTTGCCTGTAGTCCATGTCTTGTGATATACTCTTGCTCATGAGGGATATGGTCTCCTTTCAGCAAGTTGGGGTGTAGTAACTTAACTTTAGCACATGAGACCCTGTTCCTCACATCTTTTTTCGCGATTGTCCAATATGTATTGTAGTCCTACATGTCATCAATTCCTTTTCCGCTCTTCCCCTTGCCAATGCCTCTGAAAATAGTTACAATAGACTGGCACGTTATATTGAGGAGGACAGCACTGTGACAGAACAGGAACTGATCAACGGAGTTTTGGAACACAATCGCCAGGGCAGCTATTTCAGCGATTCTCTGGGAATTGAATACGACCATATTGGACGGGATTTCTGTGAATGCCATTTGACCGCTGAGAAACGGCTGTGCAATCCGCTGCACATCCTGCACGGCGGAGTATATTACACGGTTATGGATCAGATCGCGGGGACCATGGCAGCGCTGACAGGCAGAGCCGGTGTGACCATGGACAGCAGCGTGAACTATCTCCGTGCCGCCAAGCTGGGTGACACAATCCGCTGCAAAGTGGAAAGCGTCCATGTCGGCCGTTCCATCGGGGTGTACGAGGCCAAGTGCTACGGGGAGGACGGAGCACTGCAATGCACCGGTACATTCCATCTCTTTTTTACTCGGCCGATTGAAGAATGTGTGCACTGAGCTGCCATGCAGCAAAACGGACGGGCCGATGCCTGTAAGCGTCGGCCCGTTGTTTTTGCAAAAACGCAGGTTTCATCAGAAAAGCCTTGCAATTCAAAGTCTCTTGTGCTATCATACGAGAGTATAGAAGTGTCAACATGAGAGTGGAGCTGCGGCTCCGCTCTTTTTCTTGAGTATTTTTGCCGTAAAAGGCAGGAAAGGCGGTCAGGACAGAATGAAAAAGGTCACAGAAGTCTGTGCAGAATTGGCACAGCCGTTTGTGGAGGCGGCCGGCTGCACGCTGTGGGATGTGGAATATGTTCGAGAGGCAGGAACCTGGTTCCTGCGGGTGTACATTGACGCTCCGGAGGGTGTAGACATCAATCAATGCGAAGCTGTTTCCCGGCCGCTGAGCGATGCTTTAGACGAGGCAGATCCCATCGAAGGCAGCTACGTGCTGGAGGTTGGCAGCGCGGGAGCAGGCCGCACCTTGCGGAAGCCGGAGCACTTTGCAGCGTATATGGGGGAGAAAGTCGATGTTCGGCTGTATCGCCCGAGGGATGGAAAGAAAGAGTTTACCGGTGCGTTGAAGGGCTTTGAAAAGGGCGATGTAACCGTTACTGTCGGCGACAGCGACATTACATTCGGCAAGCAGGAGATTGCACTGGTTCGGCTGCACATCGATTTTTAAAGAAAACGAAACCGTTTTCCCCTTGCGGGAGGACAGATGGACTGTAATGATATAGTAAGGGAGTGTTATCCATGGCGAAAAGAACAAAAAAGAGCGAAAATACCCAGGAGCAGGACAACCGCGAGTTCTTCCTGGCATTGGATCAACTGGAGCGGGAACGGGGCATTAAAAAGTCCTACATGCTGGAGAAGATCACTCAGGCACTGGCTCAGGCCTATAAAAAGGATCACGAAGGCGTGGGAGACAACGTGGTGGTAATTGCCGACGAGGAAAAGAACGTTGTCCGCATGCTTGTCCGCAGAGATGTGGTGGAAGAGGTAACCAATCCCGGCACGGAGATCTCTTTGGAAGACGCCCGCAAAGCATTGCCCCACGTTCAGCTGGGCGACGTGGTTTCCAGCGAAGTGAAAACCAAGAACTTTGGCCGCATTGTTGCGCAAAATGCCCGTCAGATCATCATCCAGGGCATCCGCGAGGCAGAACGCAGCAAGGTTTATGATGCATTTGCCGACAAGACAGATGAGCTGATGAGCGGTGTGGTCAACCGCATTGATAACCGCAACGGCAACATCTATGTGCGCCTGACCTCCAACGGAGAACACGTAGATGCCCAGCTCCCGGTCAAGGAGCAGGTAAGCGGTGAAGTTTATCACGAAGGCGACCGGGTTCAGGTATATATCGTCGATGTGCGCAACGGAGCACGCGGCGTCCAGATTTCCGCGTCCCGTACCTTCTACGGTCTGGTGCGCCGTCTGTTTGAGATGGAAGTGCCTGAAATTTTTGACGGTCTGGTTGAAATCCGTTCCGTTGCCCGTGAGGCAGGCAGCCGCACGAAAATGGCGGTCTGGTCCAGTGATCCGGCGGTTGATCCCATCGGCGCCTGCGTCGGCCCCCGCGGTCAGCGCGTTGGCAAGGTCGTGGAAGAACTGGGCGGCGAAAAGGTGGACATCATTAAATACAGCGAAGATCCTGCGGAATACATTGCCGCTGCTTTGGCTCCCGCCGATGTGGTCAGCGTTGAAGTCCTGGAAGGCGAGCCGAAGAGCTGCCGCGTCGTTGTTCCGGACGATCAGCTCAGCCTTGCCATCGGCAAAGAGGGTCAAAATGCCCGTCTGGCTGCCCGCCTGACCGGATTTAAGATTGATATCAAATCCGAATCCGGTAAGGTTGCCGCAGAAGAGGGTGAGGATGATCTGCTGCTGGACGACGATGACGAACTCATCGAGGAAGAGTAAGGAGTCATTATGCCAAAGAAAATCCCTCTGCGCCAGTGCCTTGGCTGCAGAGAAATGAAGCCGAAGCGAGAGCTGATCCGCGTGGTGCGCTCCCCGGAGGGCGACGTTTCCCTGGATTTTAACGGACGGAAGCCCGGCCGCGGAGCTTATGTGTGTCCAAACATGGAGTGCCTGAAGAAAGCCCGGAAAGCCCGGGCTTTGGAGCGGGCTTTTTCCGCTCAGATTCCGGAGGAAGTCTGGAACGGTTTGGAACAGCAGATGCAGCAGCGTCCCGCCCTGGAGATTGAGCTGTGAGCGGCGCCGGAAACCTGCTGGGCATGGCTCGGCGCGCCGGTGCAGTACAGATCGGTGAGGAGGCCAGCGCACAGGCTGTGCTGGATCACAAGGCAAAACTGATTCTGGTCGCGGCAGATGCCGGAGCATCCGGTGCGGCGCGCATGTCCCGCTTAGAGAGTGAAAAGATGCCGGTGCTCACCGTAAGTGACACGAAAGCGGAACTGGGAGGAGCCCTTGGATTTGCAAGCTGCGCCGCCTGCGCTGTGACCGATCTTGGACTGGCCAGTGCCATTGTAAAGCAGTTGGCAGCGGAAGATCCCCATGCGGCAGAACTCAGCGCCACGCTGGAAGCACGGGCAAAAAAAGCGCAGCGCCGTAAAGCGGACACCCGCAAGCTGGGCAAAAAGTCCAGACGAAAAAAACAGTGAAGGGCCGGCAGATCCGGCGGGTAACAAGGTTCCCCGCCGCCGGGCTGCTGCCCGTGAAGAAACAACCGAAAGCAATCAACCGTTTGTGCCAATGGGAAAACGCATGAGTTTTCCTGCCTTTTCCCATTGGCACGAGCCACTGAATTCGCCGGCACAGCCGTGACGATTCAGAACATCAGGAGGTGGCTGACATTGAGTATTGATAACAAGTATCGCGTTCATGAACTGGCCAAGGACTTTGGCCTGAGCACAAAAGAGATTACCGAAATTCTGATTTCCTATGGCACAACGCCGAAAAATCACATGCAGATTCTGACGGATGCGGAGCTGAGCTATGTGATGGAGTATGTGACCCAGCATCATCAGATCGAGAGTATAGAAGAGGTCTATGCCGAAGGCGCTCAGCCTGGTGCAAAAAAGGCCGCAGCCGAAGCAGAAAAAAAGCCGACAGCTGCTGTTGCCAAGGCAGAGGAAAAGAAGCCTGCCCCGCAGAAGGCTGAACCGCCGAAAGCGGAACAGAAGAAACCTGCTGAACAGACCAGCCGTCCTCAGTCCCGCGTGCCTCAGAAAAAGGTGGTGGACACCCGTAAGGCGGCCGACGTAAACCTGGATCGTTATGACCAGCATCTGGAGGATCTGGCTCCGGAGCGGGCTGAGCGGATGCAGCAGGGACAGGGCAAGCAGAAGATCAAGCAGCAGAGCCGCTCCCGTCAGCAGCAGCAGCGTCAGTCTGCCAAGCGCCGTCAGGAAGAACAGGCCCGTCAGATGCGCCGCCTGCAGCAGGAGATTGCCCGCAAGGCGCCGGTAAAGGTGCAGATCCCCGATGAAATTGCCGTGGGTGAGCTGGCCATGCGGATGAAGAAGACTGCCGCCGAAGTAGTCAAAACGTTGATGAAGAACGGCGTCATGGCCTCTATCAGTGATATAATCGATTTCGACACTGCCGCGATCATTGCCGAAGAGCTGGGCTGCGTGGTGGAACACGAAGTCATTGTCACCATCGAAGAGCGGCTGATCGATGACCACGAGGACAAGGAAGAGGATCTGCAGGATCGCGCTCCCGTTGTTGTGGTTATGGGCCACGTTGACCACGGCAAGACCAGCCTGTTGGACTATATCCGCCATTCCAACGTTGCCTCCGGTGAGGCCGGCGGCATTACCCAGGCCATCGGTGCGTATCAGGTGAAGGTGGGCGACAACCTTATCACTTTCCTGGACACCCCGGGTCACGAGGCGTTTACCGCCATGCGTGCCCGCGGCGCAATGATTACGGATCTGGCAATTCTGGTGGTGGCCGCAGATGACGGCATTATGCCTCAGACCGTTGAGGCCATTAACCATGCAAAGGCCGCAGAAATTCCTATTATTGTTGCCGTCAACAAGATGGATAAGCCCGGCGCAAATCCGGACCGCATCATGCAGCAGCTGACAGAATACGAACTGGTTCCTGAAGAATGGGGCGGCGACACCATTGTCTGCAAAATTTCAGCCAAAACCGGCGATGGCATTGACAACCTGCTGGACATGGTTGTTTTGACCAGCGAGATGCGGGAGTTGAAGGCAAATCCGAACCGCTCCGCCCGCGGTGCTGTGATCGAGGCGCGTTTGGAGAAGGGCCGCGGCCCCGTGGCCACTCTGCTGGTGCAGAACGGCACTCTGAATCAGGGCGACATCCTCATTGCCGGAACGGCGGTCGGCCGTGTCCGCGCCATGTCCGACTTCCGGGGCAAGAAGCTCAAATCTGCCGGACCTTCTGTCCCGGTGGAGATCATCGGCATGTCCGAAGTGCCTGAGGCCGGTGACGACTTCTATGTCGTCGAGGACGAGCGCATGGCCCGCGAACTGGCAGAGCAGCGCAAGCAGGAGAAGAAGGATGCAATGAGCCGTCCGGTGCAGAAGGTCAGTCTGGACGATCTGTTCAGCCAGATCAAGGAAGGCGAGATGAAGACGCTGAACATCATCGTCAAAGCCGATGTTCAGGGTTCTGCCGAGGCAGTCAAAATCTCTCTGGAGAAGCTGTCCAACGAAGAAGTCAACGTGCGCGTAATTCACTGCGCCGTAGGCGCCATCAACGAAAGCGACGTTATGCTGGCCTCTACCTCCAATGCTATTATCGTCGGCTTCAATGTCCGCCCTGATGCACAGGCAAAGGCCACTGCCGAGCGGGATAAAGTGGACATGCGGATGTACCGGGTGATTTATGAGTGCATTGAAGAGATCGAGGCAGCCATGAAGGGCATGCTGGATCCCAAGTTCAAGGAAGTGGAACTCGGCCGGGTGGAAGTACGTCAGGTGTACAAAATTACCGGTGTTGGCATCGTCGCCGGTTGTTATGTGTTGGATGGCAAGGTCACGCGGAATGCACAGCTCCGCCTGGTACGCGACGGCATTGTCATTCACGAAGGTGAAGTCGCTTCTTTGCAGCGCTTCAAGGACAGCGTGAAGGAAGTTGCCGCCGGCTACGAGTGCGGCATCACACTGGAGAAATTCTCCGACATCAAGGTCGGCGACGTTCTGGAGTGCTTCGAAATGCAGGAGATCGAACGCTGATTTCCAGAAGCTTTCCTCATGCGGAAGACTTGGAAATTGCAGGGCAAAAAACCACAAGGTGCAGAATGCAGAATCTCATTCTGCATTCTGCACCTTTGCTTTTTATAAGGAGAAAACAATGGCAACCAATCGAATCAACCGAATTAACGAGGACATTCAGCGGGAACTGGCAAGCCTGATCCGCACGGTCAAAGACCCTCGCGTCCACGGACTTGTTTCCATTACGCGAGTGGATACCACTACGGATCTGCGCTACTGCCGTGTCTACGTCAGTGTTCTGGATCAGAGCGATGTAAAAGAAGTCGTTAAGGGCCTGAAGTCTGCCGCCGGATATTTGCGCCGGGAACTGGGGCACGTGCTCACCCTGCGTTATACTCCAGAGTTGCAATTCGTTGCGGATGACTCCATCGAGCGGGGTGTGCGCATGGTCAGCATGATCGACCACATTCTGGAGGAGGACGAGCACAGATGACCGAAGCACTTGCGGCGCAGTGGCTGGCGGGGCGAGATCAGTTCCTTCTGCTGACCCATATCCGCCCCGATGGGGACACCCTGGGCAGTGCCGGCGGTCTGATGCTCGCGCTGCGCGCGCTGGGAAAAACCGCCTATCTTGCCGAAAATGACGGCGTAACCGGAACCTACGTGGATTTCCTGCCGGACAATTGCTTTGCTCCGAAAGATTTCCTTCCGGAGCATATTGTTTCCGTTGATGTGGCAACGGAAAATCTGTTGCCGGACAGCATGGCGGAGTGGAAGGGAAAAGTGGAGCTTTGTATTGACCACCATCCGTCCAACGAGTTTTATGCATCGGATACCTGCCTGGATGCAACGGCTGCCGCCTGCGGCGAGATCATTTTCCGCATTTGCGGCCACATGGGTGTGATGAACGCCGCCATTGCAGCCCAGCTTTATCTGGCCATCAGCACGGACTGCGGCTGTTTCGTCTATAACAGCACTTCCCCGGAAACCCATCGCATTGCGGCTGAGCTGATGCAGTGGGGAGACTTCTGGAAGCCCATCAATAAAAAATGCTTCCAGACCGTCACGCGAAGGGAACTGCAATTGCAGGGCGTGCTGGTAGACAGTATGGATTGGTACGATGACGGGGCAACCGTCATTGGTGCGATTTCTCAGGCAGACATGGAACGAATTCACGCCACGAAGGAAGATACCGAAGAACTGGCTTCCTTTGCCAATAAGATTGAGGGCGTCAAGGCGGCAGCTACGCTTCGCCAACTGGATACCCGGGTATGGAAGCTCAGTTTGCGCACTGACGGCAGTCTGAATGCTACGAATGTATGCGCTTTGCTGGGCGGCGGCGGTCACATGGCAGCAGCCGGCGCCACCATTCACGATGCAGACGAGCGGCAGGCGAGGGAAAAAGTGCTGGCGGCAATCCGCAGGGTACAGGCTGAGGGATAAGTTATGGCAGATGGTATTCTCATCATTGACAAGCCCCAAGGGTGGACCAGCATGGATGTGTGCGCCAAGCTGAGGGGCATGTTTTCAGAAAAGCGGGTTGGTCATGCAGGGACGTTGGATCCCATGGCTACCGGAGTTCTCCCTGTTTTTCTCGGCCGCGCCACCCGGGCAGTGGAGTTTGCCGAACGGGGAAGGAAAGAATATCTGGCTACCTTGCGGCTGGGGCAGGTGACCGACACACAGGATGTTACCGGAACCATACTGGAGCAGCACCCTGTTTCCGTCGGCCGTGAAGCGTTGGAACAGATTCTGCCCCGGTTTACCGGCGAAATTCAGCAGATTCCTCCGATGTACTCTGCCTTAAAGGTGAACGGGAAAAAACTTTACCAGTTGGCACGGCAGGGAAAAACAGTGGAGCGAAAGCCAAGAACTATCACGATCTATGCGCTTTCAATTACCGAACAACTCAGCGAAACCG
Source organism: Bacteroides sp. CAG:927 (assembly GCA_963660915.1). Classification (GTDB taxonomy): domain Bacteria; phylum Bacillota; class Clostridia; order Oscillospirales; family Oscillospiraceae; genus UMGS1766. The sequence goes on along the minus strand of CAVLAO010000049.1, from coordinate 1,574 downwards.
ACTATGCTCTGCAGGTGCAGTGCTCTAAAGGCACCTATATTCGCACCCTATGCCACGATATTGGCGCAGCCCTCGGCTGCGGCGGGACGATGGCTGCTCTGCGGCGCACCGAGGCAGCCGGATTTGCTCTTTCTCAGGCAGTGACGCTGGAGCAGGTACAGACGGCGGCGGATACCGGAGAACCGGAAAAGATGCTGCTTCCGGTGGATATCTATTTCAGCCGTTATCCCGCCGTTACCATTCAGGGACGTGCAGAGCATTTGTGCCGCAACGGAAACGCCTTCTCCTGTGCCGGGGAAAACGGACTTTTTCGCGTTTACAGCACAAGGGGAGACTTTCTTATGTTGGGGGAGCGAAAGGACAACGTCATGTCTACAGTAAAAAGCTTCTTTGCACCGACAACCAAGTAAAGGGGAACATATACCTTGAACGAACAGAAACAACGAGTGATTGCCCTTGGCTTTTTCGATGGCGTTCACCGCGGTCATGGCGCTTTGCTGGAGCGTGTAACAGAAATTGCGCATCAAAAAAACGCACTTGCCTGTGCCTTTACCTTTGACTTGCATCCTGCATCTCAGATTTTAGGCCGCCAGATCCCCCTGCTCTCCACTCCGGAGGATCGAGAGGGGCTGATGCGGCGGTATTATGGCATCGAGGAAGTAGAGATCGGCCGGTTTGAGCGCATGATGCGCATGCCATGGCGGGATTTTATTACCGAATATCTGCAGAAGGAGCTGGGCGCAGTCCATGTGGTGGCCGGTCACGACTTTCACTTTGGCTACCGCGGCGAGGGCAACCCGGAACGGCTCAAAACCGTGTGCGCTGAGTTGGGGCTTGGCTGTGACATCATCCACAAGGTAGAACTGGACGGCATCACGGTTTCTTCCACCTATATCCGCACGCTGATTGCCCAGGGAGAGACCGAGAGGGCAAGGGAATTTCTGGGGCATCCCCATGTGTTTACCGGAACCGTGGTTCATGGCAAACAATTGGGGCGCACCATCGGGTTCCCCACAGCAAACTTGATTTTGCCGCCGGAAATTATCGTCCCTGCCCACGGGGTATACGCCACTAAGGTGGTCACGCCGGATGGTGTGTATCACATGGCCGTTACCAATGTGGGCCGCCGCCCCACAATCAATGACGGAGATCAGATTACCGTGGAGCCGTGGATCCTGGATTTCGACGGTGATCTCTACGGTCAACAGATTCGAGTGGAATTTTACGAACACCTGCGGGGAGAACAGAAATTCAACTCCCTCTCCGACCTCACCGCGATGGTGCATCAAAACGGAGCTCAGACAAGAGCTTTTTTTGAGGGATTGAAGGGCTGACAACTTAAATTTTTGAAGAGCATAATTTTTGAACGAGACAACAGGCGGGGAACGGAGTTCTCAGCCTGTTGTCTTATTCAAAAAGGTGTTTTTGAATAAGGAACTGGTCGGCACAAAAAGATGACTTCTACAAGTTACCTATAAAAACAATGTGCATAATAGACAAAAATAATAAACTAAACTTAGTGCTTATGTATATTTTTGAAAAATAGTATTGACTTTTGATATATATATATATAT
>CAVLAO010000048.1:0-13055 GCA_963660915.1 Bacteroides sp. CAG:927 | reverse complement strand
GGAGCAGAGCGACCGACTGCGCCCGCAGGCGCGTGCAAGCGGCCAACCGCCCAAAAGGCGGCTCTCAGGCCGTCGCAAGAATCTTTTCTATCGATGACATGACTGTTATCGTGGTTGGTGCAGTAGGATCCTTCGCTGCGCTCAGGACGACACGGAAAGGGAGTGCTCAAGATGACAGGGAAGAGGCACTCAGGATGACAGAGGAAGGGGACGTGCAGGATGACAGTGGAAAAGAATCATCCCCGGGCGGCGGCGAACCACTCCAGACCGGGCCAGTTTTCACAGGGGACATTTTCCTGAGGAGCGCCGGGGGTCGAGCGGCCGCTGAGAATATAATCCACCAGCTTATCCCGCAGCTGAGTCACCACTTCAGGATACGCATCGCAGAGGTTGGTGGTTTCGCCGGGGTCTTTCTCCATGTCGTAAAGCTGTACCGGAGGCATGCCGGCAGTATCCTTTCCATTCACAGGGGGATTGAAGCTGCCGGAACCGGCGCACATCTCCAGCTTCCACTGATCCTTGCGGATGGAGAAGTTGCCCAACAGGGAGTGATGCACGGTGTATTCCCGCACCGGCTCATGTCCGCCCTGCCACAGAGCCAGCTCGGAACAGGAGTCCTCACCGGCAGAGTCGGGGAGGGCGATGCCCAGCAGTTCCGACAGGGTGGCCATCAGGTCCACCAGACAGGAGGTTTGGCTGCAGACGGTGTTGGCGGGGGCGTGACCCGGCCAGCGAAGGACAAAGGGGATGCGGTGGCCGCCGTCCCAGATGTCTCCCTTGGTGCCCCGATAGATGTAGCTTGGGTGATGACCGAGGGCGTGGAGCTTGGGATAGTCCGCCACGGTGGAACAGCCGTTGTCGCTGGTGAAAACGAGGATGGTGTTGTCTGCCAGCCCGGTTTCCTCCAGTTTTTCTGTCAGCCGGCCGATAAAGCCGTCCAGCTGCAGCACAAAGTCGCCGTACAGTCCCAGTCCGCTGCGACCCTCATATTCCTTAGTGGGCACCAGGGGGCCGTGAACTGCAAGGGTGGGATAATACAGGAAGAAGGGCTGATCGTCCTTTGCAAACTCATCCAACAGCTCCAGCACCTTGTCGTCCATTTCCGGCACGATGGTGCGGGGGTCGAAGCCCGGCTCGGCAGGGCCGTATTCCAAAGTGGTGTTCAGCTCCGGGTCGGCATGGTTAAAGCCTTTCATACCCACCATGTGATCCGGCGGTGTTACCACCCGATCGTTTTCCATGTGGACAAAGGGGGGCTGATCCAGAGAGGCGGGCATGCCGTAGTAGTAGTCAAAGCCGCGGGCGTTGGGACCGTTTGTCACCGGTTTGGTGTAATCTACCCCGTCCTCGGGCTGCGGCTTGGAGAACACATCCTGATAGGTCTTGGGCAGTTCATAACCCTCCTTGGTGCTCCAGTCCATGCCCAGATGCCATTTGCCCACGCAGGCGGTGCGATAACCGGCAGAGCGGAGCAGGTCGGCAACGGTCATGCGGCCGTTTTCAATCAGATGAGGGGACAGACCCGGCAGAACGCTGGACTTCAGACGGGAGCGCCAGTTGTAGCGGCCGGTCAGCAGTCCGTAACGGGAGGGAGAGCAGACAGCGGAGGTGGAGTGGCAGTCGTCGAAGCGAATGCCCTGAGCCGCCAGTGCGTCGATGTGCTCGGTGTGGATTTTGGAATCCGGATTGAAACAGGAAACGTCGCCGATGCCGAGGTCATCCACCAGCACGTAGACGAGATTGGGTCTTTTGGAATCTTTCACAATGATTCGGCTCCTTTTCGATTTGGTTGAATTTATTGGATCAGTCCACTGAACAGAGTGCACAGAGGAATGCCGATTACCAGAATGCCGATCAGCTCTGTGACGGCAAATACGGCCACATTGCGATACAGGGTCTTGGAATTGGTCAGCCACTCCTTATTGCCGAAGAGAATGGCGGAGAAGGGGGAAGCGGCGGGGGTAATGATTGCCGTTGCAAGTACAGTGTACATCATCAGGCTGCAAACAACAACCGTATTCATGCCGGAAGAGGCGGCGAAGGTGGCCAGCACCGGCTGCAGCACCAGTGCAATGACGAAGCTGTTGCAGATATTGGTCAGCACGAAGGTGGCCAGCAGGAAGAGGATGGTGAACTGAATTCCGCCCAGACCGGAGAAGGCGGGGGAGAGAATCTGCGCCAGGAAGGCAGTGATGCCGGTTTCCGAGCTGGTCAGTGCCGTGCCCAGATACAAAGCGGAGGCGCAGAGGAAGAAGGAGCTCCAGTTCAGTTCCTTGGAGAACACGTGGGGCAGGTCGATGACCGGCTTGCCGTCGATGCGAATGGCGGCCAGAACGCCGGAGAACAGCACGCACAGACCAACCGAGTTCTTGGACAGGAAGCTGACCCAGCCGATGGAGGAGGGCAGCACGCAGGGGAGCAGCAGGCAGACGATCAGCAGCACGAAGCCCCAGGAGAGAACCTTCTGGCTGGTGGTCATGGGAGGCAGGGGGTTCTTCTTCAGCATGTCGATGTTGATTTTGCGCAGCCGTTCCACATCCGGACGCAGGATGAACTTTGCCACCAGAATCAGCAGCGCGCAGAGGATGACGCCCAGCAGAACCACGGTGCAGAGATAAGCGGCGTTGTTGATGACTACGGCGCCGCCGGGGAGCTCAGCGGTCAGGTTGGCGTAGTTGCCGATCAGAATCAGAATGTTGCCCATGTAAGGGGGAACGGGGAAGCCCAACAGGGTGGAAACCACCACGAGGATCACGGCGATGGTGGGATAGGACTCGCCCTTTTCATAGTTCAGCTCTTTAAAGATTTCATACAGCACCGGCCAGAAGATGAAAATCGGCGCCCACACAGAGACAAAGGCGGCCATGAAGAAGCAGCCCATGCAGATCATGAAGGTAAACAGCCAGGGGCGGCCGTTGGTGATTTTGCGGGTCAGGAAGAAACGGGCCATATGGGTGGTTACGCCGGCCGCCGCCAGGGCGCCGCCGATGACCATCATGAACAGGGTCTGCACCAGGGTGGAGTTGCCCATCCAGGCCGCCAGTACGTTGCCCATACTGTCATAGCCAAACAGACCGAGGGCTACCACGCAGATAATGCTGGACCAGAAGGGATCGGTCATCGTCCACAGGTACAGGGTGCCGATGAATACGCCCAGCACCATCATGCCTACCTCCGTCACCTGCGGAAGGGAGAAGGGAAGGAACTGAAACAGCACCATAATGGCCAGGCCGATTATGGTATGCACGGTGGTCGCGGTGATTTTTTTCTTTGTCATTTTCTCTCACTCCTATAGCACAAAATTAAGATCCGCGATTGACTGTTATTAGTATAAAATGCTAGAATCATTCTGTAAATCTATTAAAACAGAATGGTTCGATCACGATACGGAATAATTCGGAGGAGATAATTTATGACGGATTTGCAGATACGATATTTTCTGGAGGTTTCCGAGTGCCTGAATTTCACCGAGGCCGCCCGCCGTTTTTTTATTGCTCAGCCGACTCTGAGCAAACAGATTGCCCTGTTGGAGGAGGAGCTGGGGGTTCAGCTGTTTTTTCGCAACAATCGGCGGGTACAGCTGACGGCGGCCGGACAGTTTCTCCGCAGTGAATTTGCCATTCTGGCGCAGGAAAAAGAAAATGTGATCCAGCAGGCAAAGCAGATCGGCGACGGCGCCACCGGACGGCTGGTGGTGGGAGTGCAGGACATTCTTTGGAACAGCCGGCTGGTGTCCCGGCTGCTCAGCGAATTTCGGGCGCTGCATCCGGAGATTCAATATGCCCTGCGGGTGTATGTCTATCAGCCCCTGCTGGAGGAGCTGCAGTCGGAGCATCTGGATCTGATTTTATCCAAGCAGTTCGGGGAGGGAGGCTTCCCCGGCCTGCGGGCGGTGAAGCTGGCCAGCAATCCGTCGGCACTTCTGGTGCACAAGGACAATCCGCTGGCGCAGCGGGAGGAAGTGGAGCTGCAGGAGTTGAAGGACGAGCGCTTTATCGTACTGGGGCAAAACGCCGCCCGTTTTTCCGACGCTTCGCTGATTGAGGCCTGCCAGCAGGTGGGGTTCTATCCCAATATTGCCTGCTTTGCCAATTGCAATCTGGCGCGGATTCTCTATGTGGAGCTGGGCATGGGGGTGACGCTGATGGACATGAACACGGTTTTAAGCGAGCAGGGGAATGTGCGGATGGTGCGGTTGAAGGAAACCGGACTGGAACAGACCAGTACCTTTGCCATCAGCAAAAAAAATGTTTCAAACCCGAAGGTTGAAACATTCTTTCAATATATTAAGAGCGCTGTGCCTCTGAGCTGACGGGGCTTTGCGCCCCACTGCTGCCGATGCTTTGGGCCAGTCGTCCGAGACCTAAAATCAGCAGGAAACAGGCCACCAGTGCCGCCACAATCAGAACCGGTTTGCGCCACGCCTTTAACTGACCGCGTTGGGCGGCGTGAAGGTCCCGGTTTTGCGGCAGATTGGTGAAGGGCAGATCCTGGGGCTGACCGGCGGCGGCAGTGCACAGGGACTCCGGAAAACCCGGGGGCAGAGGGGAAATCCGATGCAGCAGCTCCATCCAGGTCTCTTCGGACGGCGGTTCGGAAATCTTCTCCGTGATTGCGAAAAAATACGCCTGCAGTTCTGTCTCAGCTCGGGCGCACCGGGACTCTGCGGTGCCGGGGGTGAGCTGCAGCGCCTGTCCGATTTCCGCCCAATTCAGACCGCCGATTTCTCTCAATAGAAGAATGGCGCGGTGGTTTTCCGACAGCTGACTGAGACAGGACAGCAGAGCTTCTTCCCGGTTCTCCGGCAGTTCCGTTTTTTTTCGAGGAGCGGGAGGCGGTACTTCGGAGGCGGCGTGAAGGGTCAGAAGGTACAGGCGGGAGGAAAGGGACTCATCTAAGGGAAAGGAAGGCAGAGTTTTCCACAGGGAAAGCGCCGCCGAGGTGAGAACCTGCTCCGCAGACGAGGCGTCGCCGGTCATGCCGAGGGCAAGGGCGTAGCCCGTGGGAGCACAGCGTTCCAACAACGATTGAAAGGCGGATGCATCCCCTCGCTGAGCCCGCATAATCTGTACCTGTTCTTCCGTTCGGTCGTCTGTTCGCATAGAATCCCTCCCTTGAATGGGGCGGCAATGTTCACCCCAGATCGTTTTTAATTCCCTCGGTGACCCGATAGATGTCCTCCATGGTTTGAATCCCGCAGATTTCCTTCTTCCAGTATCCGGCATAGGGAATGCCCTTCAAATACCAGGCGTAGTGCTTTCGCGCCTCCAGACAGGCGATCTTTTCCCCTTTTTGGGCTCGCGCCAGCTCAAACTGCCGCACGGCGGTGTCGCACCGCTGAGCCAGCGGCGGCAGAGGGGGAATTGCTTCCCCATCCAGAGCGGCCTTGGCCTGTTGAAACAGCCAGGGGTTTCCGAAACAGCCCCGGCCGATCATTACCATGTCTGCGCCGGTGTAGTGGAGAATATGGGGGGCGTCCTCCGGTTCGGCCACGTCGCCGTTGGCGATGACCGGTACCTGCACCGCCTGCTTTACCAGACGGATGATGTCCCAGTCCGCCTTGCCGGAGTACATCTGCGCCCGGGTGCGGCCGTGGACGGCGATGGCATCCGCACCGGCGGCCTCCATGGCCTGAGCAAATTCCACGGCGTTGACGCTGCCCTTGTCCCAGCCCTTGCGGATTTTCACCGTTACCGGTTTGCCGCAGGCGGCTTTTACGGCGGAAACAATTTCTGCCGCCAGCTCCGGCGTGCGCATCAGGCCGCTGCCGTCCCCGTGGGCGGCCACTTTCGGCACCGGGCAGCCCATGTTGATGTCGATGAAATCCGGATTGGCCACAGCGGCCACCTTTTCTGCGGCCCGGGCCATGCAGTCCGGATCGCTGCCGAAAATCTGGACGGCAACGGGATGCTCTCCCTCTCCCAGTTCCATGAGCTGAAGGGTTTTCCCGTCCTGAAAGCAGAGGGCCTTGGCGCTGACCATCTCGGTGTAGGTCAGACCGGCGCCCAGCTCCCGGCAGATGGTGCGAAAGGCCAGATCTGTCACCCCTGCCATAGGGGCGAGGGCGAGGCGAGTGTTGAGTTGGATGTGTCCGATTTGCATAGCGGGCCTCCTTTGCTGCCTCCATCATACCATGTTTTTTCCCTTGTCACAAGGTCGGTACTGGGGGGAACACAAGAGAAAATTAAGAAAGAGTTTCCAGTGGAAATAGCGGAAATGATTGCAAAATTCACTCTGACAGCGTAAAATATGAATAACTTTTTCGAAGGAGTTGTTATTATGGCTGTTTTAGTCGCAGGGGGCTGCGGTTTTATCGGTTCCCACACCTGCGTGGAATTTCTGGAGCAGGGCATGGATGTGGTGGTTGCAGACAACCTGTGCAACAGCAGTGTGATCGCCCTCAAGCGCGTGGAGGAATTAACGGGGAAGCAGATTCCCTTCTATCCCATCGACGTGCGGGATGAGGCAGCGGTGCGGACGATCTTTGAAAACCACTCCATTGATTGCGTGATCCAGTTCGCCGGATTGAAGGCAGTGGGAGAGTCGGTGCACAAGCCTCTGGAATATTACGACAACAACCTAAACGCCACATTGAACCTGTGCAAGGTGATGCAGGAATTCGGCGTGAAGCGGATGATTTTCTCCTCCTCCGCCACGGTATACGGAGAGGACAATCCTTCTCCCTATGTGGAAACCATGCCCACCGGCGAGTGCACCAACCCTTACGGGTGGACGAAGGTGATGAGCGAGAAGATCCTCAAAGGCGTGGCAGTGGCAGACCCGGAGTGGTCTATTGTGCTGCTGCGGTATTTCAACCCCATCGGGGCGCACCCCAGCGGACGCATCGGGGAGAATCCCAATGGCATTCCCAATAACCTGATGCCCTATATTACCCAGGTGGCTGTGGGCAAGCGGAAAAAGCTGAGCATTTTCGGCCGGGATTATGACACTCTGGACGGCACATGCATTCGGGACTTCATCCATGTGGTGGATCTGGCGAAGGGACATGTGGCGGCCATGCAGTATGCTATGACCCACACGGGAACGGAAATCTTTAATCTGGGCACCGGCCACGGCGTCAGCGTCACGGAGCTGGTGGAGACCTTTGAACAGGTCACCGGCGTGAACGTGCCCCACGTTTATGTAGGACGGCGGGAAGGCGATCTGCCGGTGTGCTATGCCAACGCCGACAAGGCGGAACAGGTGCTGGGCTGGAAGGCGGAGCGCACCGTGGCGGACATGTGCCGGGACAGCTGGAACTGGCAGAAGCAGAACCCCAACGGGTTCGAGGAATAAATACAAGGAAAAAGGGAGATATACGCATGAATAAACCGATTCTGGTGGTTATGGCGGCCGGTATGGGCAGCCGTTACGGCGGACTGAAACAGATGGACCCTGTGGGCGCCAACGGCGAGGTTATTCTGGATTATTCGGTGTTCGATGCCCGCCGGGCGGGCTTTGAGACCGTCGTGTTCATTATCAAGCACGAGATCGAGGAAGATTTTAAGGCAAAGATCGGCCGCCGCATTGCGCCGTATATGAATGTGCGCTATGCCTATCAGTCTCTGACTGACCTGCCGGAGGGGTACGCAGTTCCTGCCGATCGGGTCAAGCCCTGGGGCACCAGCCAGGCCATTCTGGCGGCGCGGGACATCATTGACGCCCCCTTTGCCGTGATCAATGCCGATGACTATTACGGGGTGGAGTGCTTCCAGAAGCTCTACGCCTACCTGACCCAGCCCCACAAGGCAGGAGAGTACTGCATGGTGGGTTACCTGCTGAAGAACACCGTCACGGACAACGGCAGTGTGGCCCGGGGGGTGTGCCAGGCGGATGAGAACGGCAAGCTGATTACCATCAACGAGCGCACCCGCATAGAAAAGTTCCCCGGTGGCATTCACTTCACCGAGGACGACGGGAAAACCTGGACCGATCTGCCGGAGGACACTCTGGTCAGCATGAACATGTGGGGCTTTCAGCCGGAGCTGGTGGGCGAGCTTGGCAAGCGTTTCCCTGCGTTTCTGGATAATGCTCTGGCCGCAAACCCATTGAAGGGGGAGTATCTGCTGCCCAATGTGGTGCGGGATCTGTTGGCAGAGGGCAGTGCCACGGTAGACGTGCTGTCCACACCGGACAAGTGGTACGGCGTGACCTATCACGAGGACAAGGCCGGCGTTGTGGCGGCTATGGCGGAAAAGGCCGCCGAGGGAATTTATCCTTCACCGCTGTGGAAATAAACAGCTGTCATCCTGAGCATCTTCTTTCACTGTTAGCCTAGGCACTTTTTTCCACTGTCATCCTGAGCGCAGCGAAGGATCTTACTGCACCCAATTACAACAATAAAAGCTCCTCTGAGAACACGAAAATGTGTTCTCAGAGGAGCTTTGTCATTTCTGCCGGATCTTACAGCACAAAGGAGGAAATCATGCCGCAAATGCCGCGGATATCCACCCGGGAGCGGAAGTCGAACTGCAGGCGGTTGCCGTCGTTAAACACAAGCACCAGCTCGCTGTCGATGTCCAAAACGCCGGCGGTTTCCACGCCGAAGTACTGAACCTTGGAGTAGGGATAGGAGAAATAGGAGGTCTTTTTGCCGGTGATGCCCTGCACGTTTACGACAAAAATCCGTTTGTTGGTGAAGATGACCTGATCCCGAATGGTCTGAAAGCACTGGACAATTTCCTCGCCCCGTACCAGAAAATTGGCCACTTCCGGTCGCACCTTGGAAAAGGGGATCTCCTTCAGGTTGAGCAGATTGGAATCCCCCAGAATGCCGGTCGAAATGTTTGCCATATCAATTTCCTCCCTGTGTAAAAATTTTGGTTCTCTCTATTCAGAATACGCGAAAAGGAGGAGAAAGGCAAGAAATTACAGCTTCTTTTTTCGTTTCCAGGCGCCGGAGAGAAAGTAAGGGGCGAGAATGATCACGGTGACATAGCCGGCCAGTGTGCTGCCCAGCCAGTAGCCGGCCACCCCCATGCCCATCACGTTGCCGAAGAGAATGGAAAAGGCAATGCGGGCGAACACGCCGTCCACCAGACTGGCGGTAAATCCCAGCAGAGCCGCGCCCACGCCGTTGACCAGCGCGTTGCAGGGAGAGCGAAGGGCGTTGCCGAGGCAGTCGAACAGACCGAACACCGCGTAGACCGAGGCATAGGCGAGCACCGCCTCATCGGTGTTGAACAGGCCGAAAATCTGGCGGGGGAACAGGAGCAGAGCTACGCCGAAGGCGGAGGCGGCAATCAGGGCAATGCCAAGATTCCACCAGAACACCGACTTTACCCGTTCCTGCTTGTTGGCGCCGATGCATTGAGCAATCATGGCGCTGGCGGCGGTGCACATGGCACTGGTCACGATGCGGGAGATGTTGGCCAGCTTCAGCTGGATGCCGTTGGCGGCAGAGGCGGCCACGCCGAACTGGTTGAGCAGGGAACAGACGTAGAGCATGGAAACGCTGATCAGTGCGCCCTGGGCGGACATGGGGATGCCCAACCGCAGCAGCGTGCCCAGCACATCCCGGTGGGGGATGAACTGCTTCGGCTTGAAATCAAAGCCGAAGGCGTCCCGGCGGCGGTAGAGGAACACCAGTGCCCAGAGAAAGGCCACTGCCTGCCCCAGTACCGTGGCCAGCGCCGCACCCATGACGCCCATGTGGAATACCGGCACGAACAGCAGATCCAACACCAGATTCACTACCGAAGCCACGGCGATGAACAGCAGGGGGCGCTTGGAGTCTCCCATGCCCCGAAGAATGGAGCTGACCAGATTGTAGCCGAAGATAAACACCATGCCGGCGCCGCATACCAGCAGGTAGGAGCGGCCGCTGGTCAGGGCTTCTGCCGGCAGGTTGATCAGACTCAATTGCCAGTTGACGGTGGTGAAGCAAAGCAAGGTGATGCCCAACGCCATCAGCAGCAGCACGGAGAACAACGTGCCGATGGTACGGTTGACCCGCCGGTGATCCTTTGCGCCGATGAACTGGCCGATCATCGTCTGTCCCGCGCCGCCGAAGCCGATGGCGATAAAGGTGTAGAGCTGAATGAGCTCGCCGCAGGTGGACACGGCGGACAGGCCGTCGGCGCCGACAAAGTGGCCGACCACCACCATGTCCACCATGTTGTAGCCGGTCTGCAGCAGATTGGCCAGCATGAAGGGCACGGAGAAACGAAACAGGCGCGACCCGACCGATCCCTCCGTCAGATCCACGCCGATGGTTCTGGATGACATGGGCGTTGTCTCCTTTCAAAATCGAGATAAAGTATAAAATCTTATGCTTAAAATTTTATATTCTAAACGGAGGAAATTCAATGGATGCACAGGGATTTTCAACAACGTGTGGGACGCTTTCAACAGTAAACCGTTGTGAAAAAAGGCAGGAAACCGGCGAGCGCAGTCGGTCGCTTTGCTCCCTCAGAATGACAGGGATGGCTGTCATCCTGAGCGGAGCGAAGGATCTGATTGCACCGACTGAGATAATTAGCATGCCATCGACAGAAAAGGGATCATGTCCTCAGAGAGACAGGAGAAAAAAAGCACAGAAATGCCGCAAACAGAAAAACACCCCTGATGCATCGCTGCATCAGGGGTGAAGTCAGAATTGTTCGGATCAGTCCATCAGGCTGCACACCAGATCGGTGTAAGCGCTGGGATCTTCCAGAGGCAGGTCGGCGATGAGCAGAGCCTGGCAATACAGCAGCTGGGCGTACTTCTTTGCCTTCTCCGGATCGGTTTCCATGGCCTTCTGCAGGGCGGCATAGGCGGGAGAGTCGGCGTTGACCTCCAGTACCCGCTCGGCGTGGATGCCGGCCATGTCGGCATTCTGCTTTTTCAGGTATTTCTCCATCTCGATGGACATGGGGCCGTCGGATACCATGCACACGGGGTGGCTCTTCAGAATCTTGGAGATGCGGGCCTCCTTGATCTTGTCGCCAAGAGTTTCCTTCAGGAAGTCCATGACGGACTTGCCGGCCTCGGCCTTTTCTTCCGCGGCCTTCTTTTCCTCTTCGGTCTCCGGCAGGGCATCCTCGGCGTTGATGCTCTTGAGCTGCTTTCCGTCATATTCGGTCAGCACCTGCATGCAGAACTCGTCCACATCCTCGGTGAGGTAGAGAATCTCGTAGCCGGCGTCCAGAATCCGCTCGGCCTGAGGCAGCTTGCTCAGCTTCTGAGCGTCCTCACCGCAGGCATAGTAAATGAACTGCTGCGCCTCGGGCATCCGCTCCTTGTACTCTTTCAGGGTGGTTCCCTTCGCCTGAGCAGAGGAAACGAACAGCAGCAGATCCTTCAGGTTGTCCTTGTCCATGCCGTAGTTGGACACCACGCCGTACTTCATCTGGGTGCCGAAGGCCTTCCAGAACTTCTCGTACTTCTCCCGGTCGTCGGTGAGCATCGTGGACAGCTGGGCGCGGATCTTCTTGTCCAGATTCTTGGCGATGACCTTCAGCTCCCGGGTCTGCTGGAGCATCTCACGGCTGATGTTCAGGCTGACGTCGGGGGTATCCACAACGCCCTTGACAAAGCGGAGATAATCCGGCAGCAGGTCGGCGCACTTGTCCATGATGAGCACACCGGAGGAATACAGCTGCAGCCCCTTCTCATACTCCCGGGTATAGAAATCATAAGGGGTCTTGGAGGGGATGAACAGCAAGGCGTCGTAGCTGACAAGACCCTCGGCGGAGACCTTGATCACGTCCAGCGGCTTTTCATAGTCGTCGAACTTGTCCTGATAGAAGTTGTCGTACTCCTCCTCGGTGACTTCGTCTTTCTTCTTCTGCCACAGAGGAACCATGGAGTTCATGGTTGCCCACTCGGTGTAGTCCTCCCACTCGGGCTTGTAGTCGTCGCCGGCGTCCTCGGGGCGAGGCTTCTGGCGGGACTTGTGCATCAGCATCTGAATGGGATAGTGAATGTAGTCGCTGTACTTCTTCACCAGCTGCTGAATCCGGTATTCCTCCAGATATTCCTCATACTTTTCGTCCTCGGTGTCCGGCTTGATGTGGAGAATCACGTCGGTGCCGACGCCGGTCTTTTCACACTCGGTAATGGTGTAGCCGTCCAGACCGGTGGACTTCCACTGGTAGGCCACGTCACTGCCGTAGGGCTTGGTGATAACGGTGACTTCGTCGGCCACCATGAAAGCGGAGTAGAAGCCCACGCCGAACTGACCGATGACGTCGATGTCCTCTGCGGAGGGAGCGTCCTCTTCCTTCAGACCTTCTTTGAACTGGAGCGAGCCGGACTTGCAGATGGTGCCCAGGTTGGAGTCCAGCTCCTCCTTGGTCATGCCGATGCCGTTGTCGCTGATGGTCAGGGTGCGGGCCAGCTTGTCGGGGGTGACCACAATTTTAAAGTCGCCCCGGCTCATGCCAACGCTGTCGTCGGTCAGGGCGCGATAGGCCAGCTTGTCCTCGGCATCGCTGGCGTTGGAGAGAATTTCCCGGAGGAAGATCTCTTTGTGGGTATAAATGGAGTTGATCATCAGATCCAGCAGACGCTTGCTCTCTGCCTTGAATTGCTTTTTCGCCATAAAAACGGCCTCCTTCTATATAAAACTATTTTAGAAACGAAAAGGATTAGCACTCGTTCTATTTGAGTGCTAATCCTATTATAGCCATGCAGGGGAAAAATGCAAGGGTATTCATAAAAATGTTACATTTCTCGCGGCTGTTATCTCATCGGCAGAAAAGATTCTTGCGACGGCCTAAGAGCCGCCCTGCATGTGGTTGTTTGCGTTTCCTCGACAGAAAAAGATTCTTCGTCGGCTGCGCCTCCTCAGAATGACAAAAAAGGGAGTATTCTTCAGAATGACAGGGATGGTTGTCATCCGGGGCGCCCCTTTCGCTGTTGTCCTGAGCACTCCTTCCACTGTCATCCTGAGCACTCCTTCCACTGTCATCCTGAGCACTTCTTCCACTGTCATCCTGAGCACTTCTTCCACTGTCATCCTGAGCGCAGCGAAGGATCTTACCGCACCGACTGCGGAAATTGGTGTGTCATTGATAGAAAAGATTCTTGCGACGGCCTAAGAGCCGCCCTTTGGGCGGTTGGCCGCTTGC
>CAVLAO010000047.1:0-13842 GCA_963660915.1 Bacteroides sp. CAG:927 | reverse complement strand
CATAGCATCAAGAACTACAAAACAGCATACCTTGCCTATGCTCCGCTCTACAAGCGCAAATTCCGTGAATTGAAAACAGCAGACTTCCAGTCTATCATTGATGCGCACTTAGACAAGTCCTATTCCTCACTGTCAAAATACAAGAACCTTGCAATACAGATGTCAAAGTGGTCTATGCGTGAAGAAATCATCACCACCAACTTTGCATCCTTTGTTCAACTGCCGCCAAACGTCAAAAAGGAAAAGCAGACCTTCACCGAAGACGAAATTGCACTGCTTGAGGCTGACGGTTCAGAAACAGCAAAGATAATCCTGATGCTTATCTACACAGGTATGCGCATTGGTGAGCTGTTCCAGATGACCACAGACCATGTATATGATACATACTGCATCGGCGGTGAAAAGACAGAAGCAGGACGGAACAGAATCATTCCCATCAGACCTGAAGGTAGATCCTACTTTCAGTATTTCGTCAGCATTGCCACAGGTGAGCTTCTGCTGTCTGGCTATTCGGGTGCGTTGGACATTTCAAACTTCCGCACTCGCAATTATTTCCCCCTGCTGAAAAAGCTCGGCATAGGACACAAGACACCGCATTGCACACGGCATACATACGCAAGCTGGGCATCGCAGAAGGGCATACCGCCAGAGACATTACAAAAGATTCTTGGTCACTCCAAATTTTCAACGACTGCTGAAATCTACATCCATGCCAATGTTGACCAGCTTGTTTCAGCGGTTGAAAATGTCAGTAATTTTGTCAGTAACCCAGAGCAGACAAAAGCAGACAAAGGCAGATGAAAGTTGCGGAAAACTGCGCAACCATCGCCTTATCTGCTTTGGTCTGCTTTCAGATTATACGGATGGTATGCATCACTGTCATATACTGTACTCCTTGTTTGTGTTTGAGATTTACAACTTTCCTCAATGTACGGTTTATCCGTAACTTGTACACTACACTCGTTTCAACTACTCCCTGCATCTGCGGATTGCGTCTCTGACCTCACCATTATCCACTTCTTGCATCAGGCTGTCAAGCTACCCTTACTGCTTGCGGTCAGAGTTGACCTGACTGTTGCCCATCGCACGCAAGCATGAAAAAAGACTGTCTTTGCAGACAGTCCTTAATAAAAATAGTGGTGTTTTAATACCGTTTCAAATGCCGCTTTTTATTTCGCTCTTGTTGTCAGACAGCGAACGTATCAGAAATCCATATTTTGACTTTTACAATCAGATCCACGAACTTTCGAAGCCGCTCTTTGCTGTAATAATATAATCTTCCAATTGCGATTTCGTCAACCGTCTCAAATGAGGTCATCCTATCAAGTTTTAAATTTTGACACTTTACAGTAGCATATAGAAAAATCTTGTGCTAAACTAGACACAAATATTCAGGCATCGCATTGTTTATCCCGCTTTACAATCAATGGGAGGTTATCTATGGAGCTTGTATTGATTCGTCATGGTGATCCAGATTACTCGACCTGTACCTATGGTGGGATTAATGGTCAGGGCTACGGCCTTGTGCCACTTAGTCAAAAAGGTATGCAGCAAGCACAGAAAGTGGCCAATGATCCCATCTTACAAGGAGCACAGCTGATCATCTCATCGCCGTATACCCGCGCACTACAGACCGCAGCGGAAATTGTACGAACAACCGGTCTTCCTCTTATGGTAGAGCCGGATCTTCATGAGATGATGTCCGATCGAACCGGAACACCGCACAGCCTTACTGAGCTGAAAGCCCTTCATAGTGAATTTCTCGCCTGTCATGGCTGTTGGCCAGAGGGTGAAGAACGTCCCTGGGAAACAGTAAAACAACTGGCTGACCGGGTTTCTAAAACGCTGAATCGCTACTTAAGCTACAATAAAATCATTGTGGTCACACACGGCGGCGTAATTCGGCGGTTTTGGACAGGAAATACCATTGAGTATTGTGTTCCATACGTCATCCATATCGAAAAATGTATAGAATGCCATGGATGGATTGAAGTATCGCAAGAGAAATAATTTAATCAAGTTTGAAATAATTTACGCCGGAATGATCTGCTCTGACGATCATTCCGGCGTTTCCAGATTCAGCCGTATCTGAAGGCTTGGGGATACGGTTGAAACATGGACATAAATTGGTATTTATTTATATACTTAATCCTGATCTGCCTTAAGTACGGCATTCAGCATAACAGATGCGCCTTCCGTGCACTGCTTGACGGAGGAAAACTCCAGCTCGCAGTGGCTCAACCCGTCTTTTGACTGAACAAAAATCATTGTGGTGGGAATTACGTAGGCGCAGAACTGAGCATCATGACCGGCACCGGAGTGAATATACTGGTGACTGACGCCCAGCTCCTCAGCAGAGGCCTTGACGTAACTCACCAACTTTTTGTCCCAATAAACGGTGTCACGGTTCCACGCTTTTTCCACTTCGCAAGTACATCCATTGCCCCAGGTCTTTTCCGCACAGCTCTTAACAACTTCCAACACGCGTTCCAGCTGCTTGGGATCCTCGTGGCGGGCATCGAAAGAGAAATCAAAGTAATCCGGCACACAAGTGTGTACGCAGGGATGGCAAACCACTTCACCCGTTGTGTAAACCAAGTCCGGAATCTCCAGCTTATCAATCTCAGAGTGGAGATAAACCAACGCCTCCGCCGCTGCAAAGAAGGCATCATGCCGCTTTGGCATCGGGAAGGTGCCGGCATGAACAGTCTGGCCATAGAACTTCAGTCGATAGTTAAACATGCCAAGCACGCAATCCACCACGCCGATATCATTTCCGTTGTCTTCGAGAATCGGACCCTGTTCGATATGGGTTTCGAACATGCACTGGTACTTTTCCGGGCTGAGACGATATTTCTTATCTCCCTTAAATCCGGATGCATCCAACGCCTGTCCGAAGGTTTTTGTGGAATCCAGAATGGACTTCGATTCCATCATATCCTCGTATTTAAACTTGCTGCGAATATCTTCCGGCAAATAGTCATAACAAACAATGCCGGAACACATCATAGCCGGAGGATAAAGCGCGCCTTCCTCATTGGTCCAGATCATAGCAGTCAGCGGATGCTTATGCGGGATATTTTTCTCATGCACAGTCTCCAGAACTTCCATGGCGCTCATGACACCTAAGATGCCATCATAATTGCCGCCGTTTTTCACGCTGTCGCAGTGGGAGCCCATCACAATACGCTTTGCCTCCGGATCTGTTCCGGGAAGCGTGGCATACATATCCCCCACATCGTCGATTTCAATTGTGGCTCCAATCGCCTCCATGCGACGGCGCCACTCGTTGCGAGCCTGAATTGCCTCGGGTGAAAGCGAATAACGGGTTATTCCGCCGTGACCGGCATCACCGAACTTTGAAAAAGTTTTGATTTTATCTTCCATTCTAGCTTCGCTGCAGGTATACATAACATTTTCCTCCTTAAAGATAAAACATAATCTTTACTCGTAAAGTCTGCGATACAACATCGCACAATCTGCTTCTGTTACCTCTCTTGCTGTGTTGCCGGGTGACCCGGAAGCAACCGCATCTTTAGACATTTTGTCGATTTGAGCGAAAAACTTCTCTTTTTCTATGCCATACTGTTCCGGTGTGGGGACATGACAAATTCCGCAGAGCTCCTTCACCGCCGTAAGGAACGATGTTGCAGCCTCCTCATCGCTCTGGTGCGCTGAGGCGACACCAATGGCTCGTCCAAGATCTGCAAACCGACCCAGTGCACCCGTAAGAGCAAACTCCAAACAAGTCGGCAGCAGCATGGCATTGGACAATCCGTGAGGTACGTGGAACAATGCGCCGATAGGACGACTCATCCCATGAACAATTGTAACGGACGCATTTGTAATACACACTCCGGCTTCCAGCGCTGCCAGCGCCATCTGCTCCCGCGCTTCCAGATCATTTCCGTTGCGCCACGCCCGCGGCAGATATGCCATGATTCTCTTCACTGCCGAAATCGCCAAAGTGTCTGTCAGCGGCTGCGCCAATCGGGATGTGTAAGACTCCACTGCATGGGTCAAAGCATCCAAACCCGTGTTCGCCGTAATACTCTGTGGTGCAGAAACAGAAAACGCCGGATCCACGACAGCCACATCCGGGATCAGTTTCGGTCCCTTGAGCAACATTTTGACATCTGTCTCTGTATCCGTAATCACCGTAAACATTGTTGCCTCGCTGCCGGTGCCTGCCGTAGTCGGAATTGCCACCATCGGAGTAAAAGGTCCGGGAATTACCTTTCCCATAAAATCTCTCAACTTTGAGCCGGGATACTTCAGCATGACGGCTACTGCTTTCATAAGGTCCATAGGACTTCCGCCGCCAACGGCAATCATATAATCACAGCCGCCGTTCAGGTATGCTGTTACCCCGGCAGAAACCATCTTGTCTGTCGGCTCACCGGGAATGTCAGAGAAAACATCAAATGCTACTCCCTTTGACTGCAGCAGTTGCAGCAGTTCCCGTGTGCATGCCTGCTCTTTCACTACTTTTCCGGTGATAACCAATGCCTTCTCACCCAGGCACAGTTGATCCCCTGCTGCACTTAAGCTGCCGGATCCACTGATTATGGTTTGCGGCATATAGAAAAGTCGACTCATAAAACACTCCATTTCCCCGAGCCGACCGCAACGGTCGGCCCGGTGCATCACATTCAGATCATTTTATCCACTTCGCCAAGTACTTCATCCAACTTGGCCAGTTCCTCTCGAAGCTGTTCTTCGGTGATAATAAGCGGAGGAGCAACCAGAATCATATTTTCATGCCCAAAGGTCATAAAACGCTTTGCTTTCAGCATGCCAATCACTTTGCCCATAATCCCGTCCGGATCTTTTCCGTAAGGAACCAGCGCTTCACGAGTTGCCTTGTCTTTTACCAGTTCTACCGCAGAGAACAGGCCAATATAGCGTACATCGCCTACGCAGGGGTGCTTCGCTTTCATCTCCTCCAGTAGTTCACCCAGCACTTTGCCTACCTCAGTAACATGACCTGCAATTTCATGCTCAATGTAATAGTTCACGCAGGCTACACCGGCTGCACATGCCAGCGGATGTCCATTGTAGGTCAGACCGCAGGACAATACATGATCGTCAAAATAAGCTGCAATCTCTTTGCTGACACATACGCCGCCCAACTGAACGTAACCACAGGTAACACCCTTTGCAAAAGTAACGATATCTGGCTTGACGTCAAAATTCTGGAATGCAAACATTTTTCCTGTGCGGCACCAGCCTGCCATGACCTCATCGCAAACCATCATGATGCCGTACTTATCGCAAATCTTGCGCACACCGGGAAGATAACCCTTAGGTGGAATGATAATGCCATTTGTACCCGTAATCGTTTCCATAACAATTGCAGCAATATTATCCGGGTTTTCATAGACAATCTGTTCTTCCAGCTTACGCAGATAATACTCTGTGCACTCCTCCTCCGTAGCAAATGGAAGATTATCCCGATAGATATAAGGATCCATGAACTTCACAAAACCGGGAACGCCTGGCTCCAGTGCATAGCGGCGGGGTTCACCGGTCAGGTTGCCCGCTCCAAAGGTCGAACCATGGTAAGAACGATAACGAGAGAAAATCTTATTACGGCCGGTGTACATTCTGGCAATCTTCACCGCATTCTCATTCGCATCAGCACCCGCATTCGTAAAGAACACTTTGCCCATATTATCCGGCATCTGGCTGACAATCAGCTTTGCTAGCTTTGCGCGATCTTCATCTGCATAAGCCTCACTGATAAATGCATAACGCTCCAGTTTCGACTTGATCGCGTTGTTAATGGCTTCATTTCCATAACCCAGGTTCATGTTAACGTGGAGTGAGGACATATCTGCATAACGATTGCCATCATAATCATAAAGGTAAATATTATCGCAGTGCTCAATCGGAATCGGATTAAGTCCCTTCTGCTTGTTCCAGGACTGGAGTACATACGCCTTTTGCGTTTCTTTGATTTCTTCTGGAGTCATAATAAATCTTCCTTTCCATTTTCCATTTTATGCGTTTTTGGGACGCGACGTCCGGGAGAAATTGCCTCCGCCGGACATACCAGCAAGCATAGATGACAGCCAACGCACTTTGAACCAATTAAGCGTGGCACGCGATCTGCCTCAAAGCGGATTGCCTGATGTCCGCCATCGTAACAGCTAACCGCACAGCGGCCGCAACCCACGCACTTCTGACGATCAAACATCGGATATGCCACGGTAGAACGATCTAAATCTTCCGGATCTACAATATGATCAAGTCCCTGTCCAATCAATTCATTCAGAGATGAATATCCATTTTGAGCAAGATACTCACTCAATCCGGCAATCATATCCTCGACAATGCGATAACCGTATTCCATAACAGCCGTCGTTACCTGTACGTTTGTGCAACCCAATGCCAGGAATTCTGCTGCATCATGCCACGTCTCAATTCCGCCAATGCCAGAGATCGGAATACCTTCTAGCTGTGGATAGGTCGCCAGATCTTTTACAAACCGCAGTGCGATGGGTTTCACCGCTTTACCGGAATAACCGGAAACTGCACTCTTTCCGTTCACTGCCGGCTGCGGTGCCATGTTCGGCAGATCAAACCCGGTGATAGACTTAACGGTATTAATTGCCGCAAGGCCATCTGCGCCAGCTTTTATTGCAGCAATAGCAGGAACTTCCATATTTGTAATATTGGGCGTCATTTTTGCCAACACAGGCCGATCCGTGCCGCGCTTTACCGCAGCTGTATATCGTGCAACCAGTTCCGGATCTATGCCGACATCACTGCCCATACCTTCAGCAGTCATCTGGGGGCAGGAAAAATTACATTCGATTATGTCGCACCCTGCCTCAGTGCAAAGGCGGGCCAACTGCGTCCATTCCTCTTCGTCTGCCCCCATAATGCTGCCGACAATCACCTTTGTCGGAAAATCCTCTTTCAACCGCCGCAGCACATCAAGATCCCGTTTTAATGGATGATCGGATATCTGTTCCATATTGCGAAACCCGCCAAACGATGTGCCATGACGATTGAGTACGCCAAACCTAGGTGAAACCTCATCCGGTTCAAAGAAACCCACCGTCTTGTAGACCACGCCGCTCCATCCCATTTGAAATGCCTTTGCACACATCTCGTAACCGGAGGCTACCACAGAGGACGATAAAAAGAATGGATTCTCGCATCGCACACCGCAGAAATCAATGCTGAGATCCACAGTGCCGCCTTTCGGCGCGGGCAAAACATGAACGACCTCGCGAATTCGAATGGCCCCATCATAATGCACGCAAGTACTTTCGCAAGGCGCAGCACACACTTCACATTGTGCTGCATCTACATAAGTTCGTGCCTCACTCTCTCGATCAAATCGAACCGCCCGCAGCATTCGTGCCGGATCCCGTCCTACGGAGCAAGCAGCCGTGCAGGCTGCGTTTGAACACAGCAAGCACCGCTCAGCTTCATTGCGTGGTCTGAGCATGAGGAATTCCTCCTTTGTCAGTCTATCTTCGGCCGGCGAGCACGCTTCAGATAACGACCGAAGCCACGCTCTCCAACAAAGTTTCCATTATCATATACAAGCGTTCCGCGAACATAGGTCTGAACCGGATAACCGTGAAGTGAAACGCCTTCCCAAATCGTATGGTCAGCATCCGAATGCATGTTGCTTTGATGGATCGTAAAATCCTTCTCCGGATCATAAATCACAATATCTGCATCTTTTCCTACGTCTAAGCTGCCTTTTGTTGTGCAGCCAAACAAACTGGCTGTGTTTGCACAGCAAAGCTGAACCACCTTGTTGAAACTCAATTTTCCTGCATTTGCTGCCGCAAGCATAAAGGGATACATATTCTCTACACCTGCACAACCGTTTGGAATCTTTCGAAAATCATTCAAGCCCCAATCTTTTTCAGATTGCTGGAAGGGACAATGGTCGGTGGAAATAGTATCGATAAAACCGTTCCGGATACCGGCCCAAAGGGCATCCTGACTCTCCTGCCCCTTCATCGGGGGGGAGCAGACAAAGTTACGGCCATCCTCACGCTTATAAACTTCTTTGGTAAAATAGAGATATTGGGGGCAGGTTTCTGCATAAATCGGATACCCCTCACTCTTGGCTTTCTGCACGGCTTCCATGCCCTGCTTGTTTGCCAGATGAACAATATAAAGCTCTGCACCGGCGGCCTTAGCCCAGTCAATGGCTCGCTCATCAGCCTCACCTTCTACCCATTCCGGGCGAGACAGGTAATGATACCAGGCAGAGGTATTGCCCTCAGAAATATATTTTTCGGTCAACATATTGACCATTTCGTTATTTTCGGCATGAACGCCAATCAAAGCGCCAATATCTTTTGACTTCTGAAGCACTTTGAAGAACACGCCATCGGTAACACCAAAATCATATACCATAAATACTTTAAAGGAAGTAACGCCGTAGTCCACAGCCTCTGCCATAGAATCCAGCAGTCCATTAGCCACATCTTTGACGCCGATGTGGAAGGCGTAATCACAGCAGGCATCCGGGGCACAAAGCGCATCCCGACGTTTGATGGTATCCACCATGTTCTCGCCAAAATCCTGCAACGCGAAATCAAACACAGTAGTGGTGCCGCCGCAAACCGCAGCACGTGTCCCCGCGTAATAGTCATCCGCAGAAACTGTACCACCGAAGGGCATCGCCAGATGGGTATGGGGATCGATTGCACCGGGCAACACCATTTTACCCGTGGCATCAACCACCTTTGCTGCATCCCCCTCGATTGTTTCAGCGACAACGGCAATTCTGCCGTCCTTGACCGCCAGATCGGCACAAAATGTGCTGGTGGGGGTGACAAGGGTGCCGTTTTTGATGATCAGATCATACATAATAGGTTCCTCCTTGTTGTATTATTCGTCCCGGTCTGTGGCCGGCAGCAGAATGGATTCTTTCTTTTCCCCGAAGCTGCGCGGAAAGGGAAAATACGCAGCTTCGGGGACGGTCAGCCGATTTTATCAGCCCGTATACAGCACATCAAAGGTGCCGCTCCACTTATAACTATCAAAGTTATCCAGTGCGGTCTGGAACTTCTCATCGGCAATGGCCTTATCGTAGAAGTATGTAGTATAGCACTTGGAGGCATCGATATTGCCCACATCAGCGTACTGGCTCAGGATCTTATAGGTCTGCTCATACTTGCCGGCATCCAGATAGCCCAACTTGTCATAGGTAGTGCGGTCACCAATGGTAACAATATCGCCCACAATCAGCTTGGCAACTTCATTTGCCTCAAACTGTTGATGGTATTCCGAAACCGTGTTGGCGGTATCTTCTGCATTGAACACCAGGCTGCCTGCGGCAGTGGCATTTTCAAGGCACCAACCCCAGCCGAGAGCAGTAGCTTCAATAAAGGCGGTAACTGTATCCTCGTTCTCTTCTGCCCATGCAGTATCTACAATGACGCAATCTTCCAGCATACCGAAGCCTTCCTTCTCCATGTAGAGAACGTTCAGGTCATCGGAGGTATAACCGCCTTCAAAAAGCAGGCCCATTTCATTGTAAGTCATAGCGGAGGACCAGGTCAGCTCGCCGTCAATAAGCTGCTGCATGTCGTAATCCTCTGTGACATAATCGGTAGACAAGCCAAGAGATGCCAGATAAGCCTGCATTTCATATTCATTTCCGCCGCCCCAGTTGCCGACCACTTCACCGGACTTTACTGCCGTAGGATCTGCAACCGTATCCTTCATCGACACCAAGGTCATGCCGGAGTTTTGATACCACTGTGCTACAGCCATAACGTTTGCACCGTTTGCAATAGCGCTCATTGCTGTAGACGTCCAGACGTCGCCGAACTGTGCCCGGCCGGAGTCCACCTCATCAACAACATCTACGCTGCCGCCGGGAACAATGGTGACATCCAGACCAAAGTCCTCGTAGATGCCTAGGGCCTTAGCTGCGTAATAACCCATAAACTGTGCCTGCTGTACCCACTTAAGCTGGACGGTAACCGGGGTCAGGCCATCACTTGATGCAGTGGACTGAGCAGAGCTTGTGCCCTTGCTGGTGCTGGCATCGTCGGTCTTGGATGCCGACGCAGTACCGGTGGATACATTGGTGGAAGAGCCGCAGGATGCCAAAGCGACAACCATTGCAAGACTCAGCAGCAATGCAATCAGTTTCTTCATAGTTTTTTCCTCCAATCGTTCTCAATCAGGATTTCTTTATCATCACGAAGCAAAAACGCTTCCGATAAAGCAGGTTTAACGTTTTTTTCGCATGGATGGATGCCATCCGATGCATTTGCGTTCTATTGCAGCCACAATCAGGTAGAGAATCAGTCCAAACAGGATTGCCATGATGATGTAGGCCCAGGATTGGTAACGCGCTACATCCCAATAGTTATTGAACATCATACCGATACCAAATGTTTTGGAGCGGGAATAAAACTCACACACAAAAGCGCCCATCAATGCGGTAGCAGAATTTATTTTTAATGCCGTAAATACATTTGGCAAACTGTTCGGCAAACGAAGCATCAGGAAGGACTGCTTTGTGCTTGCATCGCAGATGTCCATCAGATCCATTGCAAAAGGCTTCAATACGGTCAATCCCTTATAGGCATTTACCGCCATGCCGGCCATGCAGAGAATGGTTACCACAATGATCTTGGCTATCAGTGATCCGGACACGCTGTTAGATGGAAACCAATGGTTTACGATAGGACCAAGAGCTACCACCGGAAAAGCTGCCAGAATCGAACAAATTGTCAAAATACCGGCACCCCAGCGTTTGCAGCAGGCTGCTATCAGACTGACTGCATAACCAAGCACTCCGCCCAACACAAAACCAATCAGCATTCCGGCCAGAGTCGTCGTTGCATTGTAAACAATGGAATCATTCAGTGTTGTACTGGCAGAAGTAAAGAAAATCTGAACCAGCGATCCAAACACGCTGTTGTAATTTCCCTTTATACTGCCGGTAAACTTACTGAAACTGTTGATAGCCCGGGGGAATGGATAGGGAAAAGAAGCCGTACTTGGATCAATCCCAAACAGAGCATGCAAATATCCATACTGCCAACAATAGAGCAGCAAAGCCACAATCCCCAACAAATAACAACCGCCCTGATGTTTCTTCCAGAACCGGGTTGCACTGGCAGCAGAACAGAGATAATAGGTTCCTACAAAGAAGCACCCCAATGTAAGCAAGGTTCCTGTTCCGGTAGGATTACAGTTGAATGCATAATTTTCCGCCAACTGCTCTATATACTCACTGCCCTGTGCGGTCAACGTCAATCGATACACCGGTTCAAAAAATAAGAATAATAGCGAAGACAGCGTAGCACTGATACCAATTACGTACTTTAATACTTTTCTTGGCTTCCCCGTCATCACCAACGGAGTTGAGGTTCCGGAGGCTCGAACCGCATGAACCAGACTGCCAACGAAGAATACTGTTATTCCGGCCAGTGCCACAGCAACACCAACATACATCAGCAATGCCAGTGGATTGAATGTTGTCAACGGAATTCCATCTAACGTCAATCCATTGATGAGCATGCTTCCGGTAACATTCCATGTATACTCGTAATCATTTGTGATCTGGAAAATCGGTCGTCCCAATCCTGTCAAAACCAGCACCAGAACAAATGCGGCGACAATTGCCAAAAACAACGTTCGCAGAAGTGAAGTTACTCGTTGTGTCTGGCGGTTTATATCCAGAACCACCAGCAACTCTCCCCGACTGTGCGTAGCTTTTTGCTTGCTCATACACTCACCTCCTCAGTCCACGCTCTTCCAACGAATAATAAGTTTTTCCAGCAAACTGGCAGCATAGAATAGAAGCACTGCTACAACAACTGCCATAAAAATATAACCCCAACACAATTCCCAATCGTTTCCGTACTGAGAATTCAAGATCTCTCCGCCAATGCCACCATTTTGAGGATAAAGCACCTCGGTAAATATCACTGCCGCAAATGCAGAGGGCGTAGCCAACTTCAGTCCGATAAACAAAGACGGCGCTGCTGCCGGAATCATCAGCTTGCGATAAACCGTGGCCATGCTGGCCCCGCTCATCATCAACAACTCTTTCCTCTGCTCATCTACGCTCTGAAGTCCGGCAAAGAAGTTTGCCGCTACGGGAAAGAACGTCATATATGCACTCATAACCAACTTTGCCTTGGAAAAATCGCCCACCATACTGACGATGATCGGTGCCAATCCCAACATGGGGATCATCTGGCTCAGCAGCAACAGAGGATATCCAACCTTCTCAATTGGAAGGCAGGCGCTCATTATAATCGCAAATACCGCACCTACCAGGAACCCAATCAGCAAACCGGTAGCAAATACAGAAAGAGTAATGCCGGTAGCGCGCCAAATTCCGTTCCCATCGTAGACCGGTGAAAATGCCCACTTCAGCAAATCATGGATGTATGGAAACTTTGTTCCCACCTGACCTGCCAATTGAAAAAGCAGAGCAATCACATCCCACACAACCAGAAAACCAAGCACCCAAATCAATGTAACCAACCATCCGGGAGGGGCTTTCAAGCGGCTCATACGAACCTTTTTCGTACTCATGGTCACACCCCCTCAAAGCTTCCGCGAATCTGGGTAATGTACTCATAATAGCGTTCGCTCTCTCTCAGATCCGGCGTACGGGGATGGGGCAAATCAATATTCACTACTGCACTTACCCGTCCCGGATGCGGACTCATCACTACGACCCGATCGGACAGGTAAACACTTTCGGCAATATTGTGTGTAACGAAAATAACGGTCATCTCTCGCGTGTGACAGATTTTCAGCAGATCGTCGTGGAGTTTCTCTCTCGTAAATTCATCCAATGCAGAAAACGGCTCGTCCATTAGCAGAATATTGGGTCGTGTTGCTAACGCTCTTGCAATGGATACTCTCTGCTGCATGCCGCCGGACAACTCATAAGGATAGCTGTTCTTAAACTTTGATAATCCAACCAGCTCCAGCATTTCTTCTGCACGCTGGCGCTGTTCTTCCCGATAAACTCCTTTAATCTCCATCGGAAGCATGACGTTTTTTATAACCGTCCGCCAATAATAAAGAACCGCGCTCTGGAATACCATTCCCATCTCGCCGCTCTCCCGGGCCTGAGTCGGCGTCATGCCTGCAACAGTCGCAGTCCCTTGTGTGTTCTGAAGAAGTCCGGCAATAATCCGCAGCAATGTGGTCTTGCCGCAGCCGGAGGGGCCAAGCAGTGAAATAAATTCACCGTGTTGGATATCAAAACTCACACCGGTCAATGCAGTAACGCTGCTTCCCTCCGTTGGGTACACCATTCCGACATTATCCAAAGCGATCTCCGTTTTGTGCTGAAGCATATCCTCATCTCCTAACAAAAAGCGGAAGGGCTCAGGGGACTTCTTCTGTATAGGCCCCATTGCCCTTCCGTGTATGTGTTTCAATGTTTTTGATGTTTGTGATTATACGTTCTTTCATTTTTGCCGTCAACGGCTTTCACGCCGCTTTCAACACTCACACAATCAGCTTCGTGCAACCGCACTTATATAGCGGCAATATCCTGTAAAATTCAGTGTTTTTATTTGTACACTATAGCAAGAACACTGTACAGGACCATATCAACTTCTTTTTCGAAATGAATTTTGTTTTTGTCATTCTTGCATTTTAGGCCTATTGGCTTGTAAACAATAACGATCGAATATGCTTTCCTTATTTGTTTTTTAGTTGTATTACTGCTTGTCTTTTTTTCAAAATTCCATTAGAATAAATTGAAATACAGCAAAAGGCGAAGGTGCCTGCGTTTCCGCAGTACCTTTGCCTTTTTTACTATGTTTTCGATAGGAGGTATGCCTTTTGTCTTTGCATGTATTAGATTGGTAT
>CAVLAO010000046.1:0-13956 GCA_963660915.1 Bacteroides sp. CAG:927 | reverse complement strand
ATTTTTGCTTGCTCTGCTCGATGAAGCGCATAGGCATCCGGTGAGGAAGAAATAACGGCCGCAAACTCTCCGTTTTGAATCTCTCCCCTGCTTTTTGCATCAATCAGTGCCTGCAGATTGGTCCCTCCGCCGGAAACCAGAATTGCTATACGCTTCAAAATTTCACCTCTACCCCGTTATTCCCGGAAATCACTTTGCCAATCTGATATGCGTGTTCGCCTGCGGCTTCAAGGGCTTCCAGTGCAACAGCGGCTTCTGACTCAGGCACTGCAATAACCATTCCGATGCCCATGTTAAATGTATTGTACATTTCACGTGTCGGGATATTTCCTGCCTGTTGAAGGATATCAAAAATAGCGGGACGCGGGAATGTACCTGTATCGATGCTCGCAGTAAGGCCGTCCTTCATCATACGCGGCACATTCTCGAAGAATCCGCCGCCGGTGATATGGCTGATTCCATGAATGTTGATCTGCTTATCAAGAAGACTACGAATCGCCTTAACATAGATCCGCGTCGGTTTTAACAATTCCTCACCAAGAGTGCAGCCAAGCTCATCTCTATAGTCATTATAGGTCTCATTGATATTTAATACTTTGCGCACCAATGAGTAACCGTTGGAATGAACGCCTGAAGATGCAAGACCGATCAGTACATCACCTTCTGCCATATTGCTACTGTCAATGATCTTATCATAGTCCACCAAACCAACAGAGAATCCAGCCAGATCATATTCGTCTTCCGGATAAAACCCCGGCATCTCCGCTGTCTCACCGCCAATGAGCGCACAACCAGCCTGACGACATCCCTCAGCAATACCGCTGACAATCTGTTCGATCCGCTTTGGGTCATTTTTCCCGCACGCAATATAATCGAGGAAAAACATCGGCATAGCCCCGGCGCAAATAATGTCATTGACACACATCGCCACGCAGTCAATGCCAACTGTGGAGTGCTTATCCAGTAAAAAAGCAATTTTTAACTTTGTGCCAACCCCATCTGTACCGGAAACTGTAACGGGACGTTTCATTCCTTCCACCTGAGGTTCAAACATCCCGCCAAAACCTCCAAGTCCACCCATAACACCCTTTACATATGTGGACTCCACAAGAGGCTTGATCCGGTTAACAGACTCATAGCCTGCTGTCACATCTACACCGGCTGCAGCGTAGGAATCGGAACGACTTATGCTCATTTTCTTATCCTCCCAGAATATTTAAAATTACTTATTGTTGCTTTGGAATCGGTACAGCATAGTTTCCTGTAAAGCAGGCGTCGCAATATTGTATATTGAGGTCCGAAGCAATTTCCTCCAGATCTTCTATCTGGAGATATTGCAACGAATCAGCGCCTATCAGTTTACAAACTTCTTCTGTCGAACGCCCATAAGCAGCCAACTGCTCCTGCTGAGGCAGCGATGTGCCGAAATAACATGGATGGTTAAACGCCGGTGCTGTTGACTTGAAGTGAACTTCTTTTGCTCCCGCATCACGCAAGAGTTGAACAATACGCTCGCTGGTCGTCCCCCGAACGATCGAGTCATCAACCAAAATAATCCGTTTTCCTTTGACAACCGGAATATTTGCATTCAGTTTGATGCGAACGGACTTTTCCCGCTCCCACGCACGGGATTCAATGAAGGTCCGTTGGATATACCGATTTTTCATCAGCCCCAGCCCGTACGGAATATTGGATTCTCTGGCAAAGCCCATAGCTCCCGCAATTCCGGAATCCGGCACACCAATGACAATATCGCCATCAACAGTATTTCTTCTGGCCAAGCAACGCCCTGCCTTTTCTCTCACTTTGCTGATCGCCGCACCATCCACAACAGAATCCTGCCGTGCAAAATAGATCAGTTCAAACATACATAGAGCAGATTTTGCTCGAATACCGCTTTCATAGGAGTGAATTTCTCCACTTCCATATTCCGTGACAACTACCTCGCCCGGGTGCACATCGCGAATAAATTTTCCGCCTAATGCTTCTATTGCACAGGACTCCGATGCAAAAACAATAGCGCCTTTAACCTCTCCAATACACAATGGACGGAAACCGTTTGGATCACGAGCCGCAATTAAACAGTTGCGATCCATCACAACCAAGGAATACGCACCAATCAGATAATGCATTGCGTTTAATACGGCATCCGCCAGTGTATTTGTACGCAGATGCTCACGCACAATCACGTAGGAAATAACCTCCGCGTCATTTGTTCCCTGAAAGATTCCTCCTCGATGTTCTGTCTCTGCGCGGAGGCTAACACTATTTACTAATTTTCCGTTATAGCATACAGCAAGCGAACCCGAAGCATGATGTACTACCAATGGCTGAACATTGGACATGCCCGAACGGCGGGGATCGATATTCTGCCGCACATGACCAATTGCCGCACACGCACCATGGTATGAATCCAATATCTTTTTATTGAAAACTTCAGGAACCAAGCCTTTATCTTTGTGTGCCATGATTTCATCTTCAAGACATACCGCAATTCCGGCGGAGTCCTGTCCGCGATGCTGAAGGGCATACAGTGCTTGATACGTACTGATTGCAGGGTCTGTCAGTTCCGGCGATGCCGCAATGCCAAAAATTCCGCACTCTTCCTGCATTTTTTCCTCAAAGTGAGATCCTCTGATACTCATGAACTCGCTCCGTTTCCACTAATTACAATTCAGCAACTTCTTTTTGCAATTTATGTTCCTTTTCTGCAATCTGCCGGCTCATCTCATCACGATCTGCCGCTAATTTTTTTGCAAGGCATTCGTCTGACACTGCTAAAATCTGAGCTGCCAGTACTGCCGCATTTTTTGCACCGTTTAAAGCCACCGTGGCAACCGGAATTCCGGACGGCATTTGAACCGTTGCCAAAAGGGCATCCATGCCATCCATCGCGCCGCCTTTCATGGGAATACCTATCACCGGAAGCGTTGTGTTCGCTGCAAAAGCACCGGCCAAATGCGCTGCCATACCTGCAGCACAAATAAGAACGCCATATCCGTTATCACGCGCAGAACGCGCAAATTCCGCTGCTTCTGCCGGTGTGCGATGGGCACTCAGAATATGTGCATCAAATGGGATATCAAACTTGCGCAACTGAATGCAAGCAGCTTTCACAGTGGGCCAATCGCTGTCTGAACCCATAATTACAGCAACTTTCTTACTCATAACCAACACTCCCCTGAAAAAATAGAACGCAGGTAATATGACTTACCTGCGCTTTACTGTACTTACCCTACTTAATTCTGGTTTTGGGCAGAATGACAGCGCTCTGAGCAGATGCAGAGCGGATTGCAAAGCCGAACATAGCACTGAACATTAGGCGCCACCTACCTTAATGGATGACTCTATTCTATACAAACGAAGTTTTTTTTTCAAGTTGATTTTACATATGTTCTTCTTTTTTGTATGCTTTACCAATGAAATTCAACTTCCCTGCACCACATTATGAAAATGTACTAGCGATTACATCAGAAATCCGCTCTCCGCTAGAATGCTGCGCAGATGTTCTCCGCGGATTGACCAATCCGCCCTACGTGCATATTCTTGACGCAGCTCCGGTTTATGCGGATTCCCTTCGCTGCTGGCGCAAAGACATGCATACTCAAAATCAACTTCATTCAATGCTCCGTATACAACATCCGGAAATTCCTGATTGTGCCGTGGGGGATACATTGCCGCAATCGGCTTTCCTGAGGCAAGATAATAATACATACGCTCCGGAATCACATCCTCGTCTGTGATATCATTGTGCAGAAGATCAAAGCACGCATCACTGGCTTCCAGACAGTCAGGATAATTACTCTGTTGCCGGTAACCGATGCACTGAATATTTTCGCACTCAGTCAACTGTTTATACAGCAGATTATTTGATTGAATTCGGCCCGCAATAACAAACGTCCACTCCTGATGTTGCTGCGCTGCAAAAATAAGAGGATTCAGTTGAACGCTCTTTGTGATATCCCCTAAATAAGTAAAAATTGGTCGTGGAAAAGCAGAAATAACGGCGTCCTCATGACCATTACGCGCAGCAAAATCGAAATCTACACCATTTTCAAGTAAAAAAACACTCTCGTTGCAAGGAGACACGTGATCAAAGAGATTTGGAGATGCTGCAAATACCAAATCTGCTCTGTAAGCCAAGTCGCTTTCTAAACGAACGGGATAGCGCTCCCAGGAACGATAACAATCGTAGATCAGTTCCTGATGCGGAAGATACTCCAACAATGCCGCAGCCAACGGGGTATCTGCCCAGATGACAGCGTGTTCAAATTGATTTTCATGCATTAAACGATCAATCTGGTGCGCTGCTCTCCGCGTACTCCCACGCAACAGGGAATCGTTCACTTGATCTTTATTGTAGTAGATTGGAGAAAGACGACACACCGTTACATTTGGTGCTATGGAACGCACATCCCCGGTTGTTCGATGTTTTAAGCACTGAAATAAACGCTTGCTTACGGTCAGCTCAAAAAATAGCACATCAACATCTGCTCCTAACAATGTCATCAGACGCTGCGTGCGCTCTGGATTTTGGCTCCATCTGCCCTCAGACAAACAGACTACTTGCATCATAATCCCGTACCCTACTATTCGGTTCCCTTCTTTAAATTATTAAAAACCTGATATTGTTTCAACTTTTTCAATAATATGGTCGTTACCGTGTTCAAATAGCATCAAGCTGTCATATGTCCTCGGATTGGCCACTTTTACTTATCATTATCCACTTCTTGCTCCAAGCTGTCAAGCCGCGCAATCAGGTTGGAAGGCCTATTCACGTCAGCATCGACCGTGTGTGTAATGCTGTTTCTCAGATTGCCAGTATCAACAGGGCATAGCTTCTTTGCATAGCCTTCTGCCAGCAAACCGCATTGCTCTAATGCCACAATGGTGGCACTGTCTAATGCGGCTAGAATCTCATCCACATTATTGGTAAATTCTATTTCCATTCATGCTTTGCCCTCCAATATTCTTTTGGCGATGGTTGCCATCATGCGTTCGTGGTCTCTTTTTTCATTGTCAAATTGACGAATTATAGGGTCATCGTCATCATATGGTTCATGTTTTTCAATATAATCCAGCAGTTCTTTACGCTCTTCTTCGGTCAAAACGTGTGCCATAATTCTCACTCCGTTCCAAAAATTTATGGTTTAACACCCCGCTTGTTAGACATTATATCACAAAGTCTAACAAGCGGGGTGCAATTCATGACGAACAGATGATTTAATTATGCCTATGTTTCAAATCCAAAACATATACCTTAAACCGTGAAGGACTCTGCCGCACATTCTCCGGCAAGGAATCCGCTGGCAAAGGCCCAGGCAAGGTCGTTAATGATCTGCACTTTGACGCCGCCCTGATTGATAAATCGACCGGAAGCAAAATCACCTGCAACATAGAGATTCTCAACCACGCCGCCATTCTCTCTCATAGCCTGCATTTTGGAATTAACCGGCACGCCGCCAAAGGCACCGTCGGTAGCCATAGTGCACCGAAGGGCATAAAAAGGGCCGTTTCTCAGCGGCTTCAAGCCATCCGGTGTCTTGCAAAAGTCGGTATCCGCTCCGGCATCGCATAGATTGTTATAGCGTTCCACAGTAGCGGTCAGTGTCGCCGGGTCAATGCCGCACAGCTTCGCCAGTTCCGGAATGGTGTCTGCACATTTGAAGGCAAACCCGTACTCCTCTAGCGCACCGTCTAAATCCGCCTGCCAATTCTCCGGCAAAGGAGGCATCGGAAACGGCCCGGATTGCTCTCCTGATCTGGAGCGCATCACCACCTGCTCTACACAGCCGGCATCAAAAATCTTGAAGCTAACACCATTGGTCTGGTCTCTCAGAGGAATAGCCTGGCCAAAGAAATTCCCGCGACTGCCCATCTGCTCGTTTGTCCAACGCTGTCCCTGCTCATTTACCTGAATGATTGAAGAATCAAACATCATTGCACCAAAGGTTGCGTAGGGTGTATCGTCAGCAGGCATAAATAACGGTCCCATAAGTCGCAAACAGAAGCTATCCCCATCCAGCTTTGCCCCCGCCTGCGCCGCAAGCTTCAGCCCATCACCAGTGTAAGCAGTGGAGCGATGCGCAGAACGCACTTTCTTCATCCGGGCAAATTTCGGGTCAACCTGCTCCAGTACCCGCTGGTTTTCAATCCAACTGCCCGTAGCCAACACACATTTCTTGCAGGAAATACGTATCAGTCCGCCCTCATCCCGGCACAGTACCCCAGTAACCCGACCGTTCTCACTCATGAGCTCCTGTGCCGCTGTGCCAGTGAGTACAGTGACCCCTCGTTTCTTGCACAGAGCAAGCATTTGGTCCATGACAAACTTACCCGTGCCGCCCTGAGCACCGTGGCGCATCTTCTTGAACACCGGCACAATCGGACCGTTTGGCCCGTCAAAAATGTAGCGTCCCTCTCGAAATTCATCTTCCACATGGTCGCCGGTGTCGCAAAGCCAATCAAAGAAACGGCCGGTGGCCTCAAAACAGTTCCGTGCCAGTTGGGGATTCAGTTGCCAGTAAGTATTGTCCATGGCACGGATCAACTCTTCCTCCATTACGTCAGGGAGATTTCGTTCTGTCTGCCAACGACTACGGTACATTTTGAAATCTGCTGCATACCATGCACCGCCGCCGGTGCGCTTCTGCTTTTCAACTACAATAACTTTGATCCCCTGCTTTTCTGCTGCCCGTGCTGCTGCCACCATACCGGCACCACCGCCGCCCAGAACCAATACATCGCAGTCCAGCTCAACAAGCTCGTGGGGATGGATCTGTTCGGGCGGTGCATTCAGATCTATAGGAGCGCACTCTTTGCATACCTGAGCGCATCTGCCGCAGGAAATGCATTCCTTTTCATCTATTACAGGCCGATCCTCTGTCAGATGGATTGCGCCCATAGGGCATTCCACCTTACATTTTAGACAAGCTACGCAGTTATCCTGAATAAAATAAGCCATATCGTTCTTTCCTCAATCAAATTCTTCTTTACGATGCTTCAGCCGCAGTCCAGACACGGCCAGCAATGCCGCCAGAACGGCAATACCGACCACAAGCAACCAGCGCGGAAACATTCCTACAATTGTATTTTCCCGCGCTCCAATAACGCTGATGCGCTCTGTCTCTCCCTCCGGTAACTCCGTATGCCTGGAAAGATAGCCGCATAGGGCATCCACACAAGATATATCAAGTCTTTCTCCATCCAACAGGTGTTCCGGCGCAGTGACTGTGATGGTTGTGTCACTGTCCATCTGTTCCAATTCTGTGCCATCATCCAGCCGAACACTGACTACCCGTTCCCCAACAGGAGCAGAGGCATCGTAGTGGAAAGTAAATCCAGACACCTGAAAAAATGCCTGGTTTTGTTTCGCCGTTTCCATGTCGATGCGCTCTGTTGCAGAGTCGATGCTGATGGCCGCTACGGAATTTTCCAGCAACGCATAAAGCTGTCGTGAAGAAATCGTTGCCAGCACCATTTTCTCATCGGCGGAAAAGATTTTTTCCACATCTGCGCGTGTAATATTTCCCTGTGGCAAATCTGCAGCAATCATACTGGTTTCCACCAGTGCAATCTGGGTCTCCCCCGCAGAACGAAGCGCATCTGCCACAACGCATCCAAGCTCACACTGGGTAATGTAGGGTGACTCTTGCTCCATGGAACGAGGTGCTTTATTTAATGAACCAACTGATTCGGCCGCAAGTGCAGGTGCACTTAAGGCCACCGCCAATAAAACAGCTATGGCGGCGGCCAAAAATTTCTTTTTCATAGTTACAGGTTGTTAATCTCGCGTGCATAATGGCAGGCCACAAAATGCTCCGGCAGCACCTCTTCATACTCGGGAAGCTCCTGATGGCAACGTTCCTTCGCATAAGGGCAGCGATTAGCAAAACGGCACCCCGGTTTGGGATCCACAGGACTAGTTAACTCACCCTGCATAATGATGCGCTTCTTTTCTCGATGAATAGAGGGTACCGGAATGGCACTGAGCAAACCCTTGGTATAGGGATGCATCGGCATTTGAAACAATTTCTTAGCTGGAGCCTTCTCCACCATGCTGCCCACATACATGACCAGAATATCGTCTGAAATATGCTTAACAACGGACATATCATGGGTGACAAAGATATAACTGATTCCCTTTTCTTTCTGCAAATCCTGCAAAAGGTTCAATACCTGTGCCTGAATGGACACATCCAATGCAGAAACCGGCTCGTCACAGACAATAAATTTTGGATCGACACTCAACGCCCGTGCAATTCCAATCCGCTGACGTCGACCGCCGTCCAGTTCATGAGGATAGGAATAGGCAAAGCGACGAGCCAGACCAACCGTGTCCATCAATTCGAACACTTTGCTTTCCAGTTCTTCCTTACCATGGCAAAGATGGAATGTATGCAGCGGACTTGCAATCAGTTCAAAGACGTTGTATCGAGGATTCAATGACGAAAACGGATCTTGGAAAATGATCTGCATATCCTTCTGCAATTCCCGTCGTGCATGCCCTTTTACCCGTGTAATATCTTTTCCTTCAAAGAAGATTTTTCCGTCCGTGGCGGGCAACAGGCCAAGTACGGTGCGGCCAAGCGTGGACTTACCACAGCCGGATTCGCCGACAACACCAAGAGTCTTTCCTGCATCCAATGTGAACCCCACGTTGTCCACGGCGTGGAGCTTCCCTCTTGGGGTGTCAAAATATTTCTTCAGGTGTTCAACGCGAATCAACTCTTCACTCATTTGAGGTCACCCGCCTTTCCAAGAATATCATTGCCGGGGTTGGAGACCGGATACCCCTTTTGATAGGCCTCCTCGTTAATGGCCTCGTCCGGGAAATACAGAGGCACTTCCTTGTCGCAGTGATGGCAGCGGCAGAGGTGGCCGGGTGCAATCACCTTCAGCTCCGGCTCAACAGTCTGACAGTGCTCATCGGCGTAGGGGCAGCGAGGGTTGAATTTGCATCCCTTTGGCAAATCCGCAGGATCAGGCATCAATCCGCGAATAGGCTTCAGCCGTTCCACATCCTCATCCAGAGAAGGCAGTGAATTGAACAAGCCTTCCGTATACGGGTGGGAAGTGTGGTCAAAGATGTCCTCCAGCGTTCCGTACTCTACAATCTCGCCGGCATACATGATGGCCACTTTGTCACAAGTCTCTGCCACCACGCCCAGATCATGGGTGATAAGCAGCATGGATGAACCAAATTTCTTTTTTAAATCGGTCATCATATCCAACACCTGAGCCTGAATGGTCACGTCCAGTGCAGTGGTAGGTTCATCCGCAATAAGCAGCTTCGGCGAGCAGGCCAGCGCCATAGCGATGACCACGCGCTGCTTCATTCCGCCGGAAAACTGGTGAGGATAGTCACCGCCACGTTCAGCAGGAATGCCAACAAACTCCAGCATCTCCCGCGCTTTCTTAACCGCTTCGGCCTTGCCCACCTTTTCGTGGATCTTAACAACCTCAGCAATCTGATCCTCTACCTTGAAGATGGGGTTCAGCGCTGTCATAGGATCCTGAAAGATCATGGAGATGGCAGAACCACGGATGCTGTGCAGCTCCTCCTCGGTCATTTTCAGGATGTCTTTTCCTTCAAAGAGAATCTCACCCTTCTCAATCTTGCCGGGAGGGGACTGGATCAGATTCAGGATGCTCAGAGCGGTAGTGGTTTTACCCGCACCGGTCTCACCGACGAGACCTAATGTCTCTCCTGCGTCAATCGTCAGATCAATGTCGTTAACCGCATGGACATCATTGTCCATGGTATGGAACTGAACCTCAAGACCCTTAATTTCCAGTAAATGTTCACTCATCTGTCTGCTCCTCCTCACTGCTTCAGGCGGGGATCAAGCGCGTCCCGCAGGCCGTCGCCCATCACGTTAAAGGCAAATACCGTCAGCAGAATAGCAATGCCGGGGAACGTGATCATGGGCCAGAAGGTCGTGATAAATTCCTGACCGGCACTCATGATAGATCCCCATTCAGACGTGGGTGGCTGAACGCCCAATCCAATGAAGCTCAGGCCAGAAATCTGCAGAATATTGCCGCCGATACGCATGGTGCTGTCTACGATGAGCGGAGACAGAATGTTTGGCAAAATCTCGTGGAAGATAATCTTGCCATGACCGGAACCGGTAGCCTTGGCTGCCTCTACAAATTCCTGGGAGCGGATCTGCAGCACGGTGGCACGAATCATACGGATGCAGGGGGCAACACCACTGATAGCGATAGCGATGGCGGTATTGACTACGCCGATACCAAGTACAGCAGAAATGCACACCGCCAGCAGCATGCCGGGAATACACATCAGGATGTCGCAGAAGCGCATGATAATATTTTCATATGCGCCGCCAAAGTATCCTGCGGTTGCACCAAGTCCGATGCCAATGATCAGCGAAAATACAAGGCTCATCAGTGAGATCAACAAGCTGACTCGTGCACCATAGACAACGCGGCTGAATAAATCGCGGCCGAAGTTGTCTGTGCCCATCAGGTGCTGCAGACTGGGCATCTGCAAACGATCACTGGAGATAGCTGCCGGGTCATAGGGTGCGATGAAATTAGCGAAAATAGCCACCAGAACGAGGACGATGGCCAGGCACATGCCAAATACGGCCAGCTTATTACGGCGGAAACGACGCCACACATCGCCCATCTGGCTGTGCTTTTCCAGCGTATCTACGCTGTTTTGCTTACGCTTTGACATCGTGAACCTCCTTTCCCTTTCTGGAACGACGCTTCTTGCCTGCATATTGAGACTTAATGCGCGGATCAACATAAGCATAGGCAACATCAGTCAGCAGGTTGATAATACATACGAAGAAACTGAGTACAAGAACTGTACCCTGAATGGTTGGGAAATCACGCGTATTGATGGCGCTGAGCAGCAGCATGCCAATACCGGGAATGGAAAAGACGGACTCAATAATAAACGAACCACCCACAACCATTGTCAGCTGTGCACCAACAACAGTAACCACCGGAATAAGTGCATTGCGCAAAGCATGGCTGAAAATAACCGTACGCTCCTTTACGCCCTTTGCCCGGGCAGTACGGATATAGTCCTGATTGATAACGTCCAGCATACTGGTACGGGTAATACGCGCTACCAGTGAAATCGGACTGAGTGCCATGCAAATAATCGGCAGAATCATATGTTTCCACGTGCCCATGCCGCCGGCAGGAAGCCAATGAAGCTTCAGACAGAAGATCAGCATAGCCATCAGAGCGACCCAAAAGCCGGGTGCAGCGGAGAAGATAACGGCGAAGGTGGTAGCCGCATAGTCCACCGGTGTGTACTTCTTCACCGCAGACAATATTCCAATTCCTACACCGGCCAGAATCGTGACAATGCAGCTAGCAAGACCAAGCTTGATTGTGATGCCAATACGGGAGA
This sequence comes from Bacteroides sp. CAG:927, assembly GCA_963660915.1. Lineage (GTDB taxonomy): Bacteria > Bacillota > Clostridia > Oscillospirales > Oscillospiraceae > UMGS1766. The sequence continues at coordinate 2,561 of CAVLAO010000046.1, read as the reverse complement.
AAATCATGTCGCTGACAGGCCGCTTGCTGTCATAGGACGTACCCAAATCCAATTTGGTAACGACACCTACTACATAGTCAATGTACTGTTCTACGTAGGACTTATCTAATCCCATTTCGGCACGCTTAGCCTCATAGGCCTCCTGTGTGTAGTTTGATCCCAATGCCAACTTGGCCGGGTCACCGGGTATACATTTGTTAATGATAAAGATGATCAATAATACGCCAAGCAGCGTAGGAATAATGATCAACAATCGCTTTAGAATATAGCGCAGCAAGTGTGAACACCTCCATAAATTGAAGGCCAGTTCCCCCGACAAGTCAGGGAAACTGGCCGAGTTTCAGATCAAGCAGTGTTTACTTTGTTCTGTTTTCGCATTCCACTCAAGCAAGCTTCAGTGAGCCAAGGCATCCCTTGCCTACAGCGGACTGGTCGAAGCTGGCGATGCGGCTGTTGTAAGCAACTGCAGACAGAGTCTCGCAGATCGGCAACGCGTTGTAGTTATCGTACAACCACTGGTCAGCTTTCTTGTAGGCATCCCAACGAGTGGTAGTATCAACATTATTCAAACCGATTTCCAGATAGCTGTTGTATGTGGGATCTTCAATGGACATGCAGGAGAAGGCTGCACCGCTGGCAAAGGCGGACAGGCACTGATAGGGCTCGCAGGTGGGGTTGCCGCCGGTCACCGTCATCATCATGATGTCACCCTCGCCGTCCAGATACATGCCCAGTGCGGTAGCCAGGTCATAGCTCTCCACGGTCACATTGATGCCGATAAGCTGCAGCTGAGCCTGAACAGCCTCACCAACCTGGGGCTGCGGAGCAAGATCAGGAGACAGCCAGCGCAGAGTGATCTGACCCTCGGAGTAGCCGGCATCGGTCAGGATCTGCTTTGCTTTCTCGGTATCAGTGGTATATCCCTCATGCTCAGAGTAGCAGTCAAAGGTCGAGGCATAGTGGCTCTTGGCTTCCTCGCCCAGAACGCCATAGGCGACCTCTGTGATATAGTCCATATCCAGTGCATAGGCAATGGCTTCGCGCACCTTGGGATCAGACAGGTACTGGTTCTCTTCGTTTAAAATGATAAAGCTTACATCATTGTTGGAGATATATTGAACCGTACCCTGGCTGCCGCCGGCGTTCTCAATCTGCGTGGCGACTGTGGTTCCGATACCATACAATGCATCCAGATTTCCGCTCTGATAATCCATGTGCATAGCTGTCTCGTCAGAGTAGAAGCGCAAGGTGATCTCGCTTGCGTCATAGGTATAATCCTTGTTCCAATAATCATCACGCAAAGTAAAGGTCACATAGGAATCCTGCACGCAATCTGTAATTTTATACGGACCGGAACCAACAGGGCCGGTGTACCAGATCTGGTCAGCAGTGTCATGTGCTTCGGTGAAGGACTTCTCCATAATAGCGACATTCAGCGTACGCTCAGCCGGACCGTAGGGGAACTGATAAACCAGTGTCAAGGTCATCTTATCATCAGAGATGCTGGTTTTATCAAAGTCGATAATCTTAAAATACTGATACTTATCTGTGCTCTCACCCTGATCAATGTAGTTGTGGATGGAAAAGAGCACATCCTCCATGGTCATCTGATTGCCGTCGGAGAAGGTAATGCCATCCTTCAGGGTCATAACCAGTGTCTGGTCATCGGTCCACTCATAGGAGGACAGCACGCGGGAAACATATTCGCCGGTGGTGTCGTCTACCTCGAACAGCTTGTCGTACACCATTCCCTGCTGTACGAAGTCCTCTGTATTAGCAGAGGATGGATAGCAGGCGTAGTGACCTCCTACATAGCCGATGGTGACTGCAGTACTGTCACTGTTTCCACCGTTGTTGTTTCCGCCGCCGTTGCTGCTCGTACCGCTGCTTCCGCAACCCGCAAGAACAGACATCGTCATGGCAAGACAGAGCAGCAGAGCAATTGACTTTTTCATGATGTTCTTCCTTTCTTTTCTCTAAATGTGGATATTTACTGCGCGGCCCCCACCGCGCCGGGTTTATTTTTGTCACTTTCGGTGTAATCAGATTACTCCTGCTGAACAATCTTGTAAATATCGCACAATTAAGTAATTTTCTCTCCTTTCAGGTATAATGTTTTCAAACAGAAAGACTCTTACCCGCAGGTAAGAGTCTTTCTTCACTATCTCCATTTACTCCGACTTTCCCGTATAAAACGGTTTATCCATCAATTCCGGATCCGGCTCGCGATAACCATGCCACATCTCCCCCAGTATGTCCACCGGAAGTCCCTTTCGTTTCATGTCGTTCCAGCCCCAATCATACACCAGATCCAGCAATCCGATCAACGTCTTGCCTGTAGGTGTCAGATGGTACACCACCCGGGGTGGCACTTCGGGAAGCACATCCCGGTAGATAAGCTCATCCGCCTGCATATCCTTCAGATTCTGACTGAGCACTTTCTGGGTGATGGGCAACTGCTTGAAAAAGCGGGAGAAGTATGTTCCGTCATCCACGGCAATGGCTCGCAAAATAAAAGGTTTCCATCGAGAGAACACCAATCGCATCATATGGTTATAGGG
>CAVLAO010000045.1:11947-13964 GCA_963660915.1 Bacteroides sp. CAG:927 | reverse complement strand
GTAGCCGTGATCGGATAATAAGAGCTGTTTGGATTTCCTCCGCCACCGTAATAACTGGTATTTGGTGTAGAACCAATTTCGGAAACTGTTGCAGTACTGGACGTGCTGGATTCATATGCGTAGAGGTTATAACTATCGCCAATGTTGATACTGCCCAGATCCAACTCGCTGACATAGAAAGTCACTGCGTAACTCTCTGCACCCTTAACGGTGAATATTGTGTCGCCAGTCGACAAAGTCGAGGTATCTTTAATTTCTGATACAGTGCCGCTGATGCTGGCGGTAACCTCACCGTTTTCACCCACCAGTTCATCCTGCTGAAGCGTTAAATTAGCAGATTTGAGATCCAGTTCATAACCGGCAAGCTGTTCCTGCTCTTGCTGAATCATCTTTACCAATTCAGATTTTGAGTACACATAGTTGTCAGAACCATCCGGTATATAGTCATCCTCGGAAATGATTTCATATCTTTCATACTCAGTTGGAGTGCAGGAAGTAAATTGACCGTAGCCTACAGCATCATCGGCCAGAACAACAGAGATGCCATCGCCATTGAATGTAAGGCTGTCACCAAGTGTCCAATCATCCGTAATAGCTTCGACTTCCTCACGTTTGTAGCTGGTTTCAGAAGGGTCATTTTTTACTGCTGAATCCGGTGCAGTATCTGAATCGACAGGAACGTACTTAACTGTAGTCGTGGGAAGTGTGCTGCCATCAACGTACCAACTTCCGTACAGAGTATTTTCATCGTACATCTGGAATTCTACGCTAGCTCCGCTGGAACGGAGCTGTTTCAGAAAATCAGCGGTAACAACCGTGTTGGCATCGCATTGAAACACTAGATTGTCGCCGGTGAGCAGTTCTTTGTCAATCTTATCAAGTATCTTCAGTTCGCCGTGATCGATGGTAGTTTCTTTAGGTTTGGGAGCGTTTTCAGATGGCTGAAGTCCCTTATATTTTGCAATATTATTTTTGCTTTGCTGAATCTGCGCCTCTAGCACGGCAATGCGAGCTCGATCCGACTGCAATGTAAGTTGGAAGGAAGTCGTGTCATATACCATCAGCACGTCACCGACAGTTACCTGATCGCCTTCCTTGACATTGATCGAATTGATCAGGCTTTCCTTTAATGTAATATTTTGCTGTTTTCCGGTGGTAACATTGCCGCTGATGGAGGTTTCATCTCCCCAATAGGTTTGATAGATGTTTGACACAGGATAGACATCTACTGCCTTGGCGTGTTTTGTCCGCCAAAACAAGATACCAGCGACAATCGCTGCGAGGATTGCTGCAACAATTACAACCGGTACAACCAGTTTACGAATTTTATTCATGCTTAGCACCTCCGCTGTGGATGGATAACCGTCCGTCACGAATAATCAACTGGCGATGTGCGTGGTCGGCAATTTCCTGTTCATGAGTAATCATTACGATAGTTACGCCCTCTTCATTCAGTTGACGGAATAACTCCATGATTTGCTCACCGGATGCGGAGTCCAATGCACCTGTTGGTTCGTCCGCTAAAAGCAGACGTGGCTTCATTACCATTGCCCGTGCAATGGCAACGCGCTGGCGCTGTCCACCGGAAAGCTGAGTGGGTTTAAAGTGAATTCGATCGCCTAATCCAACCCGTTCAAGGGCCTCTTTTGCCTTTGCTATGCGGTCGTGTCGGGAAATACCGGCATACAGCATTGGAAGTGCAACGTTATCCAACGCAGATTCCCGGGGAAGCAGGTTGAAGTTCTGAAAGACAAAACCGATTGTACGGTTGCGCAGCTTGGAGAGTTCGTAATCGTTTTTTCCATTGACATTTTCTCCGTCGAGAATATAAGTTCCGGCGGTCGGAATGTCCAGACAGCCGATGATATTCATTAGAGTAGATTTACCGGATCCGGAGGGACCCATGATAGCGACATACTCGCCTTCGTCTACCTGCAGGTTAATATCAAACAAAACCGGAACTTCCAATTTTCCATCGCCGTAGCTCTTGTCAATGTGTTGGAGGTCAAGAATCATA
>CAVLAO010000045.1:0-11922 GCA_963660915.1 Bacteroides sp. CAG:927 | reverse complement strand
CGAAGGCATCCTCTCCCTCTGTGTCATCTGCATATAGCGCAGAATTTGTGCTGCTGTCCTCTTCAGTATGGGAATAGGCACCATCCAGATCATCACTCTCATCTATGACATATTCCGTTGTAGTAGAGGCGCCAACAACGCAGTCTACGTCAGGCCAAGCGAGATAATCAGAGGCTGCCAATCCAGATGTAATTTGATACTCATCCAGATTTGAGTCGTATTCGCCAAGTTCGACTGTGCGTTTTTCCAGTTTAGCGCCATCAGACTTGGCCGCCCAAACATAGGCTGTACCGTCGTCATTTTGCGTGATCCAACCACTGCTCAGCCAAATGCCATCCTTTGTGGTTGTTTGCCCATAGTCCGGTTCGATGGTAACGTGTTGACCGAGCATCAGACCGTCAATGCTGTCAAGGTTCACGTAAAATGCATAGTTGGAAGCGCGCTCACCGGTGGAGGAGTAGTAATTATTACTGTCATCCGAACTGGACTGAGTATCAATACTGGAAATAGTGCCGGTCCAGGTAATGGACTGATCCACACGAGAGCGAACAATCACAGACATGTCCTGATAAAGAGATTGGATATTCTGTTCACTTGTTTTTCCTTTTACCCGCAGGTCACCATCCGCCAAAATGGTAATATAGACATTAGATTGATTTCCACTGGAGTCAGTTATATTACCTGCAATCAGTGCATCCAGATCTGCAATGGATTCCACCGTGCCATCCATTTTCGCTGTGACAGTAGCGCTTGAAATCGAGTTGTTTAGTTTGTCAATTTCAGCCTGCTTTGTTTTGATGTCATACTGTGTCTGAGCAATTTCTGCCTGGAGTTCCTGAATTTGCGCAGAGTAGGAAGGCTTGTCAGCAGAGGAGGCAGCGGCCATATCTTTTTGCAGTTGGGTAATCTGCTCGTTGTCATTTGCAACCGTAGTGTTAAGCTTTTCGATGGAAAGCTGAGCCTGTTGAATCTGCAGCTCAATACTTTCGGTGTCATAGCTGAACAAAGCATCACCCTTTGCAACGCGATCGCCCTCGTTGACATAAATCTCCTTCAGTTTTTTCGAGGTATCAAATTCCACTTTATCGGTCTTTTGCGTTTCGATCACACCACTGTATCGATTCACTGAACTGATACCGGCTGCATTTACATCATTTATACTTTGGATGTAAACACTGCCGCTGTTGCCGGATTCATTACCGCGAAGGAACCAGATTAAAGCCGCAACTGCCGCCAAAATGAGTACAATAATAATGGCTAGAATTATTTTTTTCTTGCGAGTCATGTCTCTTCACTCCCTTGAATGATCTGTTTTGGGGTTTACGGAGATATCATACCATATCATTCCACTGGTTTACAATTAAGAAAAATTAAAGTATTATTGCTGTTTGGATTTTAGGAAAGATGTACATAAATTTGACTAGTCTAAAAAATAAAATAGAAAATAATGAAATTTAGAAAAAAGACGAAAACAGGAGAAATAAGCCAATTTAGAGTATGCTGAATGGGTGAAAACATAAATTTCACCGAATTTAGCTGTTTTCATAAAATTCGGCAGAAATTAGGGTTGATAATTGTTGCAAATGTATGATAACATTTTAGTAGTTGGTGAGCATCCTTTGAGACGACATGCGATTCCTCCTTGGATGCGTTTTTGAAATATGGAAAGGATGGTAATTCCGATGGCTATCGAACGTACCTATGAAGCTGGTTGGCGTGTCGGCACATATGAAGCCTACAAACAGCGCCTGCTGAACATGAAGCCGAACGTGTATCTGCATGGAAAGAAAGTGGATCGTTCTAACGGCATTGAAGGAGAAGGCCGTGATCTGGCAGACTGGATTGTCGGCGGTACCTATGTTATGGGCAAGTGCTATGAGACTGCAAATGATCCTAACTATGAGGATGTTTGCGTTGCTAAGAGCCATATCACCGGCCACTACATCAACCGCTCTACACACATTCACCATTCTGTGGATGATCTGCTGAAGAAGCAGTTGATGACTCGTTTGATCTGTCATCGTGTCGGTGGTTGTATGCAGCGTTGCATGGGCTCTGATGCTCTGAATGCTATCTTCTCTGTCTCTTATGACTGCGATCAGGCATGTGGTACGCACTATTTTGATCGTTTGACGAAGTACATTGAGTACTGTCAGGAAAACGATCTGGTGTGCAACTGTGCACAGACGGACGTGAAAGGTTCCCGTAACCCGAAATACAAGCGCGCTCACATGCAGCCGGATCCGGACCAGTTCATTCATGTCGTTGAGATGAACGTGGATGGCATTGGCATTGATGGCAAGCCCTGTAAAGGTATTATTGTTCGTGGTGCAAAGATCTGCAACTCCTGTGCTCCTTACGTGGATGAGATCATTGTCAATCCCACCAAGTTTATGAGTCAGGATGATGCTGCTTATGCCCTGTCCTTTGCTCTGCCTGCTGACTGGCCCGGCATCAAGCTGATGGCTCTTCCTGGCCAGCATCATAAGCGTAAGCACATCGATGCGCCTTGGGCTCACATCGGCGACGTTGAGTCTCTGACCATTTTTGACGATGTGTTTGTTCCTGAGGATCGCGTGTTCCTGAACGGTCTTGACGGTGATGGTATTGCCCAGTATGGTGGCTACCTTGCGTTGATGTTTGCCCATTATCATCGTCATTCTTACACCGGCTGCAAGACTGCTGTGGGTGAGGTCATTGCGTCTCAGGCTGCTTTGGTTGCCGATGTGAATGACATTGCTCGCGAGTCTCATGTTCGCTCCAAGCTGTGCGATATCATCCAGACCGCTGAGTTGGTGTTTGCGGCAGGTCAGCAGTCCGCTTATCGTGCAGTGGAGTTCCCCTCCGGTCAGTTTGTACCAGATGAGATCCTGACCAATGCCGGCCGTCGTTTGGCAGGTCATAATATTTACCATGAGTATGAAATTCTCGCAGATTTGTGCGGCGGTGTTTGCGCTAGTTTGCCCACTGAGGAAAACTTCTACATGGAAGAGGACAATGTCGACGAGCTGTGCAGCAAGTATATCGTCCGTAATCCTGCTTACTCTGCCGAGGATACCCATCGTGTCATGCGCATGATGGAAGACAAGCTGTGCGACGCTTTCGAGGGTGCACAGGCTGTTGCCGGTGTCCATGGCGGCGGTTCTCCCTTGATGGAGGAAATCACTTTGATGAGCCGCTACGACTTGGAAGAACTGAAGAAGATTGCAAAGTATCTCGCAGGTATTCCCGGCTATGAGGAGTGCCCCCGCTATGAGCGTGCAACGAAGACGCCTCGCGCCATGCTTGACAAGTTTAAGACCTATCAGAGCAAGTAATTTTGTTTCCCCAATTTTCCAATAAAAGAAGATGGGCGGCACAACTTAGGTTGTGCCGCTCGTCTTTTTTCTTGTCGTTTTTTTGCTAAACTGTTATAATTAAGGAAATAAAATCGGAGGTATTTCCTATGCGTTATCCTGTGTTTCTGCCCGAGAGCGGCACGATTGGCTTTGTTGCTCCCTCTTTTGGGGCATATATTGAGCCGTACCGCACTGCTTTTCTGACAGCTCTTGAGAATTTGAAGGAGGAAGGCTACGCAACTGACCTTGGACCAAACTGCTTAGAAGGGTGTGGCATTGGCATTAGCAATACGCCGGAAAAGTGTGGGGAAGAACTGACAGAATATTATTGTTCAGATAGAAACAGTGCACTTATCTCCTGCGGAGGTGGTGAACTAATGTGTGAAATTCTGGATTATGTGGACTTCAAACGAATTAAAGCGGCTCGGCCAAAGTGGTTTATGGGCTACTCAGACAACACAAATTTTACCTTTCTGCTTACCACTCTATGCGATGTTGCATCCATCTATGGGCCTTGCGCAAGCACCTTTGCCCAGCGTCCCCGGCATTCATCTGTGCAGGATGCATTGGATCTTTTATCTGGAAAAAAACGAACAGTGAACAGTTATGGTTACTGGGAAAAAGAGAAGAATGAATTGGCAGCGCCAACGGATTCTTATTGTGCGACGGAACCATTAGTTCTGCATAGTTGGCCAGAGAATGCAATGCAGTTTTCCGGCCGATTGATTGGTGGATGCGTTGATTGTCTGACAACTTTTTTGGGGACCGATTACGACCGGGTAAAAGATTTTTCGGAACGATACGCAGCGGATGGGTTTATTTGGTTTCTCGAATGTTGTGATCTGAATGTAATGGGTATCCGCCGCGCAATCTGGCAGATGCAACATGCAGGATGGTTTCGGTATGTAAAGGGCTTTTTGATTGGTCGCCCATTGTGCTATGGAGAAGAGATGATGGGATTGGATCAGTACCACGCGGTTTTAGATCTATTGCAGGAGTATAAAGTTCCTATTGTAATGGATGTTGATATTGGTCATCTGCCTCCACAGATGCCTCTTATTTGCGGAAGTTATGCTAATGTGGAAGTGCATGATAATAGAATAAAGATAGAGATGGAGCTAAAGTGATGCATATTTGGGTGGATGCCGATGCTTGCCCTGTGATCGCACATATAGAACAACTAGCAAAACAGAAGAATATTCCGGTAACTCTTTTAAGTGATACAAATCATATACTGAATTCTGATTACAGCGAAATTATTGTCGTAGGAGCGGGAGCAGATGCAGTAGATTTTGAATTGATCAATCGGTGCCAAGCGGGAGATTTAGTCATTACACAAGATTATGGTGTAGCAGCTATGGCACTAGGGAAGAGTGCGCGAGCAATCCATCCCAGCGGGCGAGTGTATACGGATGATAACATTGGGGGATTATTGATGGATCGTCACCTGGCACAAAAAGCAAGACGTTCCAGTGAAAAATATCACGGTAAAGGACCGAAAAAACGGACGATTACAGATGATATTGCGTTTTGCGCTTCGTTGGGTCGGCTATTGGACGAAATGGTGTTATAAAAAAAGGAGGACGACCGTCCTCCTTTTTTATCCCATTATATAGAAACAATCCATTGTGCTGTGCCGGACAAACGTTGGCTTTTCTATTTTGTGAAAGCCTAGTTCATTGTAGATATGTATCGCTGTTGCAAGATTGGAATGAGTCTCCAGATACAATTTTTGATATCCAACTCTGTGCGCTTCTTTCACAACAAGCTGCATGAGTTTTTTTCCAAGTCCATGACCTTTGGCTGTGTCTGTGAGGTATAATTTTTGTAGCTCTGCACAATTTTCGTATCCATCAAATTCAGCATAGCCAACACCGCCAACCACATGACCCTCCGTATCCGAGAGAATGAAATAAGCCCTTTTATCCAGTGCTTCACAGTAAAAAGTGCTCAGATGATCTAATTCAGGATCGAAATAGACTGTTCCAGGCAAATTAAGGTGAAAACGCTCCAGATTAGAGCGAATGATGGCGGCGATTTCCGCATCATCTTCAGGGGTAATGCGGTGCATCTGAAAGGGAGAAAAATCAATAGAATCCAATACAGTCATTCCTTTCTGAAAATGAGTTGAGAGATTTGCTTTATTTTTTTTCAGCTCCTTCTTCGGACAGCTGCTCACCGACCCGGAAAATATCACCCGCGCCGACGGTGAGAATTAAATCTCCCGGGCGTGCCAATTCTTTTAGGCGTGCAGAAACATCATCTAATGAAGGACAATAGATGGCATTTGTAATGCGATCAGCAATATCCTTTGATGAAATTCCTAAGGTGTTTTTTTCGCGCGCAGCGTAAATGTCGGTCAAAATCGTTATATCAGGTCGGCTTAATTCTCGCACAAAATCACTGAATAACGCCTTTGTGCGACTGTATGTATGTGGTTGAAATGCACAGATAATCCGACGGTAGCCGAGAGTTTTAACGGTATCCATCAGGACATGTAATTCACCGGGATGGTGCGCATAGTCATCATAAATCTTTGCCCCATTATATTCGCCTTTGTATTCGAATCGGCGGGCAGCACCACGATAAGCGTTGAGTCCACGGGCAATCGAATCAGGAGAAATATGAATGGTCAGGCAGGCCGCTGCTGCAGCCAATGCATTTTTAACATTGTGCTTGCCAGGAACACTTAATTCGATATGAGTCAATTTTTCTCCATTATACATTAGATCGAAGTGCCCCATACCATTTACGTACTCTAAATTTTCACAATACACGTCGGCATAATCCCCGAGTCCGAACGTGATCATATCTCGGTCCAACTGATCCAACGTGTCCATGGTGTTGCGGTCATCTGCATTGGCCACAACAATACCGTCCTTGCTGGGAACCAGTTCAGCAAAACGACGGAAGGAGTTTTCTACATCTGCAAGATCTTTGAAAAAATCAAGGTGGTCCGCTTCGATATCAAGAATAACGGCCGTGGTAGGACGAAATGACAGGAAGGAGTTGCAATATTCGCAAGATTCCAGGATGATTGTGTCGCCTTTTCCAACCCGGTGACCGGCTTGAAGCAATGGAAGCGTTCCGCCGATCATGATTGTCGGATCAATATTTGCTGCCATGGCGATGTGTGTACACATAGATGTAGTGGTGGTTTTTCCGTGGGTTCCGGAGATACATAATGCGTGTTGATAGTCTGTCATCAATGCCCCCCATGCTTGCGCACGTTCAAAAACGGGGATTCCGGCCTCGAGTGCGGCAGCAATTTCAGGATTATCATTGTGAACGGCAGCCGTACGGATAATGAGATCGGCACCTTGAATATTTCCTGCAAAATGACCGATCACAACCGGAATGCCAAGCGAGCGAAGATGATCGATTGTTGCGCTCTCGCGCATATCAGAGCCGGACACACGAATTCCCATGCCGTGGAGTACTTCGGCTAGCGGAGCCATGGAAACACCACCGATCCCCACCAGGTGAGCGTGACAGCCGGGCTTTAGGTTAGATTTGAGTTCTGAAATAGTCATAACAGTCTCCTGTACCTCCAAAATATTATTAAAAAGGAGGAAGATAATCCCTCTATATATTTTCTATAACCTATGTATTATATTCCTTCTCAGATAAAAATTCAAGCAATTTTATTTTGTTTCGGCATAGACGGTGTAGGTCTGTCACTGACTTTATTTGAGAAAATTTTGACATGTCGATTGATACGTTATATGATAAACATGGTATCTTTCTCCGGTAGTATATCTGCCGGAGTTAATTTCTTATAATAGAACTTGGGAGGCGCGATAGACGTGGAACAATTTTTTACAGTATTGACTCAGATTATGATCTTTGTCATTTTAATTCTATTGGGTATTGTTGCGGTAAAGCAAAACATATTAGACGAACATTCCTTAGGCAATTTGTCAAAGATTATTATGAAGATGGCTCTACCTGCTTACATATTTATCAATACAGCCGAAGGTGCAACTCGATCTGGTTTGGCAGCCAGTTTAGCTGTAATTCCGATGGCAATAGTTTTATATATACTGTTATTTTTATTGTCTCTTTTTATTGAGCGTATTTTCCACCTGATGGGAAACCGCAGTCATGTATTTCAGGCAATTGTTATGTTTGGAAATGTAGGGTTTATGGGCATACCACTGGTTGTTGAACTTTATCCGGACACAGCGCTGTTGTATGTTTCGCTGTTTACTATTTTAGATCAAGTTTTATTCTGGACGTATGGTACTTCCTTGTTGGAAAAAGTGGAGGAGAGAAAACAGAAGAAAAGGCTTTCTCTTGATGCATTAAAAAACCTACTCAGTCCGGCACTGCTGGCCATTATTTTGGCAACAGTTTGTGTTTTACTGGACCTGCACCTGCCGTATATAATCTCAGCCACGCTGAACAAATTGGGGTCAGCAAGTATGCCGTTATCTCTATTATATATCGGCGGCATGCTGTCTATGACAGATGTACGAAAAGTGTTAAGATGTGGCGAGCTATATGCCGAAATTCTTTTGAAAATGGTTGTCTTGCCATTGCTGTTTTACTTTGTAGTTCGACGTTTAAATATTGCAACTGATATGGCAGGTACCATAGCTTTCCTTGCAGGACTTCCGGCAATCAATATGGTGGCTATGTTGGCAAAAAATAATGGGTCTGATGGAGATTATGCTGTCTGCGCCGTCATGATGACAACATTAGCCTGTCTGATTACATTGCCTATCGTATCTCTCGGAATAGCATTAATTGGATGATTTGAAAGTAAAGAGCACCATGAACTCGACAACGGTTGTGCACCTCAGATATGACGGCACAGGCAGTAGCGGAGCTGATTTTCACATAGTCACTGAGAACAGCGTGCTTACACAAAACAAAGGAGAAGGGAGCCAGACCTTCTTTTATTGTATTTCCAGCTAGCATGGCTATATCCAAGATGTATTGCAGCCCCACACAATTTCTCAGATTCTCAGACTGTACAGCGTTGTACCAAGAATGATCATACCGTTACAACTGTCAACACAGACTATGCTCTCATATCAAGCAAAAGCTCCCTCATATCTGTATGAGGGAGCTTAGTACACGTATGAGAGAATTACTTTGCCGCTTGTTCAGCCTTATATTTCTTGATAGCTTCGGTCAACTTGGGCAGTATTGCGTTTACATCACCGATGATGCCAAGGTCGGCAATATCGAAGATGGGAGCTGTTTCTTCCTTATTGATAGCGATGATGTAGTCGCTGCCTTCCATACCTGCTGCATGCTGGATTGCACCGGAGATGCCGCAAGCGACATACAGATCGGGACGAACCGTCTTACCGGTCTGACCGACCTGACGATCTTTATCCATCCAGCCAGCATCAATGACAGCACGAGAGCAGGCAACATCACCATCCAATGCATCTGCAAGATCCTGAACCATGGAAACCTTCTCAGCGGAGCCAATGCCACGACCGGCGGAAACAAGAATCTTAGCTTCGGTGATGTCCTTAGATGTCTTGGTGGACTTAACGGTCTCCAGAACCTCAACGTTGTTTGTCGGCTTGATGTCCAACTTAATGACTTCACCTGTGCGGGAGGCATCCGCAGCCAGAGCCTGCATTACGCCGGGACGGACAGTAGCCATCTGAGGACGATGTTGCAGGCAGGCAATGGTAGCGATAATGTTGCCACCAAAAGCGGGACGAGTCATGCGCAATTGCTTGTGATAAACATACTTCACATTGACGATAGCAATCTCCTGACCATCTTTGCCCTTAACCGTTCGGCTGTTATCCGTTACAGCAACATCCTGTCCAAGTTCAGCAATTTTTGCTTCAACCTTTGCCTTGTCAGCAGCATTTGTTACGGTCTTCTCAACGTCACCGATTGCAAGGCTGGTGCAGTCTGCAGTCAGACCAGTGTGCACTGTAGCAGAAACAGAAGGAGCCAGATCACGACCGATAGAGGAAGCGCCAAACAGGACAACCTCGGGGGCGTAATCTGCGATAACTTTCTCCAGCACTTGCGTGTAGGGCTTAGTGGAGTACTCAGCCAGAATAGGATCGTCTGCAACAATGACCTTATCCGCTCCATGAGCAATCAGCTCAGCAGCCTTACCCTCAATGTTGCTGCCGGCCAAGACGCCGACAACTTCCTGCCCTAGGGCATCAGCCAATTCACGAGCTTTACCCACCAATTCAAAAGCAACCTTCTGGATTTCTCCGTCGCGCTGCTCGCAGAAAACGAAAACATTCTTATTCATGATTCAAACTTCCTCCATCAAATGATGTGCTTGCTGGCCAGCTTCTCCACGATGGCGGCAACAGCCTCATCAGCGCTCAGATCCTTCAGCATTTCACCAGCACCCTTGGCTTCCTTGGTAGTGGAGACAGCGACATAGGTGGGAGAGCCTGCCAGACCAACGTTACTTTCGTCGACTACATCGGCGATGTCAGCGTAGGTCATGATCTTAATCTCTTTCTGATAGGCATCAAAGCAACCGCCAACAGACATATAGCGAGGCTTGTTCAAGTCACCAATTGCGGTGATAAGGCAAGGATAGTTCATGCGGACAGTCTGATAACGATCCTCATATTGACGCTGAACAGTGATAGAGGTTTCGTTCACATCGACCAACTTCTCCACATAAGTGGTGACAGGCAGATCCAAGTGAATGGCAATCTGAACACCGACCTGAGCGGTATCACCATCGATAGCCTGGCGACCGCAAATAACCAGATCGGCACCCAACTTCTTAACAGCACCGGCAATAGCAGAGGAAGTAGCCCAGGTATCAGCACCGCCTAATTTGCGGTCAGTCAGCAGGACAGCCTCATCACAGCCCATAGCCAAAGCTTCACGCAGAGCAATCTCGGCAGCCGGGATGCCCATGGTAATGACGGTAACAGTGGTGCCGGGGATACGCTCTTTGATTTCCAGAGCAGCCTCAATGCCGCACTTATCATCGGGGTTGATAATGGCAGGGATGCCATCACGGATCAAGGTATTGGTAACAGGGTCGATTTTAACTTCAGTGGTATCAGGCACCTGCTTCATGCAAACAACGATTTTCATGCTTAATGCTTCCTCCTATATCTTACAGAGAACCAGCGATGACCATGCGCTGAACTTCGCTGGTACCCTCGTAGATCTCGGTGATCTTGGCGTCGCGCATCATGCGCTCCACAGGATAGTCACGGGTATAGCCGTAACCGCCGAAGAGCTGAACTGCTTTTGTGGTGACAGCCATGGCAGTTTCAGCGGCAAACAGCTTTGCTTTTGCGGCATCAACTGCATAGTTCTGACCAGCCTGCTTTGTCAAGGCAGCCTTATATACCAGCCACTTTGCAGCCTCAGTACGGGCAACCAGATCAGCCAGCTGGAACTGTGTATTCTGCTGTTTGAAAATGGACTTGCCGAACTGTTTACGCTCTTTCGTGTACTTGATGGTCTCATCAATAGCGCCTTCTGCCAGACCAAGAGCCTGAGCGGCAATGCCGATACGACCGCCATTCAAAGTAGCCATAGCCAGATTGAAGCCTTTGTTTTCTTTACCAAGCATATTCTCCTTAGGAACAACGCAGTTTTCCATGATCAGTTCGCAGGTGGAGGAGCCTTTAATGCCCATCTTCTTTTCATGTGCACCCACAGAGAAGCCGGGGAAGGTACGCTCAACAATGAAAGCAGACAGACCGCGCTGACCCTTGGACTTGTCAGTCATGGCAATGATGATAAACACATCTGCATAACCTGCGTTCGTAATGAAAATTTTGGAACCATTCAAAATATAGTTCTCGCCCTTTTCATCCAGTACAGCCATGGTCTTCACGCCGCCGGCATCGGTACCTGCACCTGGCTCGGTCAGGCCAAAAGCGCCCAACCACTCGCCGGAGCAAAGCTTCGGCAGATATTTTTTCTTCTGAGCTTCTGTACCGAAGTCATAGATGGGGTTGGCACAAAGACTGGTATGTGCGGAGATGATAACGCCAGTCGTGCCGCAAACTTTGCTCATCTCTTCAACAGCCATAACATAGCTGAGGTAGGAAGCACCTTGACCACCATACTCTTTCGGGAAATAAATGCCCATCATGCCCAACTTGGCCATCTTTTTGACGGTCTCGGCGGGGAAACGTTCTTCCTCGTCTACTTCCTGAGCCAAGGGCTTGACCTCGTTTTCAGCAAACTCACGATACATTTGCTGCACGAGGAGTTCTTCTTTAGACAAATTGAAATCCATTTGATTGATTCCTCCTAAGAATTTATTTGCATATGCGCCGACCGAAATGGTCGACGCATATATAAATACGAAATAGAACTATTGAATTAGTGCTTAAAGAAACCTTCGCCAGTTTTATTGCCCAGCTTGCCGGCACGCACCATCTTCCGCAGCAGCAGGGAAGCACGATATTTGCTGTCATGCGTCTCTTCAAAAATGGTATCCATAATGGCCAAGCAGGTATCCAGACCAATAAAGTCAGCCAGTGTCAAGGGACCCATGGGGTGGTTGCATCCCAGTTTCATGGCAGTGTCGATATCCTCGGGAGATGCAACACCATTCTGAACCAGTTCAACAGCCTCGTTGATCATGGGGATCAGCAGACGG
>CAVLAO010000044.1:0-14056 GCA_963660915.1 Bacteroides sp. CAG:927 | reverse complement strand
GAACTCTATTGCATTACTTCAGCGGTAAGTTTTACGGAAATGGTCACACTATCTCTAAGATAGATTTTTCTGAGTGTTACGGCAAAGATGAATATCCGTCTTCTGGATTTTTCAGTGAGATTTATGGTGCGGAAGTGTCTGGATTGACGGTGCAGGGGAAAACAGACGTTTCCAATGAAAACTATACCCTTTTTGGTACAATTGCAGGTGTTGCTGTGGACAGTAAAATCTCCGATTGCACTTCGGACGTATCATTCACAGATACGAGCGTATGTATTAACGGTACCGTGGCCATGTGCGGCTATGCTGTAAACGCAACGATTGAGTATTGCCAAAACAAAGGTAACTTTACAATAGCAAAGAGTACAACCCAATTTTGGATGGGCGGTATCGTAGGTCTTGCGGAAGACAGTACCATCCAGTATTGCGTGAATACAGGCGATATGACTTCCTGGACACCTTCTTCCGGAGGAATAGTTGGGCAGTTGATTCAGAGTTCAAAGGTCATAAATTGTTATTCCATGGGAAAAATAGTTCCTCTTGGTAAGGGAACTACGGATTTTGGCGGCATTGTAGGCACCGTTGGTGCAGACACAGAAATCAGACATTGTTATTTCGCAGGTGGTGTGGATTTATCTCAATATACTGCCACTACACCTTATATGCGTTTAGGTGGTATTGCAGGTGGTGTTTCTTCCGACACACCCGTTTTTGAAAATAACTATTTTGTTGAAACGGAAAATATTCCAGCTTGCAGTAAGTATACAGAGGCAGGTACAGGAAAGTCCCTTGAATATATGAAAACAGAGGACTTCTATAATGAGATAAATGCTGCTGGCGGCAATTATCGATTTGATTCTAATGGAACGCCCCTTTTGCCTGCACCGAAGTATACAATTTCGTTTGTTGTAACACCTGCTGAGTTGACGAACGTAGTCATTAAAGTGAATGGTGAGGAAGCAGTGGACCCGGTCAATTTGGAAGCGGGTACTTATACGGTCGAAGTCAATGCAGATAATTGCGAGGCTTTCAATTCCAATATTACGATTACGGCTGATACAGCAACTCATATGCAAACTATTGCAATGACTTATTTATCTGCTGACTACACTAAGGTTGATGAAGCCATTGCTAAAGCGAATGCACTGAACAAGGACAACTACAAGGATTTCTCCGCTATGTCATCCGCTGTCAACGCTGTTGTCCGTGACAAGAACATCACTGAGCAGAGCGAGGTAGACGCAATGGCAAAAGCAATCGAAGATGCCATTGCTGCCCTTGTTTACAAAGATGCTGACTATACTAGGGTTGACGCAGCCATTGCCAAAGTAAATGCCCTAAACAAGAAGGACTACAAGGACTTTACTGCTGTGGAAGCTGCTGTGAATGCTGTTGTTCGAGGCAAGAACATTACGGAGCAATCCGAAGTGGATAAGATGGCGAAGGTTATTGAGGATGCGATTACAGCTCTTGAAAAAAAGCCAACCAATACCAAGAAGTCAATATCCGATAAGAGTCCGCAAACCGGCGACAGCAGCAACCTTGCTTTATGCATTACTCTTCTCCTTGCAAGCGGCGGTGCAGTTACATTAACAGCACTTGCAGGAAAAAAGAAAAGATATAACAAATAAATTCTGAAAAAATAAAGACGGCTACCGAAAGGTAGCCGTCTTGTTATACCATAAAGCAAGTCATATGGTATTTCCATTTTTATATTCTTTTCAAGCATATTTATGAGGATGTGGTATCAGGCAGAGCCTATCGTCATCTTATATTTATATTAAATACTTCGTTATTGCACATCAACCAAGATGTTTCCTCATCTTTTTCATCGGTTTGGATTGGAAGCAATTGCTTCTGCTACGCGGATTCCGTCGACTGCGGCCGAGACAATGCCGCCGGCATATCCGCAGCCCTCTCCACAGGGATAAACTCCCTGGAGTGTGCTTTGAAGACTCTCGTCCCGCTGTATTCGCACAGGGGAGGAGGAACGCGTTTCCACACCGGTCAGGACGGCGTCGTCACAGGCGAAACCATGCACTTTTCGATCAAACAGAGGCAGTGCACTTTGCAGAGACTGTATGACGTAATTCGGAAGACATTGGCTCAGGTTTCCCCATGTCACCCCGGGAAGATAGGTGGGAACAATGTTTCCGCGGTTGGAAGAGGCGCGATCTCGTAAAAAATCACCGACCAATTGTGCAGGAGCACGAAAATCACCGCCGCCGGCGTGAAAGGCGGCCTCTTCCCAATGTTGCTGAAAGCGGACACCGGCCAGTGGATCGTCCCCACCAAAATCTGCTGGAGTGACGCCGACAAGAAAGCCGCCGTTGATATTTACACCGTCTCTTGCCCGGCAGCTCATGCCATTTGTAACCAGTCGACCCGCTTCCGAAGCGGCGGCGACTACCTGCCCTCCGGGGCAGACGCAAAAAGTGTATACACTGCGGCCGGTCGGAAGATGGCAGGACAGTTTATAGTCACTGGGAGGCAATTGATTCCAGGCAGGGCCGAATTGCGCCTGGCTGATCATCTGCTGACTTTGTTCAATGCGCACACCGATAGCGAAAGGTTTTTGTGCCATTGGAAGACCGGAAGTGTGCAACACAGAAAAAGTGTCCCGTGCCGAGTGACCTATGGCCAGCACTGCTGTGTCTGTGGATAATTCATAGGTCCCTTCCGGAGACGTTACTGTAATATTGGTCAGACGGGAACCGTCGCTGTGAAGACCGGTCAGCTGGTGTCCAAAGCGGACCTCACAGCCCAGGGAGATGAGTTCTTCCCGAATCCGACGAACTACGCTGCGCAGCACGTCCGTCCCAATGTGTGGCTTATGGGACCAGCATACATCTGGGGGTGCTCCGTGGCTTACTAAAGTTTCCAGTACCGTATTAATACGCCCGTCGTGCGTACCTGTGGTCAGTTTTCCGTCGGAAAAGGTGCCGGCACCGCCCTCACCGAATTGTACGTTGGAGCTTGTGTTCAATTGCCCGGTTTGCCAGAAACGCTCCACATCCTGTGTTCGTTCATCCACACATTTACCCCGCTCCAGGATAATGCAGGGAATGCCGGCCTGTGCCAGATAGAGAGCACAAAACAGACCGGCAGGTCCCATGCCCACAATCACTGGGCGATAGGATGATTGGCGCACAACCGTCGGAAAATGATATTCCGCGCGCTGTACCGGAGTAACCTGTCCTTTTGCGCGGCGCAAGGCAAGCGTTTCATCTTCCACATCGACCTGCACGGTATATACCAAGTGGATCTGATCTTTTCGGCGTGCATCAATCGACTGACGTACGATATGTAAATTGTGCAGAGCGCTCGGCGAAATGCAAAGCTGCTTTGCCGCTTTTTTTCGCAGAGCTTCTTCATCTGCACCGACCGGTAAGTGTAGATTGCTGATTTGTAACATTTTAATCACCGATAGCATTTTACCATAGTTTCTTAACCTGTGACAACTTTCGTTTTTGAAGCAACCATCAAAACGAATAGAGCAGAAGCCGGGGCAGACGAGGAGGAAAAGATGAATTTACTATTCACAAACCATATGGAAAATGCTATAATCGGAAACGCCAAACTACTATAGATTGAAGGAGTGTGGAACCTATGACAGAAGCTGAACGCAAGGAGCTCCAGATCATGGCATGTAAGGTACGCATGGGTGTAATTGAGGGCGTTTTTCATGCCAAATCCGGTCATCCCGGCGGAAGCCTTTCTGCAGCCGATCTGTTTACCTACCTTTACTTTAAAGAGATGAACGTTGATCCCAAAAACCCGAAGATGGAGGGACGCGACCGCTTTGTCCTTTCCAAGGGACACACGGCTCCCGGACTTTATGCTGCGCTGGCGCTGAAGGGATTCTTCCCGGAAGAAGACCTGAAGACACTGCGTCATATCGGCAGCTATCTGCAGGGTCATCCCAATATGAATACGGTGCCCGGTATTGACATGTCTACCGGATCCCTTGGACAGGGAATCTCAACCGCTTGCGGCATGGCACTGGGTGCAAAGCTGAATGGCGGAAGCGAACGGGTTTATACGCTGTTGGGCGATGGTGAAATTCAGGAGGGTCAGGTTTGGGAGGCAATGATGTTTGCCGCCCATCGAAACCTGGATAATCTTGTTATTATTGTAGATAACAACGGCCTGCAGATTGACGGCCCTGTAGGGGAAGTTATGAGCCCCTATCCCATTGCGGAAAAGATGCGTGCATTTGGTCTTGCGTGCGTTGAAATTGACGGGCATGATTTTGATCAGATCGATGCCGCATTTACGCTGGCAAAGGCAACAAAGGGCAAACCATTTGGAATTGTGATGAAGACGGTCAAGGGCAAGGGCGTCAGCTTCATGGAAAATCAGGTCGGCTGGCATGGAACAGCCCCCAATGCAGAACAGTACGAAGTTGCTATGAATGAGTTGCGTGCGCAGCTGGCAGAACTGGAGGCGAAGTAAGATGGCAGACGTGAAAAAAATCGCCACCCGCGAAAGCTATGGCAATATGCTGACGGAATTGGGCAAGGAAATGCCCAACTTGATTGTGTTGGACGCTGATCTGGCCGGAGCTACAAAGACTGGAATTTTCAAAAAAGCTTTCCCTGAACGGCACATTGACTGCGGCATTGCAGAGGCGGACATGGTCGGTGTTGCTGCCGGATTGTCCACGATGGGGTATGTGCCTTTCGCTTCATCCTTCGCTATGTTTGCTGCCGGACGTGCTTTTGAGCAGATCCGCAACACAGTGGGTTATCCGCACCTGAATGTGAAGATTGGTGCAACCCACGGCGGTATTTCAGTGGGCGAGGATGGAGCATCCCATCAGTGCAATGAAGATTTTGCTGTGATGCGCACCATCCCCGGCATGGTGGTGATGTGCCCGTCAGACGACGTTGAGGCTCGTGCGGTTGTTCGTGCTGCAGCAGAGTATGTCGGCCCGGTGTATATGCGCTTTTCCCGCTTTGCCAGCCCTGTGTTCCACAATGATGACTTTAAATTTGAAATTGGAAAGGGCGAAGTTCTGACGGAAGGTACGGATGTGGCAATTATTGCTACCGGCCTGATGGTGAACGAAGCGATGGAAGCCGCAAAACAACTGGCGGATAAGGGAATCCATGCCCGTGTGATTAATATGTGCACCATTAAGCCTTTGGATGAGGCGTTGGTGCTTCAGGCGGCAAAGGAATGCGGCAAAATTGTCACTGTTGAGGAGCACTCTGTAATTGGCGGCTTGGGCGAGGCTGTTTGCTCCTGCCTGAGCGAACAGTGCCCCACTCCGGTCAAGCGCATTGGCGTGAATGATGAGTACGGCCATTCCGGTCCGGCAGCCGATCTGCTTAAGCAGTTCGGTCTGTGCGCAGATCATATCGCCGAGGTCACAGAACAGTTTGTGAAGTAAAATTATATTATATTGTCTCAATAGATTAAGCCGGGCACTGTGTATGCGCAGTGTCCGGCTTTTTGTTGATACGGGTTATTCTTCTATTCCCTGTACATCCAACAGTTCCAGTACTTCTATACCAAGGGCAGTAAGCGCCATGCTTCCTTTGTGGGGGTAGGCTTGATAAGAGGCATAGTCAAAATTGCTTAGCGGCAGATCGTAGTCCATGCGGATCAACCGTTTCTGTGCAAGCAATTGGAGCGCCGTTTGATCGGCAGAGGCATCTTCACCTTCCAGAAATACAGGATTGAAATCGTCAGCGCATCGTGCGACGGGCCAAAAGGGTTGTTGGGCAAATTGGTGCAGCAGAGAAAGCTCTGGCTCGGTTAGATAAAGATCCTGATTTGGTTGACAGCTGCCGCAATTTCCGCAGCAGTGACCGCAGCCTCCGGTTTGTTCACATATGGGCATGGATGGTTCTCCTTACTTAGTCGCCAAAGCAAATGCCGATTGCTTTTCCTTCCCGAATAATAGAGCTGTTCGGATCTACCATCTTCAGCTTTCCGGCTACTTCGCTTAATGGAACGGGTTTGATTTCGCCATTGACCACTGCAACCATATTTCCGAATTTCTTTTCCAGAATCAATTGTGCGGCTGCCGCGCCAAGACGGGTGGATAACACACGATCATAGGGGCAGGGGGAACCGCCGCGCTGGGTGTGACCGGGTACGGTGATGCGGATTTCCTTGCCGGTTTTCTGATAGATTTGATCGGCCAATTCGTAGGAGATGGACGGATAAGCGTTGGTTTTAGCCCGCTCTTTTCGCTCTTTTTTGGACAGTGCAGCAGTTTCTTTGGAAACAGCGCCCTCTGCTACGGCCAGAATGGTGAAGCGTTTGCCGTTGGCATCTCTTTTGGCAATAGCCTCAACTACCTTGTCCACATCATAGGGGATTTCCGGAAGAAGAATAATATCTGCACCGCCGGCAATACCGGCATACAGGGTTAACCAGCCCACCTTGTGCCCCATGACTTCCACAATAAATACGCGCCCATGAGAGGCTGCGGTCGTATGAATGCAATCAATTGCGTTTGTAGCAATTTCCAGAGCACTGTGAAAGCCAAAGGTCATGTCCGAGCCCCAGAGATCATTGTCGATGGTTTTGGGCAGAGTTACAACATTTAACCCTTCCTGACTGAGCAGATTTGCAGTTTTGTGCGTTCCGTTTCCACCCAGAATCACCAGACAATCCAATCCCAGCGCCCTGTAATTTTTCTTCATGGATGCCACTTTATCAAGCCCGTTTTCATCGGGAACACGCATTTGCTTGAAAGGCTGACGGGAGGTGCCGAGAATGGTGCCGCCCATGGTTAGAATGCCGGAAAAGTCCTCGCTGGTCAGCATGTGGTATTTTCCGTAAATCAATCCTTTGTAACCATCTTCAAAACCATAGATTTTGACATCTTCCTGTGCGCTGAGGGCTTTCACCACTCCGCGCATGGCAGCATTCAGTGCCTGACAATCGCCGCCGCTGGTGAGAATACCGATTTTCAGCATTGCACCTCATTCCTTCCTGTCATATTTTTGATTGCCTCATATGCCTCAGTATAAAACAGCTCTTGAGAATTCAGGGGCGGTTCATTCAGATGACGATCCACATAGTTTCCGTCTGCCAACTGTTCTTTCCCTTTTTCGTCATCCAGCATAACCGTGTCGAAGATGTGGCGAATTCGGCGCTTGATGTCCTCGTCATAAATGGGAACCGCAACCTCGACCCGGCGCAGGGTGTTGCGAGTCATAAAGTCGGCAGAAGCAATATAGATCTGTTCATCAGGAGAGCCTTCACGGCCAAAGCGATAGATGCGGGAATGTTCCAAAAAACGGCCTACTACACTAACCACTGTGATATTCTCCGTTTTTTCCGGAACTTTTGGCTTTAAACAGCAAATGCCGCGCACAATGAGTTCAATTTTAACGCCGGCTTTGGATGCATTAATCAGCTTCTTGATAATGTCCTTGTCAGTCAAAGAATTGATTTTTACGCCGATATATCCTTCCGGGCCTTTTTCGGTTTCCCGCTCAATCAGACTCAGTACGCGGGACTGCAGACAATGGGGTGCTACCATCAGATGATGACATTCCTCAATGGTCTCGCCGCAGGACAGAGCGGTGAAAACCTGTGCGGCTTCTGCGCCCAGGTCGGCATTTGCGGTCATCAGACTGAGATCAGTATAGGCCTGAGCTGTTTTTTCGTTATAGTTGCCGGTGCCGAACTGGGTGATGTAGCTCAATTCACCGTCTTCATTTCGACAGGTAATAAGGCAAAGTTTTGAATGAACTTTGTAGTCTGAAAGTCCATAGATCACTCTGCATCCGGCGTCCTCCAACCGACGTGACATCTCAATGTTGTTTGCCTCATCAAAGCGGGCGCGAAGTTCCATTAATACGGTGACATCTTTGCCGTTTTCTGCCGCATCAATGAGATATTCTACTACCTTGCTGTGGGAGGCCACGCGATAGAGCGTCATTTTAATGGACATGACGCGCTCATCCTGACCGGCCTGTTGGAGCAGTTCCAGGAAGGGACGCATGCTTTCAAAGGGATAGGAGAGCAGTACATCTTTCTGTTGGATCTGGTCAATTATGCCTTGCTTAATGTCCAGTGCAGGGGAGAGCTGCGGCACGCGGCGAGGATAGAAGAGATCGCGTTTCGGATGGAGATAACTTTGTAAACGGGAGACAAAGGTCAAATCCAACGGTGTGGGGGACAGAAATACATGGCTTTGCTTAATGCCAAGATAATCTGCCAGGGTAGAGCGCATCTTCTTGCCCATAGTGCGGCTAAGTTCCAGACGAACGGGGCCAAGACGGCGGCGGCGGCGAATTAACTGTTCCATGTTGTCCCGGTAATCCAGATCCTCATCATAGGCTGTGATGCTGTCCAGATCTGCGTTGCGGGTAATTCGCATAATGGACTTTTCTTTCACAGCATATTTGGTAAACAGCTTGGAAACAAAATGAAGAATCAATTCCTCGCTGAGCATAAAGTTTCCGGGACGGGTCGGGATTTCAATCAAACGGCGAAATACGCTGTTGTTGCAGGGAACTACTCCAATGCGAGACTTCCCGTTCTTTTCCAGCAAAACCACAGCGTAGAGTTGCTCGTTGTCCAAGAAGGGGAACGGTTGCTGAGTAGAAATGATCATAGGAGAGAGGAATGGAGCAATTTGAGCGTCAAAATAGCTCTCCAACAGGGCACCCTCTTCGTTGGACAACCGATTGAAGTTAATGATGCGTACACCATGGGGTTCCAATTCACCCATGAGCTGTTCATAAACAAGACCTTTTTTTGTTTCCAGCTCGGCGGTGCGCTTGACAATGGCGGCAACCTGTTCTTTTGCCGTCATGTTGGTTTTGTTGTCCCTTAATTTGCTGTCCGCGGCGATTTGTGCCATTAGGGTTCCTACGCGAACCATAAAAAATTCATCCAAATTGGACTGATAAATTGCAGCAAAACTAAGCCGTTCTGCCAGAGGAACACGGGGATTGCCGGCTTCATTTAAAACCCGCTCATTAAATTGCAGCCATGATAACTCTCGATTTGTATAACATTTCTTTCCCATGGAGACCCTCCCTGCCGTATCAGCCTTTTTTGGAGCCTTTGGCTTTTTCTGCTTCCAGTCCAGAGCGCGATAACCTAAGAGTAAAAATTTTATGCGCTGAATCAGTGTTGCGCGCGGAGGAACAGATGTATGCTTCGGATGCATTTTTCCCATTGTGTTCCTCCTGTCGCAGATGTGGATGCGTATCTTTCCTTCATTATAGCAAAAAGGAGGGCAGGGGGAAACAAAAATATGTGTTAAATGTGAATGAAATGCGAAATCAATTTCCAGACAAGAAAAGAGGCTTTTGTTGAAGTTGGCGCAATTGTAAAGCAATTATGAAATACGGCAATAAAAGCAATCAGAGCCATCAGAGTTCCGCATCCGATCACAATCAGCCATTTCCGTTCGATGGAATTCTTTTTTTGATTCCTGCGTTTCATTTGCCTATCGCTCCCTTCTATACAGGTTAGTCTAACAATTTGAACTGAAGTGAGACTGAAAATGAGAATATTTTTGTGAAATTGGTTTCTTAAAATCTCCTTAATCTCGGTTGATTTTAGCTCAAATCTTTCTATAATAAGGATACGATACGAAAGGTACAGACCAACAGGGAGGTTTGCAATGGAGAATGAAGTTTATCGCGTGAATTACCGGCGGTTTCGCCCCAGCCGTTTGAATACACAGGAGTTCTGTCACTTGTACTTGCTGCTGTTTTGGCCGGTATATGGGCTGATTTTCTTTTATCTGGAGCGCGTGCGGGAGGTGCATTACTATCACTTAATGCACTGCTGGCTGGACGATGTGATTCCGTTTCAGGAGTTGTTTTTAATTCCCTACCTTTTCTGGTTTGTCTTTCTTGGGGGAATGGTGATATATACCCTGTTTTTTGATGTTCCGGCGTTTAAGCGCATGATGAAGTTTGTTATCATTACGCACTCCGTTGCATTGATGATTTTCTATCTCTTTCCCAATGCGCAGGTGCTTCGTCCGGATACTTTTCCGCGGGATAATGTGCTGACTCAGTTTATGGCGGCATTTTACCAGTTTGATACCAGCACAAATGTCTGCCCGTCTCTGCATGTAATCGGCTCGGTTGCGTCGCTGTTTGCAGGTTGGGATTCCAGAAAGTTTTCTACTCCAGGTTGGCGTATTGCGTTTACAATCACAGCCGTGTTGATCAGCATTTCAACTGTGTTTCTGAAGCAGCATTCGGTCTTGGATCTTGTAATTGCCGTCCCGGTTTGTGCCTGCGGCTATATGATGGTTTACGTAGTAGATCATGCAGCAGTTCGCAAGAGCAGTCCCCGGCGAATTCAAGCCTGATTTCAAAGGCGTATCCACGCAAGTGGATGCGCCTTTTCTTTTTTTAAAACTGCGCTTATAATGGTGTGCAGGAAAACGAAAGCGATTGTAAAGGAGCAAATATTATGTCTAAGCCTGTATTTCGACTGACACGAGCAGGAGATGAGCCGGAACTGCGAAACATTTGGAGTGCAGCCTATGATGGAGATACTGCCTGTGCGGAGCTGTATTTTTCGCAATGTTATCGGCCGGGGCAGGGAATTGCAGCTGAGGTGGATGGTGCGCTTTGCAGTGCGATTTACATGATGGAAGGCGTTGTGTTGACAGGCTTCTCGGGGCAAGAACAGTCGACGGTCTATCTGTACGCATTGGGAACACCGGAGGAGTACCGCGGAATGGGACTTGGCGGACGTACAATCTGGCGTTCCGGTGCAGAAGCGTACCTGCGAGGGGCTGATGCAGTATGCTTTTTGCCGGCAAGTAAAAGTTTGACGCAATGGTATAGCGATATTTTAGGGACTCGGTCGACCTTTTTTCGCCGAACCGGATTGGTTTTACCGGAGGCGGAGATGCCGTCGGGGAAAGTTTTCCCACTCAGTGGAGCGCAGTACCTGTTATTGCGGGAGCAGTTGCTGGAAGGACACCCCCACGCGAAGCTGCCGCAAAATATGGTAAACCTTCAACAACGGTTTTGCCAATTGTATGACGGTGGACTCTATCGATTAGAACTAGATGGTAAGTTTGCCGTTTGTGCTTGTGATCGAGAGGAGAAACGGCTGATTGTGCGGGAATTGCTTTGCCCAAAATTAAATCCGGTGCGGTGTGCTCGCCTTTTATTGAATGAATGGAAATTGGAGTGTGCGGAAGTGCGTACACCGGCATTTTGGCATTCGGAATTTGGAGAGATAACCGGCGATTGTGTTTGGATTCCCGGAGGAAAACGCTTCCCGAAGGCGGATGAATTGCCTTATTGGGGACTGGCATTGGATTGAGCGGAAAAGACTGCCCTTGTGAGAGGATGATTGCGAGGATTGTTTCCAAGCCTGTAGAAATCCGAAGCAGATAAAAATTGTATTGTGTTGTCCTATTTGTCTATGGTATGTTAAAATTACAGAAAAGCAGAAGGGAGGGCAATCCATGCGATATTTCGTGCGTTTTGCGCTGCCCTTTTGTACAGTTTGTTTGCTGTGTCATATCGCTGCATTGGGTTTCGTGGTTGATTGCAGCAGTATCCGCCGTTGGATTTGTGCTTTCCATATGGAAAGGCAAAAATAGAAAAGTGCAGCTGTGTGTGGCAATGGCAGGAATTTGCCTTGGAGCGGGATGGTTTTCCGGATATTCTGCGCTGGTTATACAGCCTGCGGAAGCACTGTCCGGGACAGAAAGCGCTTTTACAGCTGAGGTTGCAACGTATCCGGAGGAGGGGGAGTACGGAGTTTCCCTTTTGCTGAAGGTAAAAAGCGGTGCAGGTGCAGGGAAGCAGGTGCAAGTATGGTTGGAGCCTTTCTATCGGACGCTGAAGCCCAGTGATACATTATGGGGAAATATCCAATACGAGTCTGTTTTTGAGGAATCAAACCATTTTGTTGCAGCAAGAGGGATTTTCCTGCAGGGTAAAGCAGAAATTGCCGAGGCGTATACAGTAGAGACAGTTCCGCCACGGTATTGGCTGCAGACCCTGGGAAAGTGGGTGAAAGATACTGCGCAGAGTAGCTTTTCCGGAGATCGGGGAGCGTTGCTGTCAGGACTGCTGACGGGGGATAAGTCTGCGCTTTCTGATACGGTGTATTCCAACTTTCGGCGTGCCGGTATGGCGCATCTGCTTGCCGTGTCGGGCTTGCATGTGGGATTCCTGACTGGCGTTCTGTTTCTCTTGCCGGGGCAGAAACGGCGGCGGATTTTGATCGTGGTTCCTGTGCTGATCGGGTTTGCACTAATGACAGGGGGATCCAGTTCTGTCTGGAGAGCGGTTGTGATGTCAATTTTGCTGTTGATCGCTCCGTTTTTCAATCGGGAGGCAGATCCGCCTACATCTCTGGCCTTCGCACTTATGATTTTATTGATGCAGAATCCTTATGCATCTGAGAGCGTGAGCCTGCAGCTTTCCTTTGCTGCGGTAACCGGACTGATTTGCTTTTATCCTGCGGTCTATCGTGCAGTTATGCATCCATGGAAGAAAAAATGGAAAAGGGAATGGTTGTGGCGTGTGAGCCGTGGCGGTGCAGTCATAGTTCTCGGAGGAATATCTGCCGCGTGCTGTGCAGTGATGTTGACATTGCCGCTGTCAATGTGGTATTTTGAGTCCGTATCTCTGGTGGGGCCGATATCCAATATCCTTTCGCTGTGGGCCGCATCAGTAGCTTTTGTCGGAGGCGCATTTCTTTGTGCGTTGACACCCTTTTTTCCCAAACTGGCCTCACTTTTGGCGGTGCCGGTAGGCGGTTTACTGAGCTATCTGCTTCGTGTGGCGGAATGGTTGGGACAGGGAACATTTTCTGCACTTCGCACAGATAATCTCTATTTGACAGGCTGTCTGGCAATGCTGATGCTGTTTGCGGCAGCAATTGTGTGGATCAAACCGCTTCGCAGAAGGCCAATTTTGCCTGTGCTCTGTGGAGGATGGTTACTTTTTCTGGCACTGACGCTGCGTATGACCAGTGTGAGCGGGATGCCGCTGACGATTTCTGTGCTGGACGTAGGACAGGGATCTGCCACGGTTCTATGTGCGCAGGGAAACTTTGCAGCTGTGGACTGCGGTGGTGATGATGCAGGTGCAGTGACAGCGGATTATATTCAATCCGGCGGCGGAAAAACACTGGCAGTGCTGATCTTGACGCATTACGATTCAGATCACATCAACGGGTTAGAGGAATTGATGGATCGCATTTCGGTGCAACTTTTGCTTTTGCCGGATGTTGAGGATGATTCCGGAGGGAGAAGCGAGGTGGAACGCCTGGCGGCGCAGCATCGGTGCCCGATTCGCTGGGTAAGAGAGACTACTGTTGCTGCATTCGGAGGAGCCAAACTGACAATTTATCCGCCGATTACATCGGAGGATGATTCAGACAATGCGGAAAGCTTGAGTGTTTTGTGCAGTCGGGAGCGTTTTCATGCCCTGATTACCGGAGACATGGCCCAGGAGCAGGAGCAATTGCTGTTAGAACGGGAAAGCCTGCCCCAGTTGGATGTATTTATAGCCGGTCATCATGGATCAAATCATGCCACAGGTGCTTATTTACTGCGGACATTGCGCCCCAAAACAGTGATTATTAGCGTAAAAAAAGATAACAGCTATGGCTTGCCGGGGGATGAGGCATTGAGCCGGATGGCTGCGTATGGATGCGAAATTTACAGGACAGATGGAAACGGTACGATAACAATTCGTTGCCGTTGAAAGGACAGCATATGGCGGGAAAAAAGGTAGATCGAAGCGCATATAAAAAGTTGCGGCAGGATTTAAAATCCGGACAGATCGGGCAAATGTATGTGTTTCATGGGGAAGAAAAATACCTTATGGAGCAGTGCGAGACTCAGATACGTCAGCAGCTTGTTCCGGAAGGAATGGAGGAATTTAACCTGCATACCTTTCAGGGAAAAGAGATTGATGTGACGGAACTTGCTGCCACTATGGACAACTTTCCGATGATGAGCGAGCGTACATTGATTGTGGTGACGGATTTTGATCTGTTCGGCTGCAGTGAAAAGAAAAAAGAAATTTTGACCCGGGCGATTTCTGATTTGCCGGAGTATTTGTGCCTTATTTTCGTCTAC
>CAVLAO010000043.1:0-14402 GCA_963660915.1 Bacteroides sp. CAG:927 | reverse complement strand
GTTCAAACCACTGGAAAAACCTGAGCCCGCGATTCCGGAGTTGAAATTGAATCCAATGGCAAAGGAAAACAAGTGGGTGCTCCAGTCTCAAACACAGCATTTTCTGCCTGGAGTTACGGTAGAAATGTTGGATTGGTTTTGGGCCAATATGGAGAAAGGGTATTATCTGTGGGCACCGGGATCACACAAACGTTTTAACTGGGTCAAGGAACCGTGGCGGGTTGGTTTTGAACAATCTGCTCACATGATTTCTGAATCGGTGGGAGAAGGAGCGGCTGTGTTTGGCGGCAGCGGTATCCAGATCAACCGTTTGCCGTTAAGTTATTTTCCTTTTACTGCGGCATTGGAACATGTCATTGTAGAGGGTGTTTTTAATGATTTGGACGAGTTTATAGACATGACAGTCCATATGTGGGACAGTTGCGAAGGCGGCTGTCGACATATTACTGCTGCCGTGGCTAGCACAACCGCTCATGAACCACCGCATTTTGTGAAAGAAATGCTGGCAGAGAATCCGGAGGCGATGCCGGTTGCGCCAAGCGCAACGGATCATGCAGAGTATGAGGCCAGTCGTTGGCCGCAGTTTTTGCCGCAGCTCTATGCGCTGTGGCAGGGGCATCCCGATCCGACCCAAAATGTCCAATGCAACTTGACAGTAGCGCCTGCCGGTGAATATTGCTGGCGATATGTTTATGAAAATGGACCTGTTGTTCAGACCAAATAAGAGAGGAGATTTTAACATGGTTGAAATTACGGACGAAGAAAAGAAACTTCCTTATGCAAAGTATTTTTTTGCAAAGATGGCTACGATTCCACAGGAAAAACTGGACATTTGGCATGCAGATATGGCAGATCCGGCACTGGCTACGCCGATCACGCGGAGAAATGACTTTTTGGATGACAAAGATATCCGATTGACGGTTGGTTTTACAGTTGCTCCGGATGGTACTGGGTTTGTGGCAAATTCAACCTTTATGCCGGGAGTTACACCGGAAATGATCGATTGGTGGTTTGGTTGGCACTGTGTTGGTCCTGACCTGCGCTACAAGATTTGGGATCCGGAGGATCACTACTATGCCAGGGCCATGGAGCCGGAATATGTTCTTAATCCGAAGGTTCCTTTGAATGAAAAAACCTGGGGCGTCACGCATGATATTTTGGAGGATATCGGTCTTGGCGCTGATCCATTAAAGCTCAGCTTTAAGAAACCGTCCGATCTGGGCTATGATATGAGCAAAATAGGCACACCAACCTGTTCCACTATGGTATGTGCAGTCGGGGCCAGCGGATCTCCGGCAGTCATGACGCATAAGGCAGTTGCGGCAGAGGGGGGCATTTGGTTCAAATCCCACTTCTGGATGGGATATGGATTGAATGAGCAGGGAGAGATTATCAAGTTGGTGCCGGATGGCGCATCTGTTCCGGAAGCAATGCCTCGTGCATTGTTTGGACACAACATCAAAGAGTTTACAAATCTTGCTGCAATTTTACCCTCACTCTATGCAGAAGAAAAGGATAACTGGTAAACGCATCATCCATAACCAATTCTGAATCATAAGATAAAACAACCGGATCCAAGGTCAAACGACCCTGAATCCGGTTGTTTTTCTTATTGGACTGCCTCAGCAATCACAGGACTTGCAGGAGCTTCTTTAGCAGGAACATCAATTCGATAGCATTTTCCCATTAGGAGATTCCCCGGAAAAATCTCCATATCATATTGAAATAATTCGGTTCCGGGAGTTCCGCCGAATTGCTGCCAAAGGATGTGACGATCTTGGATTTTGAGATGTTTTGCGGTCTGTGGTCCGTGTTCGGTCTGGATTTCGGCACGATAGACACCATTTTCCAGTTTAAAGGTTATGGTGTGTTCCGGCGTGCCTTTTGGAGCCATAAGTCGCAGGGTGTAGGTTCCGTCCGGCAGGAAGCAGGTTGCTGTCATTTCTTTAATCGAATCCATATGCGCACCTCAGTTATCATAGCAGTCACATTGTGTATATGTGTTGTTATTATCTAGCTTTGCATAGGGCAGTGGCGGTGGGCAGGTATTTTGTACCGGTTGCAGAGGATCACATTCTTTGTGCAGGGGGCCGGGATCATCCAAATAAGCGGGAGAGGACTGGGGAGGATCCGGAATGCCTTCTTTCAGATTGTGATACTTTAACTCGGCCGGATTGAATACATCATAGAGAGCAAAGAATTCAGGGCAAACCTGATAGTGAAGGAATTTCCACTCACCATCTTCTTTTATGAAATCCATGCCGTAGCGTTCCCACAACATGGAGCCCCAGGGCATTTTGTCGTCATTCAGAAAGCTGTACAGCAATCCCGGCGTGATATAGGAAGCGCGGGCGCTTTGCCCGTCATCGGCAACTTCAATAATGCCATTGGTCAAGGTGTGCATGGCGTTGTTAAACAGAGGACGATAATCCATGCTGGCAACTTCCGGATAATTTGCCTCAATCTTGCGATAGTTTTCGATGCACTGCTGATCATAGTCTACTACACTGCCCATCCAGATGGATGCATAGCCACGCATACGCCCAAAAAAGTGAGCCCAGGAGGTGTCATCTCTTTTGGACCATACCGTTGA
This sequence comes from Bacteroides sp. CAG:927, assembly GCA_963660915.1. GTDB lineage: Bacteria > Bacillota > Clostridia > Oscillospirales > Oscillospiraceae > UMGS1766. The sequence continues at coordinate 11,809 of CAVLAO010000043.1, read as the reverse complement.
CCACTCTTCGTAGGAGCGGCTGGCAGCATGCAGATAGTTGTGAGTTGCAAGGACGCGTTCCAATTCACAGCTGTCAGCCGCGCGGGTTACGCGCTGTGACAGAGAAAGATTTCGATTCATACCTGTGCCTCCTTCCGGTAATTCGGATGTCCTTCGGGACCATAACTGTTTTCGGCATTTATTGTCTGGTAGCGGGGCGGGATAGTGGGGTAGTCATCGCACCAGAGATAGAGCGGATTGTGTACCTCCATCGGGATAGTGGGAGTTCCGAACTCTTTGCGGACCCAATCCATTTCTTCCGGAAGTTTATCCGGCATTTCTGTGATGGGGGTGCCGGCTTCGTGCCATACGTCATTTGAAAGTATGAGGTGCCAAATTTTCCAGCCACCCTCCTCAAGGAGAAAGTCAGCAGCAATTTTGTCGTTTACCCAGAGTCCGCGAGGATGTCCATCCGAATCAGGATAGGTTTCCTGACCAATGGAATACCAAAGACCGCGAGCAGACATTCCGTCCTCGGCTAACTGAACATAGGGGGAGCAAACCGGATGGCACTCCATGTAACCGATTCCGTTTGCCGATTGAATATTGTTTTTGTGTTGGTCTACGTAATAACTGCGAATTTCATCCAGACCAACATAGTAGCCATAGTTTCGACCGAATGCAGCGGTTTTCTGGTGCTCCGGTTGATTTACCCACAGTTCATCCAGTTCTCTTGCACGGTCTTCATTTGCCGAGTACATAGCGCGGCGGCTCATCAGGTCTTTGATCTGTTCAGCAGACCAAACGCGCCACATCTTGTTTTTCTCTTCGTAATTGCTCATTATGAAATCCCTCCTTGATAACCGTAGCTGAAGGTTTCAGCAAAGGTAGTGTAGGCCTCTGGCAGAGGCAGAGTTTTGGTAAAGGGGCGCCTCGGGGTGTAAAGCTGCCGAAGAGGAGTCGATACAGTTGGCTTGGGCAACTGAAACTCTGCCATAGGTTGATAGATTGGATTGGCAGGGCGCTGCTTTGGTACTGTGGTCCATTTTTCACCGCAGGGTGTGTGAATATCTTCTACGTAGGTCATGTGCCAAATACGCCATTCCTCATCTTCCCAAACAAAGTCTACACCGAACATACCAAAAGTCCAGTAGGATAAGGGACCGGAAGCACCATATTCATCCTGCTTGCCAACGGCATACCAGAAGGCTTTTGCGGTTTTTCCGTCAGAGGCAATTTCAATGATCTGGTTGCACAGAGGTTTATGTTCCAAAACACCGCAGCCGTAGAGTTCTTCTTCTGTTTTTCCGTCGGCCTGATCGGCAAAATCCTGCAAAATCAGTTTTGTGCGCAGCAGGTTTTTTTGGTGCAGTGCCTCATAATAACCGCGAACTGAGTCATAGCCAACATAATAACCATTATTCAGACCAAGAGAAGGCTGTTCTGCTTTTTTGCACCAGTAGGTGTCGAACACTTCTTTCTCCTGTTTTAATAGCAGGGCGTAGGTATAACGCCCCATCAGGTTTTGGATTTCTCGCCGATCTTCCCAACGAGTTACCATTTCCTCGAGAGTTTGTCCGGTTACATTCATAGAATCAATGCTCCTTTCAGAATGATTAGTAGATTAGCATACTCAACAGAGTTGTAACTCCGGCATAGATAAGGGGAATTACGACCGTGCTGATAAAGACATACTTGTAGCTGCTCTTGTGATTCAGACCAAACACCTGCATGGACACACAAACGTTCGTGCAATGGGGCAGGGAATCCAAAGTTGAGGCCGTAGTTGTTGCAATGCGGTGAATTGCACCCATATTGGCATTTGCTGCGGACAGAGTTGGATAAAGTGCGTTCAGTACTAGGACCAGTGCCCCGGTTCCGTTTCCCATGCAGCCGGCCAGAACAGCGACACCGATGAAGGTGAGCAGATATGGATTGATGTTCATAGACAACAGGCTGCCTAACAAGGCAGAGAAAGCGGCTGTACTTTGAGCAACCGCACCAAAACCGGATATGAAACCCAGCATGACAATGAGCGGAATAACGGCCAGGGTGCCAGTGGAGAGATCCTTCAACAAAGTAGAGCGGTTCATGTACTTAAAGTTGACAACAAAGGCCCACAAAGCGGCCAGAAGCTGAGCCATGATGACAGCTTGCGTGGCATCCAGCCCTGTGCTGGGAACCATTGTAAACAGGAAGCAAAGACCAAAGAGCAGGATGATCGTAACGACAGCGGTCCAGAAGGGCGGCATGGGCTTTTCCTGTACGGCTTCCTGAGTTGAAGCGGATGGCGGACCTGCGTTGAGGATAGTGCTCTGCTCAAATCCGGCGCCTTGTTTTACATAGCTTCGCATCATCCAGTAAACATATCCAAGCCCGAGTATTGTGGCTAAGAGAAATGCAACCAAGCCCGGGATTGCACCGGCATAAATGTTTGTACCAAGAATTGTGGTGGGCATCAGATTTGGCGTGACAGAAGTGCCCGGCAGGCAATAAGTGACTGCATTTGCTCCGACCATCATGGCAATCAAGCCTACGTTTCGGGGAATGTTTGCTTTTTGCAGCAAGCCAAGAGCCAGAGGCGCGACGATAAATTGATAGGAGCCAACACCTAAAAAGCAGAGTAGCCCAGTCATAACAAAGACGATGACGGGAATGGACCGCTCGCCCAGAAGCCGAATAATTCCGTTTGCCAGAGAATCAGTGGTTCCGGTGATTTCCAGCACGGCTGCCAGGAGTCCGCCGACTACAATCAGCAGCAGGACGGCGCTTATAAAGTTAATCGCCTGAGACATGAACGTGTTAAAGACAGCGTTCATGACACCGCCTTCACAGGTAAAGCCAATGATGACGGCTGCAACCAGTGATGCGAGAATGGGGGACATGCCTTTGTAAGCCAGAATGATGAACAGTACGATGCCAATGACGACTGCAATGCCAGACACTGCTATGCTTGTCATTATCTTTTTCCTCCCTCAAATAGAAATTGTGAATTGTGCCTTAAGTTGCAAGCGGAAGAAACGTTTCTTTGTGCACTTTTGTTATAACATCCATAAGAACGCTTGACAAGCAAGCCTTTTATGGCAATTTGTAAATAAAAAGATTGACAAGTGCTGCGAGGTAACACTTGTCAATCTTTCTTTAGATCCAGATATTTAATTATTTTTCTCGTCTTGAAGCAGAGAAAGAAATGCTTTGATGTGTGGCCGCTGCTCAGAACGCCGCCAAACGCAGTAGATATCCTGAAAGCGATTAACGGGATAGCTGATGATATTGGAGTAGTGAATGAAGCGTTCCATATCCGTGCAGGTTGTGATGCCGTGTCCGGATTCAACCATTGTTTGCACCGATTCACGGTTAGGCAAAATGCGGACGTCTGTAAAATCCAGTCCGCTCCGGGCAAAGTCTCGAAGAAAGTCGGCTTTTGTTTGCGAACCCGGCTGCATTCCTTCTGCAAGATAGCATGGTTGATGTTCAAAGTCCTTTGCAACAGCGCCGGGATGCACGAGAGGATGCGTCTTTCGAACGGCGATGACGCCTTGTGACCGGGCAAAGCAGAAATAGTCCATTCGGTCTATTTCCGGCGAATTCAATACGGCCTGATCAAAAACAAAGATGACATCCTGTTTGCCATCCAAAAGTTGCGACAGCAGTTCGTGTGCTTCCCGTCGTTCCCAGACAATGTCAAAGCTGAGCCCCCGGGTACGGCTTTGCTCGATTCGCTCCAGAATTTGATCACCAAGATCTGTGGCGTAAAGACAGCCGATATAAATTCTCTCGCCTTCCTGTTTCAGAATAGATTCGGCTTTGCGCTGCACCTCATCCCATCGGAGCAATTCCTCTTCAAAAAAGCGGATGTACAGCTCGCCTACCGCGGTTGGGGTCACCTTGGAGGTTGTGCGATCGAAAAGCTTAGCGCCAAGCTCGCGTTCTAAAGCGGCAATCTGCTGACTGACGGCCTGACGAGTCAGATAAAGATCCTCTGCTGCTTTGGTAAAGCTGTTATAGCGGGCGGCAGTCAGCAGACATCGGATCGACACATCGCTTGGCATATAATTACCCCCATTACACAGATGAAACGAATTATTTGCCGGGTTTAAAGCTGTCCTTAAGCGACACGCTGCGATTAAATACCGGTGCTCCAGGCTTTGAATCCCGGTTGTCTACGCAGAAATAGCCTTGCCGCATGAACTGAAAAGATGCAGGTACAGAGGCGCTTGCCAGAGAAGATTCCAGTTTGCAGTTTGTGAGTACTTCCAGTGAATTCGGATTCAGGCACTCAAGAAAATCTTTGCCGCCGGCATCGGGAGAGGCATCGGAGAAAAGATTATCATAGAGGCGAACCTCAGCAGTGATGGCGGTGGCAGCATCTACCCAGTGAATGGTGGCACCTTTGACTTTGCGGCCGTCAGCAGGATTGCCGCCTCTGGAGTTCGGATCATATTCGGCATAGACTTCGATCACATTACCGTTTTCATCTTTGCGGCAGCCTGTGCAGTGAATCAGATAGGCGCTCTTCAGGCGGCATTCCGGTCCGTTGGGATACAGGCGCTTGTATTTCGGAATGGGCGTTTCAAGAAAATCTTCCTGCTCGATATAGAGCTCTCGTGAAAAGCTGACCGTATGAGTGCCCATTTCGGGGTGCTTGGGGTGATTTTCTACCTCAAAGGTTTCGCTCTGTCCCTCGGGATAGTTGGTGATAATCAGCTTTAAGGGGCGGATAACCGCCATGACCCGTTGAGCGGTATTGTCCAAGTCGGAGCGAAGGCAATGCTCCAAGAAGGAATATTCCACAGTAGAAGCAGCTTTGGAAACGCCGATTTGCTCAGAGAAGGAACGAATTGAGGCCGGTGTATAGCCACGACGGCGCAGTCCGCAAATAGTGGGCATGCGAGGGTCGTCCCAACCGGAGACATAGTGCTGTTCCACCAATTGGCGCAGCTTGCGTTTGCTCATAACAGTATGGTCGATGCCGAGACGGGCAAACTCGATCTGACGTGGCTTGTGGTAGGGAAGGGTGATGTTGTTGATAACCCAGTCATACAGAGGACGGTGATCCTCGAATTCAAGCGTGCAAAGCGAATGAGTGATGCCTTCCAAGGCATCTTCAATTGGATGAGCAAAGTCATACATGGGATAGATGCACCATGCATCACCGGTACGATGGTGGCGCATATGCTTAATGCGGTATATGGCAGGATCCCGCATATTGAAGTTGCCGCTGGCCAAATCAATTTTGGCGCGAAGGGTCATTGCGCCATCGGGGAATTCGCCGTTTTTCATTCGCTGGAACAGGTCAAGCGATTCTGCGATGGGACGATCTCGGTAGGGACTGACTGCCGGAGTATTCACATCGCCGCGGTTGGCACTCATTTCTTCCGCGGAAAGTTGGCAGACATAGGCAAACCCCTTTTTGATCAGCTCTACAGCATACTGATACATCTGCTCAAAGTAGTCACTTGCATAGTGGAATTCAGCCCAGTCGTAACCCAACCAGTGAATATCTTCCTGAATTGCATCAACAAATTCCACGTCTTCTTTGGTGGGGTTCGTGTCATCCATGCGCAGATTGCAAATGCCGGAATACTTGGCGGCAGTGCCGAAATCAACAAAGATAGCCTTTGCATGACCGATATGAAGATAACCGTTTGGCTCCGGTGGGAAACGGGTGTGTACTTGCATGCCCTCGTACTGTCCTCCTGCGGCCAGATCCTCGTCGATAAAGTCATGAATAAAATTCTGGCTCATGACAGTGCTCTTTTCCTCGTCTGCCATATTGGCTCACTCCTGTCTAAAAAAGATATATCCTACATTATACCGAAAATAGAAGAAAAATCAACGGGAAGCAGTTGGATATTTCTTGTGTTTTACCCAAACTAGGATATAATAATGGTAGGTAATACGAAGGGAGGCAAATCGATGCATGATATTCTAATCCTTGGCGGCGGTCCGGCCGGAATTTCTGCCGGGGTAGCAGCGCGGCAGAAGGGCTGCAGCGCGTTGGTTGTATCCAATCCAATGGAACAAAATCCGTTGTATCGGGCGGAGCGGGTCAATAATTATCTTGGCCTGCCGGCAATGACCGGAGCAGAACTGCTGAACCGGTTTGAAGAACACGCACGGAGTATGGGCGTTGATTTTGTCACAGGACGTGCGGTCAGCGCAATGTGTGCGCGTGCATCTGTTTTCCTGACAGTAGGCAGTGATGTCTATGAGGGGAAAAAGCTGATTCTGGCAGGTGGTGTAACGCGAGGGATAAAGTATGCCGGAGAAGAGGAATTGCTGGGCCGCGGCGTGAGCTATTGCGCAACCTGCGATGGAATGCTTTACCGAAACCATCCTGTTGTGGTGGTTGGACGAAGCAAGGATGCGCCGATGGAAGCCAATTTTCTGGCATCAATCGGGTGCCGAGTGACCTATGTTTCGTCGCATACACCGGAGGGATTGCAATCTGGAATTCCTCATGTGTGGGGAAGCCGTATTGCAGTTGTCGGAACCGACCGGGTGACGGGCGTAACCGTGGATGGAAGAGATTTGTCCTGCGACGGTGTATTTATTCTGCGGGAAAGTGTGGCGGCGAATGCACTGCTGCCAAATCTGGCACTGAACGGCGACGCAGTTCAGGTAGATCGGGAAATGCATACGAACTTGCCGAATGTATTTGCCGCGGGAGATATTACCGGAGAACCATTGCAAATTGCCAAGGCAGTAGGGGAAGGGTTGATTGCTGCGGAATGCGCGGCGGAAGAACTGATGGAACTGATGCAAGAAGAAAGGAAGTAATTATAATGGCAGTGATTCATTTTGACAAAAAGAGCTTTGAAGAAGCAAAGACCAAGGGCGGCGTTATGTTGGTGGATTTTTGGGCCACCTGGTGCGGCCCCTGCAAGATGATTGCCCCTTTGATTGAACAACTGGGCAAAGAGTATGAAGGCAGGGCAATCATCGGCAAGGTGGACGTGGATCAGCAGCCGGAACTGGCGCAGGAATATGAAGTGATGTCCATTCCAAATGTGATTATTTTTAAAGACGGCGAAATCATTGATCGCAAGGTAGGCGCTTTACCGGCAGAAATGTATATCGAAACACTGGATTTGGCGGTGGAAGGCTGAGACGTTTCAACTCTGAGATAAGAATGGCCAAAGGTCTGTGAAACAGACCTTTGGCCATTTGTTTTGCCATGTAAAAAGAAGGTTCTATATCTGTCCTGATTGTTATTCGTTGATTACTTTGTTATAAATTTGTGTCACTTCCCAGACAGACAGTTCACCATCATTATTGAGATCCGCGCAGGCTTTGCTTTCCTCCTGTACTTTAAATTTGTTTTGAAATAGATTTGCAAATAATTACATCCAAATGTTACCATGCGTGGAGATGAAGTTAATAGATTTTACATATTTAGCTGAAAAAAGTTCAAAGAATTCTCAATTCAAAATATGGGAAATATAAATTTGTCACTCTCTAAAAGATTATGCAGCTGTCATAACTGTAAATCTTGACATTATAAAGACTCATAGATATAATGAGATAGTAATTTGCGAAGATGGGAAGGAGTATCCTGCCTGCGGATCGAGAGAGAGAGGTCGCTTGGTGCAAGACCTTGTGAAGCGGAGGAGAAGGTCGTCCCGGAGCTCCGGAACTGAAGCAGCAGTAAGTCCGGCGGCGTGTCCTCCGTTATCGGGACAGGAGTGCGAGTATTTTCGATGCTCGAATTCAGGTGGTACCGCGGAGATATTCGCCCTGAGTCCAAACCGGACTCAGGGCGCTTTTTCATAGTTTTAAGGAGTTGAATAAGATGGCAAAAGAGTTGCCGAAAGTTTATGATCCCAAGGAAGTAGAAAATCGAATTTATTCCCAGTGGGAGGAGAATGGTTGCTTCCGGGGAAAACGCGACCCGGATAAAAAGCCGTTCACAATTGTTATGCCGCCTCCAAATGTGACGGGGCAGCTGCATATGGGGCATGCGTTGGATGCAACGATGCAGGATATTCTGGTTCGTTTTAAACGGATGCAGGGTTATGCTGCTCTGTGGGTACCGGGAACAGACCATGCAGGCATTGCCACCCAGATCAAGGTGGAGGAAGAACTGCGGACAAAGGAGAACCTGACGCGCTATGACCTTGGACGCGAGAAGTTCCTTGAACGGGTCTGGGCGTGGAAGGAGCGCTTTGGCGGACGCATTGTGGAACAGCAAAAGAAACTGGGTGCTTCCTGCGACTGGGAGAGAGCCAGATTCACTATGGATGAAGGCTGCTCCAAGGCAGTACGGGAAGTGTTTGTTTCACTTTATGAAAAAGGCCTGATTTATAAGGGCAGCCGCATTATCAACTGGTGCCCCCATTGTGTTACGGCGTTGTCCGATGCAGAGGTGGAGTATCAGGATAAGCCCGGCCATCTGTGGCATATGCGGTATCCGCTCACAGATGGCAGCGGGTATCTGGTGGTAGCGACGACCCGTCCGGAAACCATGATGGGCGATACAGGCGTTGCAGTAAATCCCAACGATGAGCGTTATCAGTCTCTGGTGGGAAAGACAGTCATGTTGCCCATTATGAACCGTGAAATTCCAATTGTTGCGGATGATTATGTGGAAATGGACTTTGGCACCGGCTGCGTGAAAATGACTCCGGCCCATGATCCCAACGACTTTGAAGTCGGACTTCGTCACAATCTGGAAGTTATCCGCGTTTTGGACGATAACGGAAAGGTCAACGAGAATGGCGGCCCTTATGAGGGAATGGACCGTTATGAATGCCGCGAGAAGGTCATAGAGGACTTGGAAGCACTCGGTCTGATGGAAAAAATCGAGGATTACTCTCATAATGTGGGAACCTGCTATCGTTGTCACAATGATGTAGAACCGATTATTTCCGCTCAATGGTTTGTAAAGATGGAGCCATTGGCAAAGGAAGCTATGCGGGTTGTGGAAGACGGTGAGGTCAAGTTCGTGCCGGAACGTTTCTCCAAGACTTATCTGAACTGGATGGAGAATGTGCATGACTGGTGCATTTCCCGCCAACTGTGGTGGGGACATCAGATTCCTGTGTGGTACTGTGATGACTGCGGTAAGATGACTTGCACGCGAGAGGATCCGGAATGCTGCCAGCATTGCGGCAGCAAGCAGATAACGCGTGATCCGGACGTGTTGGATACTTGGTTCTCTTCTGCGCTGTGGCCCTTCTCCACGTTGGGATGGCCGGAAAAAACACCGGATTTGGACTATTTCTATCCGACGGATGTGTTGGTCACCGGTTATGACATCATCTTCTTCTGGGTGGCACGCATGATTTTCTCCGGTTGTGAGCACACTCAGAAGCCACCCTTCCATACCGTACTGATTCACGGACTGGTGCGGGATGCGCAGGGACGGAAAATGTCCAAGAGCCTTGGGAATGGTATCGATCCGCTTGAAATGATCGACCAGTTCGGCTGCGATGCTTTGCGCTTTAATCTGATTACGGGTAACAGCCCCGGAAACGACATTCGTTTCTATACGGAACGGTGCGAAGCAATGCGCAATTTCTCAAATAAAATTTGGAATGCCAGTCGATTCTTACTGATGAACCTGACGATCGATAAGGCGGCACTGCCGGAGCAACTGGAGATGGAGGATAAGTGGATCCTCTCCAAGCTGAATGCAGTGATTCGAGATGTTACAGCGAACATGGAAGCCTACGAAATGGGCGTTGCGGCGCAGAAGCTGTATGACTTTATCTGGGATACCTTCTGCGATTGGTACATTGAATTGACTAAGGCGCGACTGAACAGTGAGAAAACTGCGGCAAAAGAACAAGCGCAGCAAGTGTTGTGTTATGTGCTGACGCAGATTTTGAAACTGCTGCATCCCTTTATGCCGTTTATTACAGAAGAGATTTGGCAGGCACTCCCCCATGAAGGCGATTTCCTGATGCTCCAGTCCTGGCCAGAGTACAACGAGAAGTTTAATTTTACCGCGGAAGAAACGGCTATGGAGACGGTGATGGATGCGATCAAGGCGATTCGTGCCCGTCGCAGCGATATGAATGTTCCCCCGTCCAAAAAGGCGGAGCTGTTGGTCGTTACGGATGAGACGACGGTCTTTTCCATGGGAGTTCCTTTCTTAAAGCGTCTGGCGAATGCCAGCGAGGTAACTGTTTCAACGCAATCGCCTGAAAATTTGAATGGGTTGGTGAGCGTAGTTACCGCGGTTGCAAAGCTTTATATTCCGCTGGCCGAACTGGTAGATCTGGATGCAGAGAGAGCACGCCTGCAGAAAGAAATCGAAAAGGCAGAGAAATATCTTGCCGGAATTGAGAAAAAACTCTCAAATGAAAAATTTGTTGCCAAGGCACCTGAAGCAGTTGTGCAGCGGGAACGGGACAACATGGAAAAAACGCGTGCTCTAATCAGTCAGTTGAAGGAATCTGCAGCTGCGCTGAGCTAACTAAAATGGACTTTATATGCACCCACCTGCGCTTGTTCTGCGCAGGTGGGTACATGTGTATCGGGAGGAAATCACTATGGAAGATAAAAAGGAGCAAACAGAAAAGAAGATAGAACAGGTTGCAGCGACAATGGCGATAGAAGATATGTCGTTGACACAGGCAAGCTATGACAATTTAAGAGACATGGCATCCGGAAAAAGAACCCGTGAGCAGGTTACGCAGGAAATTACAGAAAAGTATAAAAAGAGAGTGTCGGAAAACGGATGATGGGCACGATGATTCTGTTGCTGTTGCGGAATAGATAAACGGATCGGAAAGAAATATCGTCTGGTTGTCGGGAATAAGGAGATAAAAAGAATGGTTCAAACCGTGATTTTTGATATGGACGGCACTTTGCTGAATACATTGGAGGATATGTTGGACAGCGTGAATATCACTATGGACTATGTAAAGTATCCTCGGCGGACAAGGGAAGAAGTGCGCGCTTTTGTAGGGAATGGAGCGGCAAAATTAATTGAACGCTGCATGCCAAAGGGAGCGAAGGATGAGCGATTTGAGGTGGCGCTGCAATTTTATCGAAAATATTACAATGATCATGCACAGATAAAAACGGAGCCATATCCTGGGATTTCATCGCTGCTGCAGCAATTGAAAGAGCGGGGAATTGAACTTGCAGTTGTCAGCAATAAACCGGATGAAGCGGTAAAACAGCTGACGAATCGTTACTTTCCCAATATATTTTCTGCGGTTGTCGGAAATCGGGCGGATTGCGCAGTAAAGCCTGCGCCGGATAGTGTATTTCTGGCGTTGAGCAGGATGAATCGATCGGTAGAGGGTGCAGTCTATGTGGGAGATTCTGAGGTGGACATTGCTACGGGGAAAAATGCAGGGATGCCCTGTTTTTCTGCGACATGGGGATTTCGAACGGCACAATTTCTTTCCGACCATGGAGCGGAGCATTTAATCGGTTCTGCAGAGGAACTTCTCAGCGCATTGTTACAAGAGTGAGAAGATAAACTATGAGAGCTTGAGATACCCCGGTACCTTCTGCAATGCTTAGCTTGCGAATATTCTTACAAAAAAACAATCCGACACAGCGAGTGACTTTTTTGCCGCAAGTTGTGCCGGATTGATTGTATTATGAATTTACCCTATCTTTGATTTGTGCTTATACATGATCGCGAATGAGGAGGTTTCATCTGTCTTTAAGTCGCGTTGGTCGATGTGGGATCTTCCTTTTTCCCAATCTCCTTTAAATCATAAGGTGTGGTCTGATAGACGTAATAATTAAGCCAGTTGTTGTAGATCAGCTGACCGGTAGATCGCCAGGTCACGAGAGGAGATTGATTCGGATCATCATTTGGAAAGTAGTTCTCGGTCATTGCGAGGTCCAACACCTTGTTTTT
>CAVLAO010000042.1:11616-14418 GCA_963660915.1 Bacteroides sp. CAG:927 | reverse complement strand
CCGTGATCGTGGCCTTCGAACAGCACAGGCTGCGGCACGGGTTTTGCAAGATACTGGCGTTGACACTTGCTTTTGCCTCCCTTTTGAACCGGACCCACATTTTGAATTACCCAAAAATCTTGTCTACGCAGATATAGATTCGGAAATTACAACTGCGGATATGCTGATATGTTTCGGCGGGGACGGTACCTTGCTTCATGCGGCAAAATTGGCACATAACTGTGGCGTTCCTATCATGGGAGTGAACATGGGAAGTGTAGGATTTATGGCAGAGCTGGAGCACGGAGAGTTAAAGCAGCTTACCCGATTGGCAAAGAAAGATTATAAAATAGAGCAGCGTATGATGATAGATGTCTCTTTGATCCACGAAAAAAGAGAGATTTTTTCTGATGTTGCTCTGAACGATGCGGCGATTACAAAAGGAGCGGTTGCACGTGTGGTAGAATTGTCGGCGTACGCAGACGGAGAGCTTATTTCTTCTATTTCCGGTGATGGAGTTGTTGTCTCTACTCCGACCGGCTCTACTGCATATTCCTTGTCTGCAGGGGGGCCGGTTGTGGAACCGACAGCACAAAATATCATTATCACACCTATTTGCGCACATGCACTGCAGTCAAAATCATTTGTTTTATCAAAGGATCGAGTGGTTGAGATTCGAATGGGAAAACAGCTGCGCAAAACATCGTATCTTTCCGTGGATGGAGGACGAGCGGTCCGGCTTTCCAGTGGCGATATCATTCGCATTAAGATGGCCAAGCAGGGCGTTAAACTCGTTCGCATGACACAGCGAAGTTTTTATCAGATTTTGCTTTCTAAATTAGGTGAATCTTAAGGGGTCGGCGTATATGAAAGAGCAGCGACAAAAAGCGATTTTATCTCTGATAGAAAATGAGGATTTGGAAGTTCAGGAGGAACTGTTGGAACGATTGCATCAGCTTGGCTTTTCCTGTACACAGGCGACAATCTCACGGGATATCAAGGAGTTGCATCTAATTAAAGAACGTACGGCAAATGGCACCTACAAATATGTTGTCTCCATCCACCGCGGGCGTACCGACTTAACAAGCCGATTGAAAAATATATTCCGGGAAGGAGTTATATCCTATGACCTTGCACAAAATTTGATTGTATTAAAGACAATGCCCGGTCTGGCCAGTGCAGCGGCGTCAGCACTTGACGGGATGGATATTCCCAATATGGTTGGCTCTATCGCAGGCGATGACACAGCTGTGTTGATTATGCGGACAAATGAATGCGCGCAAGAGCTCTGCGATGAAATCCGCTTGATGTTGAAATAAGAAGGTGTTTTTATGCTGTCGCTTCTCCACATTGAAAATATTGCTTTGATTGAATCTGCTGATATCAATTTCGGCGCTGGATTTAATGTGCTAACCGGCGAGACCGGTGCGGGCAAATCAATTATTATTGATTCCATCAGCGCAGTATTAGGAGAGCGAACAAGCCGGGATCTGATTCGGACAGGGGCGAAGAATGCATATGTCAGTGCAATTTTTGTCAATTTACCCGAACTGGGATGGTTTCAATCCATGGGAATCACACCAGATCAAAATGGGGAGCTCCTGCTGGAACGAGAAATTCAAGGGGATGGACGGAACATATGCCGTGTCAATTCCCGCCCTTTCACCGTGACGCAGCTCCGTGAATTGGGACAGCAATTGCTGAATATTCATGGTCAACACGATGGCCAACAACTCCTGAATGAAGAATACCACCTAAATTACCTGGATCGGTTTGGGACGCTGCAGTCCTTATTGGTGCCGTATCAAACTGCATATTATGCATTCAGTGCAACACAACGCGAATTAAATGCGCTTCAAATGGATGATGCAGAAAAGAGCAGACGTATTGATCTGCTTGCGTATCAGATACATGAGTTGGAACAGGCAAAGCTTAAGCGTGGAGAAGACGTTGAATTAAATGAAAAAAAGAAGGTTTTTCGCTCTGCCGGCAAAATGATATCATCTTTCGATTTGACGGAATATGCTTTAGATGGCAGTGGAGAACAAGAGGGCGCAATCAGCCAACTGGCCTCTGCAGCAGACGCAATTGCTCAAGCGGCGAGGTACTGCGATGCGGAAAGTAAACAGGGAAAGACGCTATTAAAATTAGCAGATCAATTGAATCAGATGCGCTATGATGCCTATGATGCACTAGAGATATGCAGAGATATCAAGGCAGAACTTGATGTTTCTCCGGAAGAAATCGATCGGATGGAGGGTCGATTGGATCTGCTTTATCGTCTTGGGAAAAAATATGGTAGTTCTGTGGATGAGATGCTTGAATTTTTAGAGAAATGCCGGAATGAACTAGATCAACTTCAATGCGCAACAGATCGTATTGCTCAATTGGAGAAAAAGTTGGCGCAGAAAAGAAGCGAAGCAGAACAACAGGCTCATTTGTTGACGGCAGCCAGAAAACGTGTTGCAGAGCAACTCCAGCTACGGATTCAGCAGGAACTTGCTGATTTGGACATGCCGAAAGTTCGGTTTGAAGTGCAAATTACACCAAAAGAAAATGAAACCGGGATGGATAGCACAGGCATGGATCAAGTATGCTTTCTTATGTCCGCAAATATCGGTGAAGACTTGAAACCAATCAATAAAATTGCATCTGGCGGCGAATTAGCGCGTATCATGCTTGCGCTGAAAAGTGTGTTAGCAGAGTCAGACGATGTCGGAACAATGATCTTTGATGAGGTAGACACCGGCGTTTCAGGGCGTGCAGCGACAAAAGTCGCTCGAAAAATGGCGCAAATCGCGCAACAAAAGCAAATTTTGTGTG
>CAVLAO010000042.1:10356-11593 GCA_963660915.1 Bacteroides sp. CAG:927 | reverse complement strand
CCCATCTTCCACAGATTGCTGCGATGGCAGATGTCCATTTCTTTGTTGAAAAGAAAGAGCATGCGGAAAGAACGTACACGAGTATTTCCAGGCTTTCCGAAGATGACAGACCTGTAGAAATTGCACGTCTTACAGCAGGAGAGAAGATCACAGAAACGGCATTAAACAGCGCAAAGGAACTCATCAAAGAAAGCAAAGAGTTAAAGTACACATTTGAATGAAATTTAAATTATATAGACATAAAAGCAGAACGCCGAAATCGACCAAAATGATTTCGGCGTTCTGCTCTGTCTTAGCGAAAATTCAATTATTTGTGATCAACGGTAGACATATAGGTGATCAGATCCAGTACCTTGTTGGAGTAACCGATCTCATTATCATACCAAGAAACGACCTTAACAAAGGTGTCTGTCAAAGCAATGCCGGCACCGGCATCAAAGATGGAGGTATGGGTATCTCCCAAAAAGTCAGAGGAAACAACAGCATCCTCGGTATAGCCCAGAATGCCCTTCAATTCACCTTCTGAAGCGGTTTTCATAGCGGCACAGATCTCATCATAAGTTGCTGGCTTGGCAAGATTGACTGTCAGGTCGACCACAGAAACATCCAGTGTAGGAACGCGCATGCTCATACCGGTCAACTTACCGTTCAAGCTGGGGATAACCTTGCCAACTGCCTTTGCCGCACCGGTAGAAGAAGGAATGATATTGCCGGCTGCAGCACGACCACCGCGCCAATCCTTCTTGGAAGGACCGTCAACTGTCTTCTGTGTGGCGGTAGTAGAATGGACTGTAGTCATCAAGCCCTCTGTGATACCAAAGTTATCGTGCAGAACCTTGGCAATGGGAGCCAGGCAGTTCGTAGTGCAGGAAGCATTGGAAACAAAGTTCATGCTGGTATCGTAGGTGGTATTGTTGACGCCCATAACGAACATCGGAGTGTCATCCTTGGAAGGGGCGGACATAACAACCTTTTTAGCGCCGGCATCCAGATGGCCCTGCGCTTTTTCCTTTGTTAGGAACAGACCTGTAGATTCTACAACATATTCAACGCCCAACTCGCCCCAAGGAATTTCCTCCGGCTTGAATTTTGCATAGACCATGATCTTTTTACCGTTTACCGTAATAGACTCTTCGTCGTATTCGATGGTACCGGTGAACTGGCCGTGCATAGTATCATATTTCAGCATATAAGCCATATAATCAGGGGTCATGCCAGGATCGTTAATTCCCAGGAA
>CAVLAO010000042.1:0-10346 GCA_963660915.1 Bacteroides sp. CAG:927 | reverse complement strand
TGCTCATGAATGAACACTCCTTTTTCATTGCGTTTCATGCTTGCGCTTGAATTACATCGCCATTATAACCCTAATTGTTATGTTTTAAAAGAGGGAAACGGAAGATTCAGCGTTTTCACGGTATGAAAAAGCAATATGACGAAAATAATTCCGTTTGTATCGTCAAAACGACGGAACTACACACAAATAGTTTAAATAGCAGAACAATAACGAGGAAAAAGAGACTTTTTCAAAAGTTTTCGGTAAAAATTGTTTCAATTCTTTGCGATGCTCAGCTCCTAACGATATTCCGCATTTCCTCCAGCATATCATTCTTGATTTTCCACAATTTAGGCGATAAGTCAACGTAATACCGATGCGGGTTCTCGAAACGCTTTACCTCTTCCCAGAGATGAGAAAGCTGATCTGCGCAATAGGAACGTACGGCATCAATACTTGGTACTTGATAGACCAAGTCTCCATGTTGGAAGATTGGCACTAAAATACTGCGGGCAGTAAAATTGGAGAAATATTTCTTTTTCCACGTATTCTCCGGATCGAATAATTCGATTGGTTTACTGTCATCAAGTTCTTCATCATACAAGCACATTACATCGGCAAATGCTTCACCACTGACATTGTCAAAGAGTCGATAAACTTTTTTGAAATGGGGGGTTGTAATTTTTGCTGCATTTTCGCTGATTTTAATCTTGGGAATGATGTTGCCCTGTTCATCCTCGATGGCAGCTAATTTATACACACAGCCAAAGACGGGATCGCTCTTGGCGGTAATCATGCGCTCTCCAACGCCAAAAGAATCCAACTTTGCTCCTTGCACCAGAAGATCACGGATCAAATATTCATCCAGTGAATTGGAAGCTACGATTTTGCATTCGGTCAATCCGGCTTCATCCAGCATTTTTCGCGCCTTTCGAGAGAGATACGCCAGGTCACCAGAGTCAATTCGGATTCCGCACTTCGTAATTCCCTTGGGCAATAGAATCTCCTTGAATACCTTAATGGCGTTCGGAACACCGGAATGCAAGACATTATAGGTGTCCACTAATAAAGTCGCATTATTGGGGTACAGCTCGCAATAGGTCTTAAACGCAGTATATTCATCCGGAAACATCTGAACCCATGAGTGTGCCATGGTTCCGGTCGCCGGAATGGCATAATCACGATCTGCCTGTACGCAGGCGGTACCGGAACATCCGCCAATGTAGGAAGCGCGAGCCCCCATAATGGCACCGGAGGCTCCCTGTGCCCGACGAGAACCAAATTCTGCTACAGGGCGCCCTTCTGCAGCACGCACAATTCGGTTTGCTTTTGTTGCGATCAAGGATTGATGATTTAACTCCAGCAAAAGATAGGTCTCAAGAAACTGCGCTTGAATTGCAGGAGCACGGACGGTTAAAATTGGCTCGCCGGGGAAAATTGGTGTGCCTTCCGGAACGGCCCAAATATCGCCGGAAAAGTGGAAGGAACGCAAATAGTCCAAAAATGGTTCAACAAAACCACCTTTACTACGGAGGTGCTGAATATCCTCCTCTGTGAAATGAAGCCCTTGAATATACTCGATAATTTGTTCCAGACCTGCAGCGATTGCAAACCCCCCGCCATCAGGCACACGGCGAAAGAAAATATCAAAATAGGTGATGCGGTCTTTTAAATCGGTTTGGAAGTAACCATTTGCCATGGAAAGTTCATAAAAATCACACAGCATGGTATAATTTATACGCTTGGACATAAAATTTCCTCGTTTCTTGCAGCAAATTAAATGAGCAGTTGATTGATGGTATTATAGTCTTGACACCTGTAAAAAGCAAGTGTTATGTCTGTGGACTGTGACCCACAGACTTATCCTATCCTGAAAAACAGTTTTTAAGGGTGGATTTTATCCAGGTCAACATAGATACGGAGAAGTTGCCGATTAAGATGCGAATTTCTACATTGGATTTGTTTACAAATAGTACTTTCTTTTTTATGGTGGCTATGTTAAAATCAAATTCGTATGAAATGATATCAGTTTACCCGCTTTAAGCGATGGGAAAGGATAGAATACCAATGAATATTATGCGTAAGCTGTTTGGCACTTCCTCTACAAAAGAAGTCAAGCGTCTGATGCCGACTGTGAATAAAATTGAGGCATTGGCAGATGAATATCATGCGTTGTCGGATGCTGAGCTACAGGCAAAAACACCGGAATTTAAGCAGCGTCTTGCAAATGGTGAGACGTTGGATGACATTCTGCCGGAGGCTTTTGCAGCTTTGCGGGAGGCGGCCGACCGTGTGTTGGGTCTTCGTCCATACCAGGTGCAGTTGATTGGCGGCATAGTGCTGCATCAAGGGCGTATCGCCGAGATGCGTACCGGCGAAGGTAAAACGCTGGTTGCCACCTTGCCGGCTTATTTGAATGCATTGACCGGGGAAGGCGTGCATATTGTTACGGTGAACGATTATCTGGCTAAGCGTGACTCAGAGTGGATGGGAAAAGTCTATCGCTTTATGGGCCTTTCGGTTGGTCTGATTGTTCATGATTTGACAAAAGAGCAGCGTAAAGCGGCATATGCTGCGGATATTACCTATGGCACAAATAATGAAATGGGATTTGATTACCTGCGCGATAATATGGCTATCTATGATCGCGACCTGGTACAGCGCGGGCAGGCATTCGCTATCGTTGACGAGGTAGACTCTATTTTGATTGACGAAGCGCGTACTCCGCTGATTATCTCCGGCAAGGGAGATGAATCCACTGCGTTATATACTCAGGTGGATCATTTTGTTGCCGGATTAAAGTGTCAGCGCATTAAGGAAACGGACGATAAGGAACTGGAAGACGAAGACAGCGATGCGGATTACATTGTAGAGGAGAAGGGAAAGCATGTTACCCTGACTCCAAAGGGAATTAAGAAAGCAGAAGAATATTTTCATCTGGACAACCTTGCGGACGCGGAGAATACCACATTGAATCACCATATCAATCAGGCAATTCGCGCACGCGGCGTTATGAAGCGTGATGTAGACTATGTAGTGAAAGACGGTCAGGTGATTATCGTCGATGAATTCACCGGTCGACTGATGTTTGGCCGTCGTTATAACGAAGGACTGCATCAGGCAATTGAGGCGAAAGAAGGTGTAACGGTAGCCAACGAGTCCAAGACACTGGCTACAATTACCTTCCAGAATTATTTCCGTCTGTATGGTAAACTATCCGGCATGACCGGCACTGCTATGACGGAGGAAGAGGAATTCGGCTCTATTTACAGCTTAGATATAGTGGAAATTCCGACCAACAAACCTGTGGTACGTATTGATAATCCGGATCGAGTGTACAAGACTGAGGCAGGCAAGTATCGTGCCATTGTAGCGCAAATTGAAGAGTGCCATGCTAAGGGGCAGCCGGTACTGGTTGGTACGGTTTCGATTGAAAAGTCGGAGCTGATCAGTAAGATGCTTACAAAGAAGGGCATTAAGCATAATGTATTGAATGCAAAGCAGCACGAGAAAGAAGCGGAAATTATTGCTCAGGCTGGTAAATTGGGCGCGGTAACCGTTGCAACGAACATGGCAGGTCGTGGTACAGATATCATGTTGGGCGGTAATGCAGAATATCTGGCAAAGGCCGACTTGCGCAAAGCGGGATATACGGACGAGGTTATTGCCGAGGCTACCGGTTATGCGGAAACAGATAACGAGCAAATTCTGGCGGCGCGTCAGCTTTATGCGGAATCTGAGCGGAAGTATAAGGAATCTATCCAGACGGAAGCGGAGCAAGTGCGTGCAGCCGGCGGTCTCTATATCCTGGGTACTGAACGGCATGAATCCCGCCGGATTGATAACCAGCTGCGCGGTCGTGCCGGTCGACAGGGTGATCCGGGCGAGACATGCTTCTTCTTGTCGTTGGAAGATGACATTTTGCGCCTGTTTGGCGGTGAACGTATCCAGAATTTGATGGATAAGATGGGTGTGGATGAAGACACGCCTATTGACGCAAAGATGCTTTCAGGAGCCATTGAAAACGCGCAGAAGCGCGTCGAGTCTCGGAACTTCCAGTCCCGTAAAGATGTGCTGGACTATGATGATGTTATGAATACGCAGCGTGAAGTTATCTATGAGCAGCGTCGCAAGGTTTTGGCAGGGGAGGATTTGAAAAAATCAATTTCCGGAATGATCCAGACCATGATCACCAATAATATTAACGGTGTGTTGGGCGAGCGCAAGCATATGACTGCAGAGGAGTGGAAGGATGCAACTGCGATTTATCGCGGAGTGTTCCTGCTTCCGGATGAGCTGTGCTATGATGATGAGCAGTTGACTTCCTATACGGGCGAAGAATTGATTCAGAAACTGGAAGACCGCGCATTCGATATTTATGAGAAGAAGGAAGCGATTCTCGGCGCGCCACTGATGCGTGAGTTGGAGCGGGTAGTTATGCTGCGCGTGGTCGATGAATACTGGATGGATAACATTGATGCCATGGACGAATTAAAACAGGGAATTCGTCTGCGTGCTTATGGACAGGAGGATCCTGTTGTTGCTTATAAGCGCGAAGGATATGAGATGTTTGAAAACATGATTACTTCAATTCAGGAAGAGACTGTGCGCCGCATCTATATTACTCGCGTGAAAGAGCGGGTAGAGCGGAAGGCAGTTGCAAAGGTAACCGGTGAGTCCGGCGGCAACGACCAGACAATTAAAAAGCAACCGGTGCGCAAAGTGGTAAAGATTGGCCGGAATGATCCTTGCCCCTGCGGCAGTGGACTGAAGTGGAAAAAGTGCACGTGTGAAGCCTACCATGGTCAGGATCAGCAATAATGCAGATTTCTCGTTGTACCAAAGCTGATGTTGTGTTCTACCGGGCAGAGGGGCTGAATTGTGAGACGGCAGTCCATGGCTTTTCAACTCGGCTGGGGGGAGTGAGTAGCGCCCCGTTTGATTCGTTGAATTTAGGATTAGATCGGGGAGATATGCCCCAGCGCGTGGCAGAAAATTGCCGCCGTTTTTGTTCTGCAATTGGCGCAAACTCGCGACTGGATCGACTGGTGTGCGCAAAGCAGGTGCATTCCGACTCGATTCGAACAGTAACTATGGCAGACGCGGGTAAGGGCTTCTTTTTAGATCGGGATTATGAAGCGGACGGACTTATCACGGATGTTCCCGGCTTGATGCTGATGGTTTTCAGTGCAGACTGCATTCCGGTTTTATTGCATGATCCGGTGCGCAGAGTTGTCGGTGCTTGCCATGCAGGTTGGCGAGGGACTGCGCTCGGTATTGCAGCAAAAACGGTGAAAAAAATGCAGTCAGTTTATGGATGCAATCCTGCAGATTTGCTCTGTGCGATTGGTCCGGGGATCTCTCGGTGCTGTTTCGAAACCAATGGTGATGTGCCGGAGGCAATGAAGCATACACTGGGAACAACGGCAGATAGGTTTATTGCTGCTGAGAATTCCGGAAAGTTTCACGTTGATTTAAAAGCAATCAATCAACACTGGCTTCAGTTAGCAGGAGTGCCGGCGGATCAGATTGCCGTAAGTAATGCATGCACGGCCTGTGATGAAAAAACATTTTTCAGCCATCGTCGAGATGGTAATGCGCGGGGATCACTGGCGGCAGTAATAGGACTGGTTTAAAAGATAGCTATATATTTTTTAATTAAAACCCGATGGTCAGGAGGTTTGAAGATATGAATTATGTGTTCCGTTGCTATGCAGAGAAACGTCCAGGCTTTGACGTAGAGGCAGGCAAAGTCTTTCAGGAATTGAAGGAGCAGCTTGGTGTGGCACAACTGGAAGGTGTACGGATTTTCTGTCGTTATGATATTGACGGTATTGAGTATCCCGTTTATCTAAAATGCCGCACAACGGTTTTTTCGGAGCCTATGTGTGATTCCTTCTATGATGAGGAAATGCCTCAAATCATGGGTGAATACACAATTTTGGCGGTAGAATCGCTCCCAGGACAGTTCGATCAACGGGCAGATTCCTGCGCGCAGTGCATTCAGTTGTTGGCCGGATGTGAACGCCCACTGGTACGTTGTGCCAAGATCTATGTGCTTATGGGTCATTTGGAAGAATCGGAACAGCATAAGATTCGTAATTATCTTATCAATCCTGTTGAAACACGGGAAGCATCCATGGATAAGCCGGAAACACTGACTCAGCACTATGATATCCCAACGACGGTTGCAGTTTTGGATGGATTTCGGGATAAAAATGAGGCTGGATTGACCGAAATGCTCGGTGAGTATGGCTTGGCAATGGATGTCAATGACTTGAAATTCCTTCAGGTTTATTTCCGCGATGAAGAGAAGCGGGATCCGACGATTACCGAGTTGCGGCTGGTTGACACCTATTGGTCAGACCATTGCCGCCATACAACCTTTGGAACCCATATCGATGCGGTGGATATTCAGGATCCGGAGGTTCGGAAGGCTTACGAGGCCTATCTGGCAGGTCGTGTTGAGGTTTATGGAGAAGAAAAGTCCTCAAAGCGCCCTCAGACACTTATGGATATCGGTACATTGGGTACCAAGGTCCTGAAGAAGCGTGGCGAGCTTCCGAATCTGGATGAATCAGAAGAGATCAATGCCTGTTCCATTCATATTCCGGTGGATGTAGATGGCAAAGAGCAGGATTGGCTGCTTATGTTCAAGAACGAAACGCATAACCATCCAACGGAGATAGAGCCTTTTGGTGGTGCAGCTACCTGTATCGGCGGTGCAATTCGAGATCCATTGTCCGGTCGTGCCTATGTCTATCAAGCTATGCGTGTAACCGGTTGCGGTGATCCGCGTACACCAATGGACGAGACACTGGCAGGCAAACTGCCCCAGCGCCAGTTGTGTACCACAGCAGCAGCGGGATACTCCTCCTATGGCAATCAGATTGGACTGGCTACTGGTATGGTGAGTGAATTCTATCATCCAGGCTATGTTGCAAAGCATATGGAACTGGGTGCTGTTGTTGGTGCAGCTCCGTCAGAAAATGTAGTACGTGAAGAGCCGACTCCGGGCGATGTAGTAATTTTGTTGGGCGGTCGTACCGGCAGAGATGGTATCGGCGGTGCAACGGGGTCTTCCAAAAGCCACAATAAGAAGTCACTGGAGACAATGGCGTCTGAAGTGCAGAAGGGTAATGCCCCGGAGGAGAGAAAGATTCAGCGCCTGTTCCGTAACGGCGATGTAACGCGCATGATCAAACGTTGTAACGATTTTGGCGCCGGTGGTGTCAGTGTTGCAATCGGTGAGTTGGCGGATGGCCTTTCCATCAATCTGAATGCAGTGCGAAAGAAATATGAGGGTTTGGATGGAACAGAGCTGGCGATTTCTGAGTCTCAGGAACGTATGGCAGTTGTAGTTCGCCCTGAAGATGCCGAGAAGTTTATTGCCGCTGCAACAGCAGAGAATCTGGAGGCATATCAAGTAGCAGTTGTTACCGAAGAGCCGCGCATGGTTATGACGTGGAACGGCGTAAAAATTGCTGATTTAAGCCGGGCCTTTTTGTCCAGTAACGGTGCAGACAAGCATATTACAGTGTCTGTTCCGCAGATGCAGGATGCGGATGCAACTACTGATTATACAGTAGATCCTATTCAACAGTTTCAGCGTATTGCATCCGATCCCAATATTGCTTCTCAACGTGGTTTGGTAGAACGGTTTGATGGCTCTATCGGTGCATCTTCCGTGTTAATGCCCTTTGGCGGACGGGAGCAGTTGACACCGACGCAGTCTATGGCAGCGCTGTTGCCGGTCGGCCCTGGTCATGTTACAAAAACCTGCTCTGTAATGGCGTTTGGCTTCGATCCTTATCGCAGTGAGCGCAATCCGTTCCAGGGTGCGGCAGAGTCTGTTGTAGAATCCATTGCAAAATTGACGGCGTCTGGCGCGGATCCAAAGCTGGCATATCTGTCTTTGCAGGAATATTTCGAAAAACTGCGGGATGAGCCCTCTCGTTGGGGTAAACCATTTGCTGCCGTCCTTGGCGCATTGAGCGCACAGATCGGCTTGAAAGCCGCTGCAATTGGCGGCAAAGATTCTATGTCTGGTTCCTTCCTTGATATGGATGTTCCGCCTACGCTGGTCAGCTTTGCAATTGCACCGGCGAATGCGGAGCAGGTGGTATCACCTGAGTTTAAAAAGTCGGATGATCCGGTCTATTTGTTCACTGCGCCGAAGGGTGATTATGATGGTACACTGGCCTTGTGGGAACAGTTCCATGAATTGGTGCAGTCTGGAAAAGTGCGTGCGGCATGGGCAGTGACCAGCGGCGGTGTTGCTGAGGGTCTGATGAAGATGTGCTTCGGCAATGAGATTGGTTTTGTTGGAACCGAAGCTCTCAAGGGTGAAAAGTTGTTTGCGCCAGCCTGTGGGTCAATTGTTGCAGAGTTGACAGAAGATGTTGATTTCGGTGAGCGCATTGGCCGCACAGCGTTTCCTCCCATTTTGGAAGCTGGGGGCGCATATTTGCCGTTGGACGATCTTCGTGCTGTTTGGGAGCACACACTTGAAGACGTCTATCCTACCAGATTGAAGAGCGATGAACCGGAAGAAGAGCCGGATGAATTGGAAAAGCTGAATCAAGAAGATCCTTCTGCATCGATTCATTGTGAAGTCGGATTGAGCAATCAGGCGGAAATGGTGGATGAAATTACCTTTACAGAACGGACAAACATTGCTCCTGCCAGTAAAGTGGCTCGTCCGCGTGCTGTGATCCCGGTGTTTCCCGGTACCAATTGTGAGTATGATACTGCAAATGCTTGCTTGCGTGCCGGCGTTGAACCTCAGATTCTGGTTGTTCGCAACCTAACGAATGATTTGCTGACGGATTCTGCTAAGGCACTGGAAACGGCAATTCAAAATTCGCAAATGATCATTCTGCCTGGTGGGTTCTCCGGCGGTGATGAGCCGGAAGGCTCTGGCAAGTTTATTGCTTCCTTCTTCCGCAATCCCAGAATTAAGGATGCAGTGCATGATCTGCTGAAAAATCGAGACGGTTTGATGTTGGGTATCTGCAATGGATTCCAGGCATTGATCAAGTTGGGACTTGTGCCTTATGGCGAGATTCGAGATATGGATGATACTTGTCCCACATTGACATTTAATCTGATCGGTCGGCATCAGTCTCGCTATGTCACTACTCGGGTAGCATCCGTCCATTCTCCTTGGATGCTGAAGTCGGATGTGCATGATCTCTATACGGTTCCTGTGTCCCATGGCGAGGGTCGCTTTGTGGCACCTCAGGAAATCTTGACAAAAATGATTGAAAACGGACAGATTGCAACGCAGTACGTAGATGTCTATGGCAATCCTACGATGGATATCTCGGCCAATCCAAATGGTTCTGTTGCCGCAATCGAGGGCATCTTCAGCCCGGATGGTCGTGTCTTCGGTAAAATGGGCCATAGTGAGCGCTATGGTACCTATGTCGGCAAAAACATTCCAGGCGAAAAACATATGCCTCTGTTTGAGTCCGGCGCGGAGTATTTCAAGTAAGCAAATGTTAACGAAGAGCCGCTGGTTTCAGCGGCTCTTTCTTTACTATATCAAGGGGATGAAAATATGGATGCCATTATTTTTGATATTGATGGAACACTTTGGGACTCACGTATTCCTGTTGCTCATTCGTGGAATCACAGCATTGAAAAATATACTGGGAAACCAAGTCGGTTTACAGCAGAATTCCTTGGCGGCTATTTTGGTCGTACGATGGATATAATCGTTGAATTATTGCTTCCGGATATGAGCGAAGCAGAGAGAGAATACTATGGAAATCTTATTTTTCAAGAGGAAAATGAATGGTTAGAACATGAGCCTGGAATCCTTTACCCTGGTGTTGCTGCGACCATGCAAAACCTTGCAGAGCAATGGCCACTTTATGTGGTATCTAATTGTCAACGAGGTTATATTGATACTATGCTTCGTGTTACTGATCTTGAAAAATTCATTTCCGGAACAATTTGTTATGGTGATTATAACGAAGGAAAAGGGAAAAATTTGATTCGTCTCTGCAGACAGTATGATATCAAAGAACCGGTCTATGTGGGCGATACGCAAGGAGATGCAGAAGCATGTGCTGAGGCTCATATTCCTATGATTTATGCAGCTTATGGTCTGGGTGTGGTTGAGCATCCATGGAAACAAATCAATCATTTTTCTGAACTTTTATCTGTCCTTTAAATTTTGAATGTCTATGTGTTGGGGCTAAGTTGTAATACGTAGGAAAAAGCATATCAGCAGTAAAATGGTGCAATTTAACCAAAAATCTGAATTTATATTGACAATATATATATATAATCAGAATTAAGAACGCTGCACAAGATTTTTCTATGAAGTGTTACAACTTTACTGAGATTGACTGGTGCAT
>CAVLAO010000041.1:0-14561 GCA_963660915.1 Bacteroides sp. CAG:927 | reverse complement strand
AAAAGATTCTTCGTCGGCTGACGCCTCCTCAGAATGACAGGGTTGGTTGTCATCCGGAACGTTCCCTTCCATTGTCATCCTGAGCACAGCGAAGGATCTTACTGCACCGACTGAGATAATTGGTGCGCCATCGGTAGAAAAGATTCTTCGTCGGCTGACGCCTCCTCAGAATGACAGGGTTGGTTGTCATCCGGAACGTTCCCTTCCATTGTCATCCTGAGCGGAGCGAAGGATCTTACTGCACCGACTGAGACAATTGGTACGTCATCGGTAGAAAAGATTCTTCGTCGGCTGACGCCTCCTCAGAATGACGGGGTTGGCTGTCCTCCTGTGTGCTTCATCGGAACAGTATTTTTAAGTCTACCAGTCCATTTCCGTTCTTGTCAAATTTGTTCCGCACTACTATAATAATATAGACTGGATGAATATATCCGTATTGGAGGAACTGATATGAATTACGCAGAGGAATCCCTGAAAAAGCACTATGAATGGAAGGGCAAGCTGTCCGTCACCCCGAAAATGCAGGTCAAGACCAAGGAAGACCTTTCTCTGGCCTACACCCCCGGCGTGGCTCAGCCCTGCCTGGAGATCCAGAAGGACATCCGTAAAAGCTATGAGCTCACCGGCCGGTGGAACACCGTTGCCGTCATCACCGACGGCACTGCTGTTCTGGGTCTCGGCGACATCGGTCCTGAAGCCGGCATGCCGGTAATGGAGGGCAAGTGCGTGCTGTTCAAGGAATTCGGCGGCGTGGACGCCATCCCTCTGTGCATCAAGAGCAAGGATGTGGATGAGATTGTCCGCACCTGCTATCTGCTCTCCGGCAGCTTCGGCGGCATCAATCTGGAGGACATCTCCGCTCCCCGCTGCTTCGAGGTGGAACGCCGGCTGAAGGAACTTTGCGACATTCCCGTGTTCCACGACGATCAGCACGGTACCGCTGTTGTGGTGCTGGCGGCTCTGACCAATGCCCTAAAGGTAGTGGGCAAAAAGATTGAAGACGTGAAGATGGTTTCCTGCGGCGCGGGTGCAGCGGGCATTGCCATCATGAAGCTTCTCATGGCCCGGGGACTGAAAAACGTGATCATGTGCGACAAGCAGGGCGCCATCTACGACGGCATGGAGGGCCTGACTGCGCCTCAGGCGGAGATGGCAAAGGTGACCAACCTTGAGAAGCGGAAGGGCTCTCTGGCGGAAATGCTGGTGGGCGCCGACGTATTTCTGGGGGTCAGTGCTCCCGGACTGGTCACGCCGGAGATGGTGAAAACCATGGCTCCCGGCGCAATTCTGTTCCCCATGGCCAATCCCACGCCGGAAATTATGCCGGATCTGGCAAAGGCCGCCGGAGCCGCCGTGGTGGGCACCGGCCGCAGCGACTTCCCCAATCAGATCAACAATGTTTCCGCCTTCCCCGGCATCTTCCGGGGGGCACTGGACGTGCGGGCCAGCGACATCAATGATGCGATGAAAATCGCCGCCGCCGAGGCATTGGCCGGTCTGGTCAGCGATGCGGAGCTGAACGAGGAGTATATTCTCCCCTATGCCTTTGACGAGCGGATCTGCCCCGCCGTGGCGAAGGCAGTTGCCGAGGCCGCCAAAGCCAGCGGCGTGGCCCGCATCTGACCCGCAGCGCCATTATCAACCGAAAAGGAGCATCGCCTATGCCAACGGACTTTGCCCGTAACCTGACCAACCAGCGCCGCCACGCCAAACTGAGCCAGAAGGCCGCCGCAGAGGCACTGGAAGTCAGCCAAGGCCTGTTGAGCCACTACGAAAACGGGATTCGCGAACCGGGATTGGATTTTTTGGTACGTGCTGCGAAGTTTTACGGCGTGACCACCGACGATCTGCTGGGCTGCGGCAGACCCGGCCCCATTCCGGTGATGGAGGAGGAAGCCTTCTCCGTTCCCTTTGTAGAACAAATGCATTACGAACTGCACAATGCTTTTATTGTGCTGCTGGATCTGCTCAACGAGGACTACGATCCCACCGTTGCCACCTACATCCGTATGTATCTCGGGGAAACCATGTACGAAATGTTTCGCCTTCTCTACCGCGCCAATCCGGGGTATGACCCGGATCTGTTTACCATCACCGACCAGCAGTTTGACGCCGGGGCAGTGGTGAGCGACCTGACCATGGTGCGGGCTCAGTACATTCAGGCCCTCGACCGCATGGTCGCCAACCGCACCAAGGAGCCGGAAATTCTGACTCCGGAACAACTGCCGGAGCGGTTTGCCCCCTATTGGCCTTCTGTACTGAATCTGCTGCGCATGAGCAGCACCCGCCTGCACCGGCAGTTTGAAGCGGAGCAGAACTGCCGCATTGACTTTCCCCACCATAACAAACCAGGAGGAACCCCATGACCGATCCGACGAAAATTCGCAATTTTTCCATCATTGCTCACATTGACCACGGCAAGTCCACCCTGTCCGACCGGCTGATTGAGCAGTGCAATGCTGTGGAACAGCGCCAGATGGAGAGCCAGCTTCTGGACAACATGGATCTGGAGCGTGAGCGGGGCATCACCATCAAGGCCCGGGCCGTCACATTGAATTACACTGCCGACGACGGGGAAACCTACCTGCTCAACCTGATCGACACTCCGGGCCACGTGGACTTCAACTACGAGGTCAGCCGCTCCCTCGCCGCCTGTGAAGGCGCAGTACTGGTGGTGGACGCCTCCCAGGGTGTGGAGGCGCAGACCCTTGCCAACACCTATCTGGCACTGGAGCATAACCTGGAAATTCTTCCGGTGCTGAACAAAATCGATCTGCCCGCCGCCGATCCTCTGCGGGTCAAGGAGGAGATTGAAAACATCATCGGCCTGCCCGCCATGGACGCGCCGGAAATCTCCGCAAAAAACGGGATCAACATTCATGCCGTTCTGGAGGACGTGGTGCAAAATGTGCCCGCTCCCTCCGGCGCCGTTGACGCCCCTCTGAAAGCCCTTATTTTCGACAGCCAGTACGACCCCTATCGGGGTGTTGTAGTCTACTTCCGCATCATGGAAGGCCGGGTCACCACCGGCATGGAAGTGAAGATGATGGCCACCGGAGCAAAATATAAAATCGTAGAGTGCGGCCACCTGGAACCTCTGGGCTATGCCCCCTGCGACGAACTGGTGGCCGGAGAAGTCGGCTACCTCACCGCCAGCATTAAGACCGTTTCCGACACCCGGGTAGGCGACACCGTTACCTCCGCCGCTCAGCCGGCAGAGGAGGCTCTGCCCGGCTATCGTCCGGCGCGGCCCATGGTGTACTGCGGCATTTACACGGAGGACGGCTCCAAGTATCCCGACCTGCGGGACGCACTGGAGAAACTGCAGCTGAACGACGCCTCTCTCTCCTTTGAACCGGAATCCTCCGCCGCCCTCGGCTTCGGCTTCCGCTGCGGCTTTCTGGGCATGCTCCACATGGAGATCATTCAGGAGCGGCTGGAACGGGAATTTGATCTGGATCTGATCACCACCCTGCCCTCCGTTATCTACGAGGTCACAAAAACCGACGGTACCGTTGTCAAGGTGGACAACCCCCACAACTATCCCGATCCGGCCCACATTGCCGAGGCCAGGGAGCCCTATGTGAAGGTGAATATCATCTCCCCCAACGACTATGTGGGCAACATTATGCCCCTTTGTCAGGATCGCCGGGGAGAATTTGCCGACATGCAATATCTGGACACCAATCTGGTGGAGATCCACTATCAAATGCCCCTGAACGAAATCATCTATGACTTTTTCGACACCCTGAAGGCCCACACCAAGGGCTATGCCTCTCTGGACTACGAAATGAGCGGCTACCGTCCCAGTGAACTGGTAAAGGTGGACATGCTTCTCAACGGCGATCAGGTGGATGCCCTGAGCTTTATCGCCCACAAGGAAAAGGCCTATGCACGGGCGCGGAAGATCTGCGAAAAGCTGAAGGAAAACATCCCCCGCCAGCTGTTCGAGGTGCCGGTGCAGGCCGCCATCGGCGGAAAGATCATCGCCCGGGAGACGGTAAAGGCCATGCGGAAGGACGTGCTGGCCAAGTGCTACGGCGGCGACATCTCCCGAAAGAAGAAACTGCTGGAAAAGCAGAAGGAAGGCAAAAAGAAGATGCGCTCTCTGGGCACGGTACAGATTCCCACCGAGGCCTTTATGGCAGTGCTGAAGCTGGACGAGTGACGGATAAAGATTCTTCGTCGTTCCCCTCCTCCCATTTTTAATCCTTTTTCAAAGACAACCCCCTGCCTGTGTGGTAAACTGTCTACACCAAAATAACAGGGAGGGAGGACTTCGATTGTGGATCTGAATCCGGATCTGGTTGAACAGCTGATGCGGCACACCGGCGTTTCGGACGCAGACGCCCGGGCGGCGCTGAATGCCGCCGGCGGCGACCTGCTGGACGCTGTGGTCTGGCTGGAGCAGCAGGGAAAGATATTTCGCTCCGGCGTCGGCAGCAGTCACAGTCGGCCGGATGCACCGCCGCCGCCGGACTACACCTATGAAGCGCCTCCCTCGCCCCAGGAAGAAAAACGGCGGTGGGGATTGCTGCACGGGCTCTGGCGGTTGGTGACGGAAAACCAACTGGTATGCCATCGGAATCAGCTGGAATTTCATGTGCCGCTAGCGGTGCTGATCGCCCTGCTCTGTCTGGCCTGGTACGCTCTGCTGCTGCTTCTGCTGCTGGCACTGGTACTGGGTTGGCGATGCCACTTTATCGGTCCCCAGTTGGGACGCAAACGGGTCAACGACGTGATGGATCACATCTGCGACGCCAACGACGATCTTCATCAGCGTTGGAAGGACAAAAAGAAGCACTGACCGCGCCCGCGGAACGCGTCATCGGCGCGTTCCGTTTTTTTGTGAAGGAGGAACCCTCATGGCGGAAAAAATTCTCATCGTCGAGGACGAAGAAAAGCTCAACCGCATGGTTGAGCTGGAACTGAACTACGAGGGCTACCAGACCGGCAAAGCACTGGACGGCCGCACCGGACTGGAACTGGCCCTCTCCGGAGAATATGATCTGGTTCTGCTGGACATTATGCTCCCGGGACTGAACGGTCTGGAGGTGCTCCGCCGGATTCGCCGGGAAAACGCGGTCCTTCCGGTGATCCTCCTGACGGCTCGGGATGCCACGGTGGACAAGGTATCCGGTCTGGACTCCGGTGCAGACGACTATGTGACCAAACCCTTTGCCATTGAAGAATTGCTGGCCCGCATCCGCACCGCGCTGCGGCGCAGGGCTGTCCTGCCGGAAGAACCGGCCTCTGGAGAGCTGACCATTCAGGGCGTACATCTGGACCCGGAAAGCCGGCAGGTGACCGTACAGGGCGACACGGTAGAGCTGACCCGAAAGGAATTTGACCTGCTCCACTGCCTGATGAAAAATCAGGGCAAGGTGTTGGATCGCTCCACCCTCCTCAACGAGGTATGGGAATACGACTACGACGGAGGCACCAACAATGTGGACGTCTATATCCGCCTTCTGCGGCGGAAACTGGACGAACCGTACCATCTGGAGCTGATTGAAACCGTGCGGGGTGTCGGCTATGTCATTCGATAAGCACCGCCTGCGCCACTCTCTGAACCGACCGCCCCGGGATACCGGCGGCGCACTGGTCACCCGAAGTTTTTTCCGGCTGATGATCAGCTTCCTGATCATCGATGCCGTGGTGATGCTCTGCAATCCCCTGTCCCTGTGGCAGTGGGGCATTCTGTCCGGTGCGGAGGGGCTGCTGCTGCTGTTTCACGTGCGCCGCTCCGACCGCATGGTGCTGGAAATGCTGGAACGCATCGATGCCCGTTACCAGGCGCAGGTACGCTTTACTTCCGACGCAAGCCATGAGCTGCGCACCCCCATCTCCGTCATTCAGGGGTATGCCAGTCTGCTGGACCGCTGGGGAAAAGACGACCCCGCCATTCGGCAGGAGGCCATCACCGCCATTCGACAGGAGGCAGACACCATGGCCGGACTGGTGGAGCAGCTGCTGTTTCTGGTGCGGGGGGACAACGAAACCCAGACCTTTTCCCCTGCCCGTCTGGATTTGTCGGCACTGGTCACCGGTGTGGCCAAGGAAACCGCTATGGTTGCCCCCACGCACAATGTGGTCAGCGAGGTGGCCGGGGGAATTACCGCCATGGCCGACAGCGGACTGATTAAGGAATGCCTGCGGATTCTTTGCGAGAACGCAGTGAAATATACGCCTGCGGGAGGCAGCATCACCATCGGCTTAAAACGCATGCCGGACGGCTCCGTTCAGATCTGGGTCAGCGACACCGGCATGGGCATTGCGCAGGAGGATCTGCCCCATATTTTTGACCGCTTCTATCGGGCAGACGCCTCCCGCTCCACCGACGGCACCGGTCTCGGTCTGTCCATCGCCGCCTGGATTGCCGCCCGCCACAAGGGACGCATTGACGTCACCAGTCTTGTAGGGGTGGGCAGCCGTTTTTCTCTGGTGCTTCCTGCAGAGGAAGATCCCCGGGAGGAATGACACTGCTTCTGCGGTTATTCTGAGCATTTTAAGATTCTTCGTCGGCTGTGCCTCCTCAGAATGACACAAGAGAGGAGCTCCCTCAGAATAACGCAAGAAAGGTGCTCTCTCAGAATAAGAGAGTAGGTTATTCCCCTGAGCACTTTCTCCCGATGTCATCCCGAGCACTTCTTCCTCTGTCATCCTGAGCACTCCTTCTACTGTCATCCTGAGCACTCCTTCTACTGTCATCCTGAGCGGAGCGAAGGATCTTAAATTGCACCGAACGAGACAACTTCTGCGACCTCAGTAGAAAAGATCTTTGTGCACCGATTGCAGCGATTGTCATGTGGTAAAGGATTCTTCGTCGGCTGTGCCTCCTCAGAATGACACGAGAAGAAAACTCCCCTCAGAATAACCGGAGAATGAAACCTCAATTAAACCCCTTCGGTATAACGAAGGGCAATCCAGCCGGCGCCGGACTTCAACCGTCCCCAGATAGTGCCGTCGTTATTGAACTCCTCCACAATGGTAAATACCTCGCCCTTTGAAACCTGCGCAACAATTTCACTGGCGGCGCTGTGGTCCTGCCGCACGTTCAGGCAATCCGCGGTGATCCGCACCAGATAGGATCGGCTCTCTTCCGTCTCCCACCAGCTCAGACCTGCCGTTTCACAAATGCCCTTCGCAATTCCCCGGGCGGCTTTGGCGGCAAAGTCCGCATTTAAGATCATGGGCGTGTCCACCAAGGAGTCCATAAAACCCACTTCCACCAACACCGCAGGCATGGCTGTCTGCCGCAGGATGGCAAAGTTCGCCGCCGCCAACGGCTGCGCGCGGTTTCCAAAGGCTCCCACCGCCTCCACCAGACCGTTATACACAGTCTGCTGAAGCTGGTCGCTGACGGGGGAATGATTTCTGGCATAGACAAACACCATAGGCCCGCCGGCGGCGGTTCCGTTGGCGCCGGCGTTGTGATGAATGCTCACCAGAAGATCCGCGCCCCAGCGGTTTGCCTTGGCCGCCCGTTGGCTCAGTGCCACGTCGGTCTGACCACTGGTATCGTCGGTGCGAAGTACCTGCGCGCCGCACCGCTCCAGATGTTCCGCCACCCGGGCGGCAACCCGGCTGTTCAGCGTCCACTCCCGGGTCTGATTTTCGTCCAGTGACCGGAGGCACCGTTTCCCCGACGTGTAGATTCCGTGACCGGCATCGATGGCGATTTTCACCCGACTCATACCTGTCCCTCCTCTTCACATTCCGGCAGTCCTGCCACACTGGTCAACAGGCTCAAAAGCCCGGCCAGCAGTGCGGCAGAAATCACCATTTTCCAATCCACTTCTCCCAGCACCGCACTGGTGCCGATGGTGGCGGCGGCAGTCTGCGCCACTGTTTTCACGCTACGAACGGCTGCACAGCGCAGCCAACGCTTCCCTTCTCTCATGCATTT
Source organism: Bacteroides sp. CAG:927 (assembly GCA_963660915.1). Classification (GTDB taxonomy): domain Bacteria; phylum Bacillota; class Clostridia; order Oscillospirales; family Oscillospiraceae; genus UMGS1766. Next base: position 6,652 of record CAVLAO010000041.1, on the reverse strand, counting down.
CTCCTCCATTTTCTCCCCTTGGGGGTATGGGCAGAGCATACCTCTGCCATCCCCTGCACGCAATACAGATAAGAAAATTTTAGCACCAATCGGTGTTATTCTATTGACATTCATCCCAATCTGCACGGTTTCATACAAATCAGGAAAGGATTTCCCCTATGTATAACACCATTCTGTTCGATTTAGACGGCACCCTCACCGATCCCGGAGAGGGCATCACCAATTCCGTGGCCTACGCCCTGGAGCACTACGGCATTCACAACACGGATCGCCGGGAGCTCTACTGCTTTATCGGCCCGCCTCTGCTGGACTCCTTCCGGAAATTTTACGGACTGAGCTATGAGCAGGCGGAGCGGGGCGTGAACCTTTACCGGGAGTATTACCGGGATCGGGGCATCTTTGAAAACAAAGTCATCTCCGGCATCCCCGCCCTGCTGGAGCACCTGAAAACGGCAGGAAAAAAACTGGTGGTCGCCACCTCCAAGCCGGAAGAATTTTCTGTCCGGATTCTGGAGCACTACGGTCTTGCCCCTTATTTTGACTTTGTCGCCGGCGCACTCATGGACAACAGCCGCACCGACAAGGCCAAGGTGATTGCCTATGCACTGGAACAAACCGGCATTGTCCCGAATGAATCGGTCATCATGGTGGGCGATCGGGAGCACGATGTCATCGGCGCGCAGAAAAACGGACTGTCCTGCATCGGCGTTTTGTTCGGCTACGGCAGTGCAGAGGAGCTCCGTTCCGCCGGTGCCGCCGCCCTGGCGAAAGATCCGGAAGAACTGGAACAGCTGCTTTGCAGTTCCGCTTTACGTCCCTCGGATTTTGTTGTAAAATAAACCACACCCATTGAAAGGAGGCCATGTCCATGGCGCAATTGATCCGGCAGTCCCAACCGATTGCCCTCAGCGGAGAAACCGTTGACAAGCTGCTCCGCCGTGGCAGCGGCGACGCCGCCCTCCTCTATCTCTACCTTCTCCGCACCGGAGGAACCTATTCCTCTCAGGAGGTACAGCAGGCACTGGGCTGGAACGTAGCTCAGGCCATGAGCGCCTTTGCCCATCTGATTGAGTTGGGACTGGCGGAAGACGACACTCCGCCGGAGCGGCGGGACGCCCCCACGGCAGACACCTGCCCCAACTACTCCAGCGAGGACATCGCCAGCGAACTGAAGGAAAACAACGAATTTCGCTCCCTTCTGGAAGAGGTGGAACACCTGCTGGGAAAAAAATGCTCCCTTACCGACAGCCGGATTCTGTTGGAGCTGTATCATCATGTGGCCATGCCGGCTGAGGTATTGCTGCTGCTGACGGCGCGGCAGATTGAGCTGACCGAGGAAAAATTCGGCCCCGGCCGCCGGCCCCGCATGAGCGAGATCAAAGCCAGCACCTATGCCTTGAAGAAGAAAGGCATCGACACTCTGGAGACCGCCGAAGAATGGATTCGCCGGCAGGACTATTTAAAAAGTCAGGAAGGCAAGCTGATGGAAGCGGTCGGCATTGTCGGCCGCGCTCCCGGCGACAGTGAGCGGCGCTTCCTGAACCAATGGACGGAATGGGGGTTCGGCCCGGAAGCAGTGGCACTGGCCTACGACCGGACGCTGATGAAAAAGGGCTCTATGGTCTGGCCCTACTGCAACGGAATTCTCCGCCGCTGGAACGACAAAAACGCCCACACGCCGGAGGAGATCAAGGCGGCTGATCAGGGCGGCAGCCGCGGTTCTGCCGTCGGTCAGGGCAATAAGAAGGCGCCGACTGTCACCGGACGGATGCAGACCCCCACACCCACCGATGCCGCTGCCATCCGCCGCAATTCGGAACGGATGCGGAAGCTGCTGGAGCAGGGATAATTGTCCCAGTCGGCGCAATAAGATCCTTCGCTCCGCTCAGGATGACAGTGGAAGAAGATACTCAGGATGACAGCGGAAGAAGATGCTCCGGATGACAGAAGAAGAGAGAGCTTGCAGTCTCAACTGACTGTGTCATTCTGAGGGAGTGGAACGACCGAAGAATCTTTTCTGTCGATGATGTAATAGTTGTCAGAGTCGGCGCAACAAGATCCTTCGCTCCGCTCAGGATGACAGTGGAAGAAGATACTCAGGATGACACGCATTGAAAAGTCCACCGAACAAAGGAGGCATCGCCATGCCATACAGTTCAGAAATTATTCGCCGGGCCGGAAATCGGCTGGAACAGCGCCGCGCGGAGCGGGCGGCAAACCATCGCATGCTCCAAAGCCGCGTCTATGGTGAAATTCCGGAGCTGAAGCAAATTGATCTGAAGCTTCGCGCCACCATTGCCGCCGTGGCTATGGCCGCCTTTGATCCCTCCGGCGACGTCACCCAACGGGTGGCGCAAATGCGGGAGCAAAACCAGAAGCTGCAGCAGCAGCGCAAACAGCTGCTGACCGGTCACGGCTACGCCCCGGACTATCTGGACGACAAACCGATTTGCCGCCGCTGCGAGGATCGGGGCTGGATCGGCAGTCAGATGTGCGAGTGTCTGAAAACCCTGTGTGCCGAAGAGGAAATCGCCAGTCTTTCCTCTATGCTGGATCTGGGCGAACAGAGCTTTGAAACCTTTTCGCTGGACTGGTATTCCACCGACTTCATTCCCTCCCTCGGCACATCGGCCCGGGACCAGATGTCCCAGATTAAAAGCGTATGCCAGAATTACGCCGAAAAATTCGGCAAGTTTGTGCTCCACAATCTGTTCCTCTCCGGCGCTCCCGGACTGGGAAAAACCTTTCTCTCCGCCTCCATTGCCCGGGTCGTGTGCGAGGCGGGATACAGCGTGGTCTACGACACTGCGGTGCACATCTTTTCCGGCTTTGAGGACGCCCGCTTCGGACGGGGAAACGGAGGGGAAGAGGCCACCCAGCGCTACCTCACCTGCGACCTGCTGATTCTGGACGATTTGGGCAGTGAACTGACCAGCTCCATGACCCAGTCTGCTCTCTACACCCTGATCAACACCCGTCTGATGGAAGATAAGCACACCGTAATCTCCTCCAACCTGTCTTTGGAGGATGTGCGGGCCCGGTATCAACCCATGATTGCCTCCCGGCTGGAAGGAGAATACGAGCCCCTGTTCTTTGTCGGCGAGGACATCCGCCTGCAGCGCAAGGCAAGGTAATTTTTTCTCTGTTCTCACCCTGTCATTCTGAGATAGTTCGTGCAATAAGATCCTTCGCTCCGCTCAGGATGACAGAAGAAGGATCAGGATGACGGTAGAAGAAGCGCTCAGGATGACGCTAAAATGGAATACTACAGAAATAAAAATCGCCGTTTATCAAACGGCGGTTTTTTGCTCTTTAATGAAAAATGTTTCCTTTTTCGCCCTTGTTATCCGAGGGTGGTTGTGCTAATATTTTAACTGTAGAAATCTTTATTTTCAGGAGATTGGAGGCCGCCAAATGTCTACTGAAACAAACCATAATAAAACCCTCCCCGCATCCCTTCCCGCCAGCTTCTCCGACATCAAACAGGAATCCATTGTTGTGCGCCAACTGGCCGGTCTGCTGGAACTGATCCGACTGAACGAGGAAACCCTTTCCACCATCGAATCCAACTATTCTGCCGCCGTGCAATGGGGCGGTATGTATGAAAACAAGGATCTGGACTGCCTGTGCTTTGATTCCGGTCTGTTCACCGCCTCCGGCAAGCGAATTTACATCGGCATTCGTCAGCGGGATGAAAACTGGCACCTGGACTGCGCTATTCGCCGGGACAAAGGCTCTCTGGAGTCCCTGGGAGAATTGCTCCGTCCCAACAACAGCGCGACCCCCCCGGAGGAAGGAACAGAGGAGGATTCCCCTGCCGCCTCTGCCAATCAGGAACCTTCCCCTGCACAAAATACAGCAACATCGGATGCCGCCGGAGCAGATACCGGCTCCGCCGCTCCGGAAGGCGATGCGTCCGGGGACGAACCTCCTGCCAACGCAATTCCTTCCTCCCTGGAACAGCATGACAGTTCGTTTTTACAGAAAGAGGATGCAATTGTAAAAGGTATCCCTGTGGACGATTGTACTTCCAGTGAGGACACTCCTGTGGAAAACTCTGTTTCCGATTCCGACCAGGAGGAAGAAACAGAAGAAATATCCCCAGAAATTGTGGATACTCCGGTGGAAAGTGAGCAAAACCCGGAGGAAACACCGGAAGAACCCGTCCTCAAAGGCGACTATTCCTCAGAACCTGTGGATTTTGATACCCCCCCTGCCAATTGGAACAATGTGGTGTTTCCCCGTTCTCCCACACAGGAGTACCTGGCGCAGGCCCTCGGCTATGAGGACAAGATCCTCCCCCCCGGCGATTTTCAGCAGATTTTCAAGGATTATACCAAAGCACTCCATGATCCGACGGACGGCATACGCCGCCAGATCGGAAAACCGCAGTACTCCTTCCTGCTCAGCCGAACCACACCGCAGGGAGAACCGCTGGTGCTGACCTTTGTGCCCACCAAACCGAAGGACACAGGCAAGCCAAAAGAAGGCGAAAAAAGGAGCCGTCCCTGGTTCTGCAACCGCGTGTCCAAAGTCTGGCCGCCAAAGCACTCCGTTCCGGTATTTTCCTCCGAGGAACCGTCGGCGGAAGACGAAACGGCTATACCGACCGAACCATCCATAGAAGAGATGGCACAGAATGATGCCCCGGTTCAACCCATTCATCAACTGTCCAAAGATCAGGCGCAGCAGATCTATGACACTTTGGTGCCTCCCTACCGTCCCGGCGAAACCGTCCTGCTGAGCAAACTGGGACAACAGCTGAGCACCCACGGCATCAACTGCCGCAGCTTCGGCTATAACTCCTTCCTCCAAATGCTGTCCGATTTGCCGGATCTGTTCACCATCACTTCCATCACACCGGACAACGGCGCGGCCTTGATCTATCAGGCCAAGATTCAGCCCTGGCCGGAAGATGAAACCGCCTCCTCCTCGGATCAGGACACAGCAAGCGAAGAAGAAGCTTCTTCTGACATCTCTTCTGACGGTAATATCACGGATCCACCGTTTTCCATGACCGACCGTCAAATTGAATTCTCCATCACCCAGCGGGACATGCTCTCCCGACTGGTAAACGGAGAGGGTGTGTTCGACACCACTGCTGTTCCCCTGACGGCGGAACAGGTCACCGAATTCCGCAACAGCTATGACGCCGCGGTAGCCGAAGGTAAATTGGCCTACGATTCAGAATATGACTGCTACAGCTTCCCCCTCACCCTTCTGGCGCAGGACGGAAGCGCCATCAGCGCCAATATTCGCCGGGGCAACAACCCGAAGAAGGCTCCCTGGTTTGTCTGTTATATTCGGAAAGAACGGGCGCAGGGCGTCCGCCCCAAGGATCGTCTGACCAATTTTGCCTATCTCGGTGATTTTCAGGTCTTTTTGCGGTCTCTTGCCGATCACGCAGAGCCGGAACAGTGGAGCTTCAGCGGCGAAGCAAATGACTTCACAATTCTTGAAAACTACATCCGTTATACCTTCTATCGGTTGGAATTTGAGAGCAAAATTGTCATTGACGAGGAAAACGGCTATGCCGCTTTCGACACCGGTCTGCTGAGCCGTCGGTTTGGTGATCCCCTCTTTGCCGTGTTTGAGCCGAACCACCGGGAAAATGCAAAGCAGAAATGGAAATTCAACTGCTTCTGCTCCACCTTCCAGGAAGGCACTCCTGCCGAGCGAAACACCGCCGCAAAACTGACCATTAAGCCCCAGATGCCCTCCTATTTCACCAATATTTACGACACCATCTTCGACCCGGACGCAGAAATGCAGGTCAACTACGAGCATATCTTCCGGGATAATCTGGATCGCTTCCCTCTCCGCTGGGTCCACGCACAATGCGACAGCTGGCCCCGCACCCAGTCCATTATGAAGCAAATTGATGCTCTGGAGCCAAAAATCAGCAGTGAAAAGAAGCTGAACGGCAAGGAATCGCCGCTTTTGGCAAAATTGCTTCTTCAACGGAAGAATCTGTTTAAGCAGCTTGGCGCCGCCGTCAACGACACCACGGACGACGACATGCAGACACTGTTCGACAACATGATTTACAATCTGCGGGGCTGCATTGAAAAGACCCTGATGCGCAGCCGCCGAAATCATCAGTTGGCAGAACCCTGCTTCTTCCCCACACGAAATGTGATGAGCATGCTGCTGCCCATTCGTCTGTTCCGATCCGATGCTCCGGATCTGGCTCTGGTACTGGAGCGTCAAAAGAGCACGGTCTATATCGGGCGCACGGTCATCACTATGGCAATGGCCTATAAAAACGCCCGCCTCATTCGCCGCTTTACCAGCGACTGGCTGAACAACTACTCGATTCAGGACGACGACACCGACGAGGATTGATTTCTCAAAATCGGAGTGTTTCACGTGAAACACTCCGATTTTTCTGTTTTTTACGCGTCAAATAAAATACCACGAAATGAGTCTTTGATGGAATTGATATAATTTTATTGAATGCTTGATTTTTTGCATTTTTCTCTCTGTCATTCTGAGGAGGCACAGCTGGCAACTGACGCAGGCGTACAATAAGATCCTTCGCTCCGCTCAGGATGACAGTGGAAAAAGATGCTCAGGATGACAGGGGGGAAGCACTCAGGATGACAACCAACCCTGTCATTCTGAGGAGGCGTCAGCCGACGAAGAATCTTTT
>CAVLAO010000040.1:0-14712 GCA_963660915.1 Bacteroides sp. CAG:927 | reverse complement strand
GGGCAACCAGAGTCAGGTTCTGGAAGGCAACCTGATCCAGAGGCAGAACGCCGGTGGCGACGACGCCCAACAGAGCGTAGAATACAGCAACGATAACGGTGGAAACGATCATTGCACGAGGAACAGTCTTGCCGGCATTTTTTACCTCGCCGGCAGTCTCAGCCAGGAACTTTGCACCACCGGTAGCAAAGCTCAGAAGGGCGACGCCCTGCAGGAAATTGCCGATGCCGTTGGGCATGATGTTGGAACCAGTCAGAGCCAGTTCACTCCAGGTAACCTTGGGCAGACCAAACACCACGAACAGCAGCAGGGACAGCAACAGACAGGCGACCATGATATTCTGAACAGAAGCCGCTGTCTTAATGCCGATCAGGTTGACAATCGTGGCCGCACATAGAATCAACATTGCCACCAATTTCTGATTCGCACCGGGGACAAGCGCTGCGAAGTAGCTGGCGAAGCCAAGAGCAAACGTAGCGATCAGCACCTGCGTCAAAATAAACATACCCAGATAGATAAAACCGGTACGAGGACCAAGCAGTCGCTTAACATAGGAATAGCCGCCACCATTTGACGGAATAGCGCTGGACATGACCACAGAAGAGGTCATGGTGCAGATAACCAGCAAAGCTGCGCAGATAAAGGCCAACGGTGTGCCGTGACCGGTCAGACCAACGACAACGCCGGTCAGCACCATAACGCCGGAACCAATGATCTGGCCGATGCCGATGCCGAGGCAGTCGATAAAGCCCAACTGCTTGTGTTGTTTCTTTTCTTCCATTTTACTTTGCCTCCTTCTCAAGATAGCACTTTTTTATGCGTGCGATACCTTTTTCCAACGTTGCACGCGGGCATGCGATGTTCAGACGCATAAAGCCATCGCACTGCGCACCATAATGTCCGCCGTTGCCAAGACCGACACCATAGTCGCGGCCCAGTGTCAATGTCAGCTCATCGCTGCTCATGCCGAGGCAACGCAAATCCATCCACATAAGGAACGTGCCCTCATGCCGGGACAGTTTGACCTTTGGCATAAACTCAGCTACCTGCTGCTGCACATAACGCGCATTATCGGAAAGATAGGCGGTTACTTCATCCACCCATGTATCGCCATACGTATAAGCCGCTTCCATTGCGGTAAAGGCCATGATGTTGGGTCCCATAATCCATGCGCCTTTCAGTGCGCCATCCACTTTTGCCCGAAGATCTGCATTCGGCACAATAATGGCGGACTGGTGGAGACCGGCCAGATTGAAGGTCTTGCTGATTGCAGTATACACGATCAGCTTATCCTGTACTGATGGAATAAGTCCCATCGGAGTGTAGTGATTTCCAAGAAGAGCCATATCCCCATGCACTTCGTCGGACAGGACATAGGCGCCATACTTGGCGCACAGATCACCAATCGCAGTTAATTCCTCTTTTGTCCACACCTTGCCCACAGGATTGTGCGGATTGCAGAGGATGATTGCTTTTACGCCGTCCTTCAATGCCTGTTCAAAGGCAGCCAAATCAACCGAATAATTGCCGTCCTGCTCATCCATAGGCAGATCCACTAACGTACGCCCGGTATTCTTCACCACAGCAAAAAAGGGATCATAAACAGGGGAAAAAACAGCAATCTTATCGCCTGCAGCAGTAATCGCTTCAATCGTAAAACGAATCATGGTAACGACGCCAATTCCACAAAGCACTTGATCTGGAGTGAATTTCCAATTGTGGCGGCGTTCATACCAGGAACATAGCGCAGGCAAGCAACCCGGAGTCGGCGTATTGTAGCCGAAGGTCGGATGATCTACCCGCTTGTGCATTGCTTCCTGCACCTCCGGCAGAACCGCAAAATCCATGTCAGCAATCCACATAGGTATTAGATCCGCATCCGGTCCCACGCCGAAGAGATCCTTCACATCCCACTTGACACTGGCTGTGCCGCGACGATCAACAATTTTATCGAAATTGTACATGTCCATCCATTTCCTTTCTCTTATTTTTGGTACATTATATCATCTGGTATTTGATCAGGCTAACAAACATTTATTGTACCAAGCACAATATTACCTTGTTTGCTCCATCTTACTTTGACTGATAAGATAATGAGTGCGATAGAGGAATTTATGCAATTGTACAAAATCGTTTTGCCTCTTTCCTGCGCTTTCTTCACTTTTATGGTATAATATCAGGAGAACACAGAAAGAGAGGCCTTCCGAAATGAGAATAGAAGATCTGCGTTACCTGATTCAAGTGGCGGATATCGGTTCCATCAGTCTTGCAGCGGATGCCTGCTATATTACCCAGCAGGGACTTTCTCGCATAATCAGCAACTTGGAAAAAGAACTGGGCGTTTCCCTCTTTCACCGCAGCAAAAACCACATTCGCCTCACCGATGTCGGTGAACTGGTGGTGGAACGGGCTCGTGAACTGGACGGGTTGTATCAGCATATGCTCAACGACATCAGCCGCGTCAGTGCAAAGGAGGGACAACCTCCGGTAGACTATCATATCTACACATCCCAATTGATCTCCTCCACCCTGCTTTCTCGTGTTTTAGCAACTCTGAATTTACGTTATCCCGGCATAAGGTTGGACATCGACGAACGCACACCGCCGGAAATTACAGACGAAGTGGAATTTACAGATAATTCTGTCGGTATTATCAGTTTGGCCACCTTTCACGAGGATGCCTCTCTTCGCTTACGAAGCGGTCGTTTGGTGTTTGATCGCTATTTTCAAGACGACCTGATGCTCGGCGTGGCGGAGCACTCTCCTCTGGCGCAGAGAGACATAATCTCCGCTGCGGAACTGGCCACGATTCCTCTTGCTCTCTGCAACACCGAGTTAATGATGGCACGCAATCTGTTGGAACCGGGCACCGACCCGGCCGTAGCACTCCATATCTCCAGTTACGATCTATGCCGTGACATGGTCTTTCGCAACCGTGCAGCCGGTCTTACCTCAACTCTTCGGAATTATTACTCCAAGGTACCAATTAAGGCAGTTCCACTGGAGAAAAAAGTGACTACATCCTACGGATGCATCTATGATCCGCGTGCACCCAGAACGCCTTTTCTTCAGGATCTGTTCCGCATTGTAGAATCGGAATTACGACGGATTCGCTAAAAGCTAAAATATTTAGAATCGAAAGCAATATATATATAAGCAAAGCAATTCAAGTTTTTCACATACTCACTATGATAGTGTGTCATTTTTAGAAAGCGGGTGCAAAACCGTGTCAAAACGTTATGCCATTGTCGGCTTCGGCTGCGCCGGCTATCAGGCCCTGTCTGCGCTGCGGGAAAGCGACATGGATGCCGAAATCCATGTATTTTCCGATCTGTCCGATCCTCCTGCGAATCCCATGCTGACCACCTACTATGCCGCCGGCCGACTTCCGTTTGAAGGGCTGTTTCCGTTTGGTTCACTGGAACAAATCCAACAGCGTCTGTCCCCTATTCTTCACATGGATAGCCCTGTCACTGCGTTGGATGCTCAGGCTCGGGTTTTGACCTGCGGTAGCGAGAGCTTTGGGCCTTTCGATGGAATATTGCTGGCTACCGGTGCCGATCCTGTTGTGCCTCCGCTGGGCGTCACCCCGGGGAAACGAGTGCTGTGTATGCGCACTGTGGCCGATGCCAAGTTGCTTCGGGAGCGCATAGAGCAGGGCAACATTCACTCCGTCACCGTCATCGGCGGCAGTATGGTAGGCATTAAAATTGTAGAACTATGTCAGGAGGCCGGCTATGAGTGCACATTAGCAGACATGGCTAACCGCATTTTCCCGTTGGCGGCTTTTCCGGATGTTTCCGAAGAAATCGAACGCCGACTTGTAAAGAAAGGCATCAAACTGCGTTTTGGTTCCGCCGTCACCTCTGCCGAGGAACTGGACGATCATGTAACCACTGTGTTCGCAGAGGGCGAACCAGAGGTCAGCGACCTGTTGGTGCTGTGCATCGGCACCCGTACCCGTACCGCTCTGGCGCGAGAAGCCAAACTGGAAGTGAATCGCGGCATTGTGGTGGACGACAGCATGCAAACTTCCGTCCCCGGCATTTATGCTGCCGGAGACTGCTGCGAGGGACGAAATATCATGACCGGCGGCCATCAGATCATCGGTCTGTGGGCGAATGCCGCTTATCAAGGGCAAACCGCAGGGCACTGCATGGCAGGCGATCCCACTCTCTTCTCCGGCAACATTCTCCACAACATCACACACTTCATGGGAATGGACTTTATTTCCTTCGGCGACGTAAATGCGGAAGGCGAGATCCACACAATCGGCAATCCCACCGATACCCGCTATGTAAAAGCGGTTGTGTCTGACGGCGAGATTCGCTGCATCAATCTTCTGGACAGCTACCATATCAGCGGCGTGATCAAAAACTATATCATGAATCGTTTTACCGGAAACAAAGCCGCTCTCCCCACCGCCCTGCGAGGATTGCTCGCCCGGGAAGGGTTCACAGATGAATTTTTGACTTTATTTGAAGGGAGTGATCCGCATTGAGTACCACTGAAGAACGTCTGCACAGCAAAGTTCCAGGCGATGACACCGGCATTATTACCCGCAACAGCTTCTGCGATGTCTGCGCTCCGGGTCCCCACTGCGGTGTGACTTGCTACGTAAAGGACGGCAAAATTATTAAAGTGGAGGGCACAGACGGTCATCCCACAAACCATGGTCTGCTGTGTCCCAAAGGACAATCCAACCGGCAGTATATCTATCGTAAGGATCGCGTTTTAACTCCGTTGCGTCGAGTCGGCGAGCGGGGAGAAGGCAAGTTTGAACCCATCAGCTGGGATGAGGCCTTCGACGAAATTGTAAAACAACTGAACAAGGTTAAGCAGACCTACGGCCCCTGCTCTGTGGCATTCTACTCCGGCTATAACAAGTGGTATCGTCCCTTTTTGCAGCGGCTTTGCTACGACTTTGGTTCTGTAAACTATGGCACGGAATCTTCTTCCTGTTTCACATCCACCATTATGTCCTGGCGCATCGCCACTGGCGCAGATTTTGCCTCTCCTGACCTTCGAAATGCTGGCATTTTTCTCGGATGGTGTTATAATGCTTACTATGCTCAGTATTTGATGACCACCGGTGTGGAAATGGCCCGTAAGCGTGGAATGAAGGTTATCATTGTTGATCCGCGCATCACTCCTGCCGTAGAGAAGCAATGTGATCTGCATCTTCGCATCAAGCCCGGCACTGACTGTGCCCTGGCTCTTGGCCTGGCTCGGGAGTTGATCGTCAATGACTGGGTGGATCACGACTACATCGAGAAGAACGTCTACGGCTATGCGCAGTACAAAGCCTACGTCATGGACTTTACTCCCGAGCGTGTGGAGGAGTTGACTGACGTCCCCGCGGACAAGACCCGCCTGGCTGCCCGGATGATCCACGAAAATATGCCGCTTGCCATCAATCAATCCGGTGCGGCACTGGTGCATCACACCAATGGAATGCAAACCCATCGTGCCGTTATGGCCCTCTCCGCTCTGATGGGCACCTATGATCGCCCCGGCGGAATGGTTCCCGCTCCCCTGACCTACGCTCACTCCATGGCCGGATTCAGCACACTTGACCACGAGTTCCCCTTTGAAAAATATCCTAAGGATGCCCCCCGGCCAGTGGGTGCTGTGCGTTTCCCTCTGTGGGATGAAGTAGTCGGCGAGATGCAGGGCAACGACCTTGCCCGACAGATCGCGCAGGGGCTTCCCTATCCCGTCAAGGCACTGTACGCCCATGGCATGAACTTCCGTATGTTCAACGGCGACAAGGAGCTTGAAAAAGCCATCAAGGAGCTGGATTTTTTCGTGGACATCGATCTGTTCATGACCGACTCTGCCAAACTGGCAGACATTGTCCTCCCATGCTGCTCTTCTTTCGAGCGCAGTGAATTCAAGGTATTCGGCGGTGGGTTCGGTCAGTATACCGAACCGGTCATTGAACCGCTTGGTGAATCCCGTCCGGACGATGAGATTATCTGCGAAATGGCACGCCGTTTAAATGTCGATGACGATTTGCTGAAGGCCGGACCGGAGGCTTGCGTGCGCTACATGCTGCGGGAAACACCTGTAGATATTGACTTCTTAAAAGCTCACAGTCAGTTCCCGCAAAAGTTGGAAGGGGTTAAGGTCATTCCGGTTGGCGAGCATGGGTTTAAAACCCCCACCGGCAAGTTTGAGTTATATTCTACCATCATTGAAAAGCACCCGGGACTCGATCCCCTGCCCACATGGAAGGACAGCATCGATGACGTTGACCCAGAGAAATATCCCTTCCGTCTCGTGACCGGCGCCCGTATTCCAACTGCACTGCATTCCCGTCTGCATAAAGTGCCTTGGCTTCGTTCCATGCGTCCGATTCCCACTGCTGACATGAATGACGAAGATGCCAAAGCCATGGGAATCTGTAGCGGCGATCGGATTACATTGTCAACTCACGTCGGTGAAATCACAGTAGGAGTTAATCCCACTCGTACTGTAAAACCAGGCACGGTATTCATGTATCACGGCTACAGCGAGGCAGATGTCAACTCCATTATCCCTCCCGGACACAATGATCCCTATTCCGGTTTCCCCGGTTACCGCAGTGTCCGTTGCGCTATTGCAAAAAAGGAGGTATGAACAATGCGGTTTGTATTTGATTTCGACCCTGAAAAGTGCTCTGCATGCGGTGCCTGCGCCATCGCATGTATGGATCAGAATGACATTGACGTTGAGGCTGGTATGCAGCCTTATCGCAAAGTGTACCGCTATGAAAGCAGTGATGACCAGGCTTATGTCTCCATCGCCTGTCTGCACTGTCCCGATGCTCCCTGTATCACCGCTTGCCCTGTCGGCTGTCTCTTCAAAGATGAAGAAACCGGCCTTACGCGGTACGACACCACCCGATGCGTCGGCTGTCACTCCTGTGCCATGGCATGTCCTTATGGTGCGCCTACCTTCCGTCCAACCAGCGAAAAGCGGCCAAGGGAAAAAATGGAGAAGTGCCACGGTTGTCTGGAACGTGTTCAGGCCGGTCTGCAGCCCGCCTGCGTTCATGCCTGTCCTACAAATGCCTTAAGCTGGCACTGGTCAGAAGATGCAACAGAAGAATCCTCTTTAGCGCAGCTCTACAAAAGCTGGAACGCCCTGAATTCATCCAAGCGCTGATCAGAACAGTAAATATAGTAAAAGGAGATTTCTATTATGGAAAAGATCAAAAACATCGTCTCTACCGAAAAGGCTCCCGCTGCCATCGGCCCCTATTCTCAGGCTGTCTGCGTGGGCGGTATGGTCTTTTTGTCCGGCCAGCTGGCCATCGATCCTGCCACCGGAAATCTGGTGGAGGGCGGCATTCAGGCTCAAACCGAGCAGGCTCTGAAGAACATTGAAGCAATTCTGGCTGAAGCGGATCTGACGTTGGATAACGTTATCAAGACCACCGTTTTCCTGGCCGATATCAATGATTTTACCGCTATGAACGAGGTCTACGCCAAGCATTTCACTTCCGATTATCCTGCTCGCTCTGCCGTTCAGGTTGCTGCACTTCCAAAGGGCGGACTCGTGGAAATCGAGTGCATTTGCTCCCGCGGAATGATTCCTTTTGATAAATAATCACTGAACAAGAGGTTTTAAAAGTCATCCCCCTGATTGGACTATGTCAATATAGCCCAATCAGGGGGATATTTCATTCATCTGATGCCGGTGTAAAACGTATTTTTAATCGTTCCAAACTTCTTTTGCAACCCGGAACACAGCCCACGCCTTTGGCCACCCGCAGTAAAATGCAGCATGTGTAACAATCTCAGCGATTTCTTCCTTCGTGATTCCATTCTGTTTTGCATGGATCAGATGATAGCGAATGGACTCATCTGTAATTCCCTGCGCCATTAAAGCAACCACTGTAATTAAAGATCGATCCCGAAGAGAAAGCTGTTTCTCTCTGCTCCACACCTCACCAAAAAGCACATCATCGTTTAGCTCTGCAAATTTTGGTGCAAATTCACCCAATGCATCCCTGCCTGCGGTTTGCTTTATCGCCACAATCAATCGCCCCCTTTTTATAATTTCTGATATTCCTCATCACTTACCGGCTCGCACCATTCGTTGGAGCAATCTTCTTCCGGCACTTCGATGGCAATATGGCTGAACCAACAATCCTTCTTAGCTCCGTGCCAATGCTTTACCCCTGCCGGTATCATAACAACAGAACCCGGTGTCAAACGCACTGCCGGCTTTCCTTCTTCCTGATACCATCCCTCGCCTGCAACGCACAGCAGCAACTGGCCTCCACCTCGAAGCGCATGATGGATATGCCAATTATTCCGGCAACCCGGTGCAAATGTGACATTGGCTGCAAATAAGCCGCTTTGGGGATCGGTTAACGGATTTAGGAAGGACTCGCCCACAAAATACTGCGCAAACGCCGTATTCGCCGCTCCGATACCAAACATGTTTTTTTCATCAAACTGTTTTCTATCCTCTTGTCTCATATGAAACCCTCCTTTTCTGCACAGTTTACAACCTGGAGCAAACTCCAAGTCAAGTCTTTTTTTCAAATCAGGAAATATGTGCTATACTGAGAGCACTTGCAGTCATCTGGAGGGAATTACTTTGACTTTACAACAGCTCACCTACTTTGTTGCAGTTGCAGAATGCGGCAACATCACCACAGCGGCAGAGAAGCTCTACCTTTCGCAACCCAGCCTGAGCAATGCGATCCACAGTCTGGAAAGCGAAATGGGTGTGACTGCCTTTGTGCGTTCCAATAAAGGCGTTGCCCTGACCCATGAAGGAGAGGAACTGCTTTCCTTCTCCCGCATGCTGTTGGAACAGGCGGATATTATGAAAGATCATTTCAACTCCAACGCCCGACGCGCACCGAAATTTTCTGTTTCATGCCAGCATTATTCCTTTGCCGTCAATGCCTTTGTAGACCTGATCAAAGCCTATGATTCCGATCAATACAGCTTCATTCTCAGAGAAACTCAAACCGGTGAAATCATAGACGATGTAGCAAACGGAAAAAGTGAACTTGGAATCATTTATCTTTCGCGTCAGAATGAAGAGGTATTACGCAGATTGCTGAAAAAAAATAATCTGAACTTTGAAGAACTTCTGACTGCTTCTCCCCATGTGTTTATCTGCTGCAATCATCCGCTGGCAAACCAGGAAAGCATTCGTCTGGAGCAGCTCGCCTCCTTCCCTTATCTTGTCTATGAACAAGGTGAGCGAAATTCCTTTTACTTTTCCGAGGAATTTCTAAGTGTTCTGGACTTTCCAAAGCATATTCAGGTTCGAGATCGAGCTACTTTATTCAATCTGCTTATCGGCTTAAATGGATTTACCGTCTGCTCAGGAATTATTGACGCTCAGCTCAATGGCGACAATATCATTGCCCGTCCTTTGTCTGTCGACTGCAACATGCACATCGGTGTCATCCGCAAAAAAAATACCATTTGCAGCAAATATGCTGATGACTATCTTCAGGCGCTGAAAAATTACCTGATCTGATATAAAGAAACAGGACTTCCGGCCATTCTGTTAACCGGAAGTCCTGTTTTGCTATCTTATTCTACAAAGTGAAGCAATGTACTGACTGGTTTACGCGGCGGTGCGGCAGGAGATTCGGCAGGATATCCAATCGGAATCAACGTTACCACCACTTCATCATCTGGAATGTGCAGCAGTTCTGCCACTTTCTCGGCGTCAAAAATACCCATAATTACTGTTCCAACGCCATATTCATGCGCCGCCAGGCAAAAGCTTTGTGCCGCAACTCCCGCATCAAAGAGATACCAGTTCTCCCCTTTGTTTGTTGTGCAGGATCCATCTCGCTCCATACCGCTTCTGCCTTTTACTGCTGTGAGTGCAACCACCTGTGGTGCTCGTTCTATCGTGCCGGTATTATAGGAAAAGCCTAATGTATAATTCTGCGCAATATCTGCCTTGATCTGGGGATCGTCAAAGACATGATAGCGCACCACTTGTGTATTTTTCCAGGATGGTGCATAGGCCGCCGCTGCAACAATTTTTTCGATGGTCTCTCGATCTACTTTTTCCTCTTTGAACTTACGAATACTGCGTCGTTCAACTAATGCTTTCAGTGTTTCCATGTTAAACTGTGCCTTCTTTCAAGAAAATTGCGCACATACGCTGAACACATTGTAGTACAAAATTCTAAAAATAACAACTTCCTGACTCTGCCCAAACGGTTAAGTGCAGAACTCAAAGTCCAACCGCTTTTAAAGCCTGATCCAAATCCCCGATAATATCCTCCGGATCCTCCAGACCAACGCTGAAGCGAATGAATCCACGGCGGAATTTTTCAGGATACAGATGAATGCGCTCATCATAACTCGGCTGTGGGAAAATCAAGCTCTCATCATGCCCCAACGAAACCGCAAATGTAACCACTTTTAACGCAGCACAAAACTGTTCCACTGTTTTGTCGTCCGTATTTACACCAAAAGAAATCACGCCGCCAAAACCGTGTTTCATTTGCTTTTGCGCAATCTCGTACCCTGGATTACTCTTTAATCCCGGGTATGCCACAAAGGTAACGTTTTCACGTTGCTCCAGCCACTGTGCAATTTTCAACGTAGACTGGTTAATGCGGTCCATGCGAAGAGGGAATGTAACTGATCCGCGGAAAATCTGCCATGCGTTGAAGGGACTGATAACACTGCCTACATTGACCTGCGCCTCATATCGAATGCGGTCCATCATCTCCAAATTATTCGAAATGATTGCACCGCCCTGTGCATCACCATGGCCGTTGACGAACTTTGTCAGCGCATCCACTACAAAGTCTGCCCCCAGATCCAGTGGACGCTGATTATAAGGGGAAGCAAAGGTATTATCCACCGAGAGGATGGCTCCGTTTTTATGGCAGATTTCAGCAATTGCTGCAATGTCCGTTACGCCAACGGTTGGATTGTCCGGTGTTTCAATATGCACCAGTCTGGTGCCCGGCGTAATTGCCTGCTTCACTGCCTCAAGATCCGTCATATCTACCATGACTGTGTCAACCCCAAACTTTTCATTGAACAGCTCATGGAACATGCGATAAACTGCCATATAACTGACATTCGGATAAACGACCCGGTCTCCTGTCTTCAGTAAAGTCCAAAACAGGGCATGCAGCGCTGCAACGCCGCTGGCCAATACGATAGCATCATCTGCACCATAAAGCGCCGCTACTTTTTCTTCCAGCCAGTGCTGATTTGCGTTGCCGTTGCGTGCATACATCAGCAAATCCGTGGAGGAATAGTTGACCTGGGAGAGGTCATCCGGCAGCTTATAGCTGTTCGCCATATGAAGGGGACGCCGCACTGCACCGGTCTCCGCATCATAATCTGTTCCGGTGTGGATAGCCTGGGTCGTAATATCATAACCTGCAAATTTATTTTCTTTCTTTGCCATTGGTAGTCAACTCCTTAAATAATGCCAAACCCATTGAGGAAAATTAAAAGGATAATAATGGGAATCAGGATCTTCACGCAAAGCTTGAACCAGAACATAGGCAGCTTCCCAAACCTGTGTTCCCCTTGATTGGTGATAGAATCCAGCAGGGATTCCGGCTTAATGATGTAACCTACAAAAATAGCTCCAAGGAAGCCTGCTACCGGCATCATAATCGTGGCCGAAATATAATCGAAAAAGTCAAAGATATTCTTGCCGAGAATCTGAATATTAGACACTGCACCATTGCCGTAACTAAGCGCTGACAGCACGCAAAACACAACGGTAATTCCCGCATCAATGGCAACTGCCTTCTTGCGGCTCAGTCGGAATCGATCCATCAACCAGTTGACCGGAAGTTCAATCATCGCTACAGAAGTAGTAAATGCAGCAAACAGCGCCAGAAGGAAGAAAATAATGGTCAAAATTCGACCCAGCACAGGTCCAAAGCTGGAGAAAATAGACGGTAAAACCACAAAGAGTAAGCCAGGTCCCTGGGACGGCTCCAATCCCGCTGAAAATACTGCCGGTATGATTGCAAGAGACGCCAACAAAGCCACCGCAGTATCCAAAACAGGAACCAGAATCGATGACTGGATCATATTCTGATGAGCATCCGCATACGCTCCGTAAGTAATCAGTATACCAATGCCAAGAGAACAGGAGAAGAACACCTGACCGAGTGCGGACATCAGCACCTTGCCCAAGCCAATATCCGACACTGTGCTAAGATCGGGCTTGAACATCCATACAATACCCTCAGCCGCACCCGGTAAGGTCAACGAACGTACCATAACGATTAAAAGCATGATAAACAGCGCCGGCATCATAAAATTACTCATTTTTTCAATGCCCTTTTGGATGCCGCCTAATACGACCAAAGCGGAAATACCCAGAAAGATAATTGCCCATATGATGGATTCAGGTCCGGCAATGGTTGCACTGAATACATCTGCTGCTGTACTTGCATCGGAGGCACCAACCACAACCGCCTTAGCCAGGTAGTCCATAACCCATCCGCCTACAACTGCATAATAAAAGAGCATTGCCAGGCAGGCCAGTACGCCCAGGAATCCAATAATTCCCCATGCTTTGGAATGTCCTTTTTCCTTTGCCAACGCGGCATAGGCCGCTGTACCGTTCGGAATATGCAGCTTACGCCCGATTGCAGACTCAAACAAACAGCACGGAAACGCAACTACAAGACACACAATCAAATAGACCAGCAGAAAAATGCCCCCGCCGTTGGAACCAAGCAAATACGGAAACTTCCACAGATTCCCTAATCCTACCGCAGAACCTGCTGCAGCAAAGATAAAGCCAATTTTTGTTGAAAATCCGTCTTTCTCTTTTACACTCATAAAACGCCCTCCTAATTCCCATCTCTCTACTAGGATAATGTGTTAATCATACTACAACACTTCCAACCATTCAATAGTATTTTGAATTTTTTATATGTTGCACTTGCATAAAGTCGATAGTTTAAATATTCTAGCTGCAACAAAATAAGTCCTGAAATCGCAACGACTTCAAGACTTTTCCCTATTTGCTGTTTTCAATTTTTTCAGTAACGTGGTCGTGTTCCATTTCAAAGAGCATCAATTTTGCGCATTATGCTGTCAAGCTGTGTAATTAGGTGGGGAATGCCGACTCCGCACAGACTTCATTTCCTGACTGTCATCATCCATGCCTTGAGAAAGCATCTCAATTCGGTACAGGTTCTTGATGGAGCTAGTAATATCTCGGACTGCATTCTAAATTTGCCGCTGTTTTCTTTGACTGCATAGGAAATGCTGTTTTTCAGCAAACCAGTGTCAACAGGACATCTGCCACCCATCTTGGTAGAGATTTTAGCATAGCCTTCGCAAATTTCGCCAGTCAGTTTCAAGCCCAGCTCTATCTTGTCTTTAATCTCTTGTAAGACAGAGTTGGTATTATCGGTTTCCTTAATCATCATCAGCCACCAATGGGATGTTTTCAAAAGTCAATTCTTCAACAGCCCGAAATGCCCTATATCTTGAGTAGTCTATGTCTCCATCAAACGGTATTGCTCGGAGTTCTGCTTCTGTATATGGCTCTGCCTCGGCATACCAACTGCGATACATATCAATTTGTTCCTTCGATAAACTCGATGCCATAGTTGCTTGCACCTCGTAAAAGACGTATCATCAGCTCATTATATTTCCCAAGCAATTGCTCTGCCTCTTTTTGACTGACCTTCTCTTTCTCTTTGCTTTGCTTGGATTCTTCATTCACTCGCTCCATATCACCTTTTATTTGTTTCAGTTCCCCAGAAAACAAATCTGCATATCTGGAAAACGCATGATAATCAAAATCATCAGCTTTAAATGCGGCATAGACCTTTTCACCGCTGTTGCTGATAGCTAAAATACCTCGCATATTTGGTCTTTTTGCAAATTGAGTTATGTCAGTATCAGACAAGCAACTTCCGCTGGAATGGTTATGCAAGCCCATGTATTCGCAAGCCATATCAGGGAAATAGATGTGGTCTATTTCTCCAACTAGGACATCGCCCATTTGGTCTGCATCATCCCAACGCAAAAGGATACCGCACTCAGTCCCGACAGGTTCACGCTTCGCTCTGTCAAGCAATTTCTTGTGTGCGGTCTGCACTCGGTTTTCTTTCAAAGCTGACCAGCCAGAAGCACGTATTTTCGGAACTGCGGAAATGCTCTCCGATGTGATTGCATAACGGTTCGGCTTGACATCAGCTACACTGTGCTGATTCATCCACAGTTGAAATGCCTCGATGGACTGCTCCTGATACTGTGCCGCAGAATTGCTGTTCACACCGTCCAGTATCATCCGCATGGTACAACGGCAATTGTACACCTCAGATGCCGCACCATAAGGGTCAGCAGGATATTTCAAGCCATTACTGAAATATCCATCATATGGGACAATTTCACCATTGACCGCCATATGGCTTTCACGAGTGCGCTCGTCACCAGTTGCAAGCCATTGCTTTGACATTCCAGAAATACCGCTCTTGGCAATCTCCTCATATCTGGCTTGCCGACCGCCGTTTTCTGCACTTGTCGTTGCGGTGCGTACTGCTCGAATAGCTGAGGAATAATTCACACTGAGCGTTGATTTCTGCAATTCCTCAGCCATAGCAGGAACAGATTGCCCACGAAGTATGCCAGACACCAGCAAATTTCGGAAATGCTCTGTATTGTATCGCATATCCTTTGCGGCATCCACATCCATTGTCGGCATCAGCTCTGGATGGTCATAGTATAGTCTTTT
>CAVLAO010000039.1:0-15340 GCA_963660915.1 Bacteroides sp. CAG:927 | reverse complement strand
ACCAGCAGGTTCAGCAGCCGGTTCAGCCGCAGAACCAGCAGGTTCAGCAGCCGGTTCAGCCGCAGAACCAGCAGGTTCAGCAGCCGGTTCAGCCGCAGAACCAGCAGGTTCAGCAGCCGGTTCAGCCGCAGAACCAGCAGGTTCAGCAGCCGGTTCAGCCGCAGAACCAGCAGGTTCAGCAGCCGGTTCAGCCGCAGAACCAGCAGGTTCAGCAGCCGGTGCAGCAGGCACCGCAGGGGCAGCAGAATCAACAGCAGGGACCCCAGGGAGGGAACAACGGCCCCGTGGCGGCGAACAACAATCAACAGCCACAGAACAATCAAAATCCTGTGAGAACAAAACAGCAGGTGCTGAACAGTCTCTATGGTCGATACGCTCCGGGCTACAATGGTAATAACAATAACAATAACAACAATGGACCTGCAGGAGCACAGCAGGGCGGACAAGGCGGAGGAGCCGCTCAGAATAACAACCCGGTACAGCAGCTGCAGAATAACAATAATCAGCAGCAGCCAGCGCAGGGCGTGAACAACGGACCGGTGAATCCTCCGGCGAATAATCCTCCGGTGAATAACAACCCGAACCCGGTTCAGCCGCAGAACCAGCAGGTTCAGCAGCCGGTGCAGCCGGTGCAGCAGGCACAGCAGGCACAGCAGCCGGTGCAGCCGGTGCAGCAGGCACAGCAGCAGGCACAGCAGCCGAACGCCGTGCAACAGCATGGACAGCAGCCACAGCATGTAGTAGAGGGCCTCTTTGGAGCGGGGTCGTATCAGACCTACCAAAGCCACCACCCGGCGCAGAATCAGGCGCAGAATCAGGCACAGCAGAATAACAACAACCAGAACGGTTAATCAATCCCGTGCGGATAGCGGAAGACAGGGCGGCACGGAAGCGGCTCCTGCAGCGGCACCGGCGGAAGCGACAATCATCTGGGGGTAACAGCAGCCCCCAGCCGGAGAAAACAAGCGAAGTAAGAGTGGCAAAATGCAAGACAAGGTGGTGACAGATTGGCATGAGACTGATACCGAGTAAAACAAAAGTAGAAATTGAACTATTCAAGGGCGTCACCTTGGCAGACATTCTGGTGGGTGGCGTGGCTCTGGTCATGATTGTGCTGGTGCTGATCTCCAGCCTGCCGGGACGAATCTTCGTTTGCTTTGGCATTGCCCTTTTGGCGGTGGGATTGCTGGTTCGGCTGGATACGGTGCCGAACTACTTGTATCTGCTGCATATTTTGCGGCATCTGGGCTATGCGCGGCACTTTGCCCGTAAAGCGGATGAAGCAACGCTGCAGGGCGAAGCCCCAGCGCCGCAAGCCGCCGTTCGAGCGCGGCGGCGCACCGGGAAAAGCGGTGCCAGCCATAAAAGAAAAAAACGGAAAAAAACGAGAAAACAAAAGGCAGATCAACTGCAGAAAAGTAAGAAGCTGACGGAGGAGCAGAAAGCAAGACTCCGTGCCCGGCAGGCTTATGCCAGGGATGCTGCAGTGAAACGCACCGAGATGGAAAAAATCATTGCGTTTACCGGCATTGAAAACGGCTTTATCGACTATGACGGCAAGTATTATGGCGCGGTCTTGGAGATTCCGGCGGTTGAGTTTCGCTTTTTCAGCCAGTACCGGCGGAACAATTCCATTGAGAGCGGACTGGGGCGCGTGCTCCGGGCTGTGAACGGGGACTATTCTGCCAATATCGTTAAGATTGAGCGGCCGATTATCTATGATGAGTATTTGAAGCTCGAGTATGACCGCCTGAACAATCTCAAGGCATCCTTTGAAAGCGGAATGCTCAGTGAGCAGGAGTACAAGGCGCGGGTCGAAATTCTGTATGACCGCATCAACGATGTATATAGTCTGTGCACCGAAAACAAGGTGATCGAGTCGTTTTACTATGTGGTGCTGTTCGAAAGCGATAAGCGGCAGCTGAACAATCAGATTGAGACGGCGATGAACACCCTGCGGGGCGCAGACATGAACCCCAAGCGACTCAATGACAAGGAGCTGGCAGTATTCCTGAAATATACGAACCAGCTGGACTTTGACGAACGAGATGTCGAGCAAGTTGCACCTGAAAACTATGCCAAGTGGGCAATGCCGCAGGTTGTGGATATCAAAGCGCGCACGGTGGAGGTTAACCACATCGTTACCCATAATATGCGCATCGTTTCCTATCCGAGTGCGGTGGGAGATGCGTGGCTGGCAAGCGTAATGTCCATGCCGGGCACGAAGGTTGTGGTAAAATGCCGCCCAATGGAACGCACCAAGGCCATCCGGAGCATCGACCGCTCGCTGCAGGAGCTGCGTGCGCAGTATATGGCAACGGGGCTGGATTCACGGCGAATCGAACTGCAAAATAACATTGATTCGCTGGGCAACCTGCTTGCAACCCTTCAGCAGGACAATGAGTCGCTGCTGGAAGTAAATGTGTATGTAACGGCGTATGACATTGCCGTTACCCGGGCGAATCAAAGCGCAGTGCAGCCGCCTAAATCAGATCGTACGGTTATCACGAATATGAAAAAAGCGGTTCGCCGCTGCTATCAGGAAAATGGATTCCGGCTCAATGGCATGGACTTTGACCAAACCCAGGCATTCATTGGCTCGCAGATCAGCGGCTATGATCCGATGCTTCGCCAAAGCCGCGGAATTCCCAGCAACGCGCTGGCAGCCTGCTATCCCTGGGTGTTTGCCCATGTGTCCGATGTGGGCGGCATTAAGCTGGGCAGCAGCGAAGGCGTACCGGTATTTATTGATTTCTTCCGCCGGGACAGCGAGCGAGTGAACTCGAATATGGTGATCGTAGGTAAGTCCGGTTCCGGTAAGTCCTATGCCACGAAGAGCTTGCTGGCAAATCTTGCTGCGGAAGACAGTAAAATTTTCATTCTGGATCCGGAGAACGAATATACGGAGTTGGCGGAAAGCCTGCACGGAAAGTTCATCAATGTGGGAAATGCACAGTATGGACGGCTGAATCCATTCCAGATCATCACGGCTCTGGACGATGATGAGACGGATGGCACAACGGTTTCCGGCAGCTATGCAACGCATTTGCAGTTCCTGGAGGAATTCTTCCGGCAGATTTTGCCGGATTGCGATCGAGACGCAATGGAATATTTGAACAGTCTCATCGACCGGATGTATACAAACCATGGCATTACCGGCGAAACAGACCTTAGTAGACTAAGACCTGAGGATTATCCGGTATTTGATGATCTGTATGATGCGGTGCTTGCGGAGTTCCAGCAAACGGATAACGAGTATATTCGCACAATTCTGCGAACACTGATGAACTATGTGGCGAAGTTCTCCACAGGTGGACGAAATGCAAATATCTGGAATGGACCCTCTACGGTTACAACCGAGGAAAACTTCACGGTATTCAACTTCCAGAGCCTGATTTCCAACCGAAATAGCACCATTGCCAATGCACAGATGCTGCTGGTCTTGAAGTATATCGACAACGAGATCATCAAGAACCGTGACTATAACACGAGATATGGTCTAAAACGGAAGATTGTAGTTGTAATCGATGAGGCGCACGTATTCATTGACACAAAGTTCCCGGTTGCGTTGGACTTTATGTTCCAGCTTGCCAAGCGAATTCGTAAGTACAATGGTATGCAGATTGTAATTACGCAGAACATCAAGGACTTTGTGGGAAGCGAGGAGATTGCACGCAAATCCACTGCAATCATCAATGCCTGCCAGTATAGCTTTATTTTCTCTCTGGCGCCCAACGATATTCAGGATTTGTGTAAGCTCTATGAAAAGGCCGGCGGTATCAACGAAGTGGAGCAGGAACAGATTACCACCGCACCGCGAGGTCAGGTCTTCACGGTGATGAGCCCCACAAGCCGCTCCACGTTCCTGGTGAAAGTGCCGCAGAATGTTGTGGCAATGTTCCATGATCGAAATTATCAGAGTCGCTATTTCAGCGGACAAGCTGGCGAACAGGCTTGGGAGAGCATTGTGGCGGAAAGCCGCGACAAGCACATGGTAAGCCGCCTCAAGCGTTGGGGTGAGCAGGAGCGCGACGATGTAAGACCGCGGCAGAAGCGACACAGCGTAACATTCGTTGAAACGGATCAGAAAACCGAAGCAGCCAGAAAACGAGAGGAGAAAGCGCGGGTACAGTTCCAGGAGGAACAGCTCCAGCATACGCCTGTGCCGACACCGCAGCCGGAGGCAGCTGCCATAGCGCCGCAGCCCGCTGCACCCGTTTCCGAAGCACCCCAGCCGGTGCAGACGGAGGCAGGCTCCGCATTGACGGATCTGCTCAGTCGGTTTAGCTATGATGCGCTCTTGCGCGAAATTCAGAGAAGCGTAGAAGCTACCATTGATTCCCGCATGAAGACGGCCGAGGCGAGAATTGAGGCGGAGCTGAACAGCGAACTGCGGGCATCGACACCGGTACCCCAGGCAGAACAGGAGCCGGCGGCGTATGAAGCGCCCCTCCCCGAATCTCCTGCTGCTGTAACGCCGCCCGTTCAGACAGCAGAAGAGAATACCGATGCCGGGGAATACAACTACGACGAGGAAGCGTCTGTCGAAGCTGCTCCGGCGGCATCGCCCGAGCCCGTCGAGTCTGCCGACACGTCGGAGAGCGGAATGGACATTGTGGCGTTCCTACAGGCGAATATCGGTGAAATTGAGATTCCGACCCCCATCGAGACCATGGAAATGTTCGATGAAAAGGTTGTGGATCTGACCCTGGAAGAGCTTATTCAATATAACAATAAGCAGCGTGGTAAACGCAAGTAAAAGGAGCAAGCTTATGAACATTAAACTGATTAATTGCGGACAGGAAGGCGAACTGGTGCTGGAAGGGCGCTTAGACTCCATGACAGCACAGGATGCAGAGGACATTTTCATGCAAACGGCAGAGCGTTTTGATAAGCTCGTGCTGAACATGGAGGGCGTGGAGTATATTTCCAGTGCCGGACTGAGAGTCATCAAGCGCCTTTATATGGCGATGAACCAAAAGGGTGGCAGCCTGACGCTATGCAATGTACGAAAGATGGTCATGGAAGTATTTGAAATGACCGGTTTTGTTGGGTTTTTGACCATCAAGTAAACAACCGGAAGCGTAGCATTCCGGATTGGCAAGGCGTACGGAGGGTGCATAATGCGTGAAGTGAAAGACGGAAGAAAAAAGCGGCGGAGGATTCCGAGACAAAAAGGAAGCCGGTTGCTGGCAATGCTGCTGTTGGCGGCAATGCTGCTGCCTGGTGGTATTGTCGTGCCGCAGAGCGCCGCCGCCGCTTACGGTGATCTGGAGGACAACCTGGAAGACAACAGCAACACCTATGCCTTACAAGTAAGCACCGGCACGTTAACTGTAAATGGAAACCTTGCAGATGAAATCCTTTATTTCAAGATTGTGTATGAGGATGTGGACGGTCATGTGCGAAGTCACAGAATCTTCCCAGGTGAGAATGCCTTAAGGGATTCGATGAATTGGGCGGAACAGCAGGGCAGCACGGCCAGTGTCCAGACCACGGATAACACAACTGACACCGAGGGGAGCGCAGAAAGCGTCGCCACGGTGTCGCCCGACATGGATACGATTCTGAGTTCCATGAAGGTTTCTGTCAAGCGCGAGGAAACGCCGTTTCAGGCCTATGCGACGGATACGTTTTTCTTTCAGCCGCTGAAAGAAGTAAAAAAAATTCAGAGTATTGAAATTCTGATGTGTGACAACGTATCAGAGAGCACAGAAACAACGGAAGACGGAAAAACAACGGTGGTTGTCAATAAGGCCAGTGGAACCTGGACCTGTCAGGGATTGCGCATTTATAAGGTGTCATCTGTGCGCGGAATGGGAATGTACGGATGTGTTTCCAATCGCCAGTATGCGGATTTTGACGGTACGTTGGTTGCAAAAATGGAAACCTCAAAAACCTTCAACTGGAATTCAGATCGTATGTTCCGCATTACAACGGACAAGAGTGGAGACGGAACGCTGACCCAGGCCAGCGAAAGCTATTCAACTAAACAAAATGAACGTGTACTGCGAATGGATATTGCGGATACCTATGGCGCAGGAATTAGTACTCTGGCAAATGTCAGCGGAAAGAATCTTTACAGTTCGCTTTTTGGAGAGTGTGCAGCGATTGCGTTCCGTTATCAGGACATTTATGGAGCAACCCGCGAGGCATACCTCCCGTTTGCAACCAGCGTTGTGGCTTATGCACTGAAGAATGGGGCAAGCGGATCGGAAAACGTATCGGGCATCGCACAAGAGGGAGATACCGTGGCGTTTTCGGCATCTATGCCGGATCTTGTGTCTCTGCAATCCGTACGGATTATCTATGGAACAGATGCGGCTAAGGCGGTGACTGGAATTACAACTGCGGATGCTCCGTCAGGTGAAACTCGCACGGTAAATCCTGCACAATCGGGAAGTTCCGACGATTTGCTGAACATCATTGGATTTTCGGTGTATGATGCGGCGGCCACAAAGGTTTCCGTTTCCATTGAGAATACGATGCTGAAAGCGACCTTTGAAGGAACACCCTTGAGCTACTATCGTGCGCCATCGATTGCCGGCACAACCATTCGCCCGGTGAGCAAGGGAAGCAGCGGCGCAGAAATTTCGCTGCAAACTTACGAAAATGGTGCGAGACTGCTGCCCAAGGACAGCACGGAGCGTTATCTGGTGGTGCTGCATACTGATGATGCTGATCTGGCAGGAACAAACGGTGAACTGTCCATGACCCTCAGCTATACAGATACAAGCGGTCAGAGCCAAACCAGTGAGTCTATCAGCGTGCAGAGTGCGGTGGAAACCTATTATGGCGAATGGCCCGGCGTAAAATCCGGTTTTATGTACCGGGTTGGAACAAAAAGCGGCGGAACACTGTACTTTACTGTGGCGCTGAAGGATGTCAACCAGTTTACGGGTGCAAAGTTTGTCAACAAGGGATCCGACGATTGGCAGGCAAAGGGGATTGAAATCATACAGCTGGAGGAATTGGGATCACGTACTGCGACCTGGCAGTCGGGCGGCGTAAGTGATGGAAGCCAGACGTCAGACCGGCTCTATGCGCGTGATTATACAGGCACAAGTCTGCTGAAACTCGATGAGGTCATATTCGTCGATGGCGGTCAAGACCCTGTTTCTGTGAATTTTACATCCGATAAAACAGTTGTGATAGATACGGATACCGGAGATTGGTCGGAGTACCGGTATTCCATGAGCTATGAGATTGCACAAAATCTGGGGAAATTTACAAAGAGTCGGTATACTTATACGGTTGCAGTTGAAGTGGCGGACGACCAGGTAACGAATGCCAGCGATGGCGATTGTGGCTCAAAGAACCAGTTCTATTTCCAACTCGTATTCGAGGATGGAAAGAGCGCATATGTTCTGGCAAACCAACAGCTTTCCGCTGACGGCTTCCGAACCGGATATACCGAGGAGTTCTCTATCAGCACCAACCGGGATATGGGTGAGGTAACGGCAATCAAAATATTGCCGGATGATACCTCATCCAAGGGCGATGTGTTCGATAAGCTGAAGATTGAGTCTATTTCCGTAAAGAAGCAGACGAGCGAAGCGGTATCCCGACAGTGGACGGTGGATAACGTCGGTTGGATTGATATTAACTATCAGGACGAAAGCGCGGACAGCGACACTCCCGGCTATCGTGGCCGTGCGGAATCTGAAATCGTAAAAACCTATCAGATTGAGTCGAGCACATATGCGGTAAACCTGGAGTTTGCAATTACCACCGGTGCTTATAATGTGGCAGCGGATACTGGAGCGACCGATCCGCAGTTTACCGGACAACTGTACGGCATTGTAGAGTACTATGACAGCAACGGCACATTAAAGACGGAAACCTACAATCTGGTGGATGCCATGTATACCTACAATGGCCGCGAAAAGAAGACCGGAAGTCGAGAGACGATTGGCCAGTATACCTGGCCAGGCGGCGTTGAGAGCGATACCAGCCTGATGTTCCGTGCGGGAAAGACAGACCGGTTTACTTTGGCGATTGAAGATATTTCACAGCTGCTGCGGATTACGTTGGAGGTACGAAGCAAGGTAGCTACTACTTGGAACATACAGAATGTATATGTTTCTCTTGCGGGTAACGGTGGAAAGCGGATTATCAACAAGGAAAACGAGTATGAGTGGAAGTACAACGAAAAGACAAAACAGCTATGCAGCAGCACAAATGCAGACAGCGGAGGGTATAGTGTGAGCCTGCCGGTGAACCAGGTGCAGGTGCTGGATATCGAGTTTTCGGAAAATAAGGTTGTGTGGTCGGATTCTACAAAGGGAGAGGTTTCGTCTGTAACATCCCGGTTGCCGCGCTCCGCAAACGATACTCTGAATATCTACGTATACACTGCGGATAGTGAAAGCGTATCGTCCCTTGAGGGTGCTGTTATGACTGCAACGGCAGAGTATAGCCGGGTATACGGCGGTTTCAGCAGCACCTCTGCAACAATGACACTGGGCGAGAGCAATGGCCGAAGTATGTTCTATGTAAAGGACGTGTCTGCGTCTGGTATAGATACCCTGAACAAACTGGGGCTTGGCGCTTATTTCCAGGATCTCAATGCTACGGGAACGATACCGCTTGATTATGCAGTAATTCAGCAGGTGCGCTCTGGCGTTGTGATAAATACCTACTATATCAACTTCTCCGGGCTTGATCCTGTGGCAAGCAGTGTCAGCAAAGCACCTGAAGCCAATCCGAATACATCGCAGTTTAAGCAGGTGGTATCCCTGGCGTTTGCAGATAATTTGGCAAATCTCCACCTGACAGCGGAAACGGATGATGTGGCGGTAGCGATTCGCTATACCACAACAAACGATATTTCTGGACAGGAATATGAGTCCCAGTTTGTTTATCTGACGGATCAGAACTGGTCTGAGCTGCGTGCGGGCAAGGTAATCGACCTGACGTTTAATGAGTCCTATGTAAAGGAAATCACAGGCATCAAGATTCGCGGAACCGGACACAGTACACGGAATGGTGTGAGCATTGCATCGGCAACGGCAGCTGTCTATGAAACCAGTCTGTCCGGCGGCGAAGAACGCTGCACCGGGAATTTCAGCTTTGCTTACGGTGTTACTCTTGCCGCAGGCGCAGGCGACCAGGTGATGCAAAGAACCGATACACTGGAAGACGGTTCCGGCAATGTGAGCCAGGTGACGATCAGCTTTACGGTTCCGGATGTAAAAGATGTTCCTGCAGTGGCAGAGAACGCTACCGGCGCTGTGGGAATGGTGATCAATTACCGGGACGAAAGCGATGTCGTCAGAGAAAAGTCAATCAATGACATCTGCGCTTATGCCGAAGACAACGCATCCTTCCAGTCTGGCGGCACCGTGACGCTGCGGCTTCAGATGTCCGGCGTCAAGGAGATTCGCTGGCTCATGCTGGGACCGACCGATGGAGCCGGTAATGCGGCCACCCTGACCCTGAGCGATATGAGCATAACCATGGAGACATTGGGCGAGACGCTTGGCTATCAGCGTAACCTGCAGGATTGGAGCGGGACGGGCATTATCCCGGTATTCAACTCTGTACAGGTGAAACTGACCGCTGTAACGAAAAATGCCACGACAAATACGTCGGAGCAGATTGTAGTGGAAGGCGAGACACAGCGCCAGCTGGTTGAGAGCGGACAAGAGGTTGTCATTACGCCGTCGGTTACGGGTTCCAGCAGCGGCTATACCTATCGCGTGGAGAAATTTAAGGATAGCTTTACCACGAATGCAGCGGAAACGGTTACAAGTGAAAATGGCGTGCTGCGTTTCAAGGCGACCAACGAGTATTCGTCGGGCGTTGGAACGGAGAACTATTATCGAGTGATTGTTTCCAGCAACGAAGTGCCATCTGTGCAGTCGATTATCGAATTTGTAGTTGAGCCCAAATATGTGGAGCCGGTTACGGAGCAGCCAGCCAGCGATCAAAGCGAAGAGACAACCGATAATTCCACAACCAATACCGAGGACGGTAACTAGCAAGCTGAGCATTCGTCATCGGTTCGCAGAGAAACAGCAAATGCGTTCGGGCCGGTTTTTCCGGCTCGAACGTGTATTAAGGAGGATGTACCGTGAAGAAATGGCTTTTGTTACTGATCGGTCTGATGTTATCTACTTCCCTGACAGCCTGCGGAAGCATTCAAGGCGGAGAGAATTCGTCTCATCCCTACAGCTGGAAGGAGAAAAGCAACGGCAGCGTGCGAGTGACCATCCAGAACGCACCAGAGGACGGCTATTCCTGGGCCTATGAAGGGACCGGGGACGGCTTGATCCAGGTGGAACGCTTGGATAGCGGAAACGGACAGAAAGCAACCTTTTCTATAACCGGAGAGGACTTCAGCAGTGGAACGGTGACATTTGCCTGCCGCCGGGATACTGCACCCTATGATACAAGCTTTCAGCTGAACATGGCAATCGGCACTTCGGAAAAGAAAAAACTTCAGGTGCTCTCTGCGGACTATGTGCAGCTTCCGGCTGGCGGCTCCGCAGGCGAGGAAGGGAAAACGGGCTGCACGTGGTATGCCACGGCGGATAGCACCTGCAAGCTGTTTTTAGACAGCGTTGACGGCGACTGGAGTGTAATGGGCTATGACAGCAGCATCCTTTCCATTGACGGACCAAACTATGAGGAGGACGGCTGCGCCTATGAGCTGGGTGGCCTGTCCGCCGGAGACACCGAGCTTTTGCTGTATGATCTGAAGGAGAGCTACGGCTTCAAGTTTTCCGTATCGGTGGATGAGGAGCTGACGGTTACAATAACCGACGGTCAGGCGGGCACGTTTGAGGTTCCCACAGAGCAGGTGCCGGGAATGGAAGACGCAGTCTCCCTGGTGGGAGAGCTTGCGCTGGGGGATGGCATGGAGCTTCTGAGCGCCCAAACCGGAAGCTGGAACGGCGGCGAAACGGAGGATTACGCAAAGCTGCAGTTCCGCGCCGATGGAGCAAAATGGTATCTGATTGCCACCAAAAGCTATTCTGTGGATGACCTGATCTCCAGCAGCTATGGCAGCGCAGAGGAAGTCCCTCAGACAGATACCAAAATAGGAGACTATTCTGCAAAGCTATGCGGTGTTGATGAAAATCTCATACTTTTCTGGGCAGACAATCAGGGTAGATCATTTGTATTGAGCGCCATTAACGAGATGGAAGGTATGCAAAAGGCTTTGACACAGGTAGCAGAGGAGCTGTGTGCAGCGCAGAAGGAGGGCGCATAAGGGTGAACGAGCGGCTAAAAGAAATCCGCAAGGTGCTGCTGGGGCAAACGCAGAAATTGGATGATGGCAGCATCATGGCGGCTGCCCACGGAAGGCGCATAGGCGGAAGCTTTCAGGGAGTTTCCCGCAGCTGGGGTGCAATGCACTTTCTTGGCGTTACGCACAGAGCCAGAAGCTGCTCCGTCAGGACGGCGATTCCAAAGGGAAGAATGCGGGAGATATTAAAGACCCAGGGGGAACTTGTATATTTGGAAAAATCCCCGGAAGTCCTGGCGTGTCTCTGCCGCAGCTGGATGCTGGAGCCGGTGCTGCTCACTGCCTGGTGGAATGGAAAGCAGCTCATCGTTTATGCCTATACGGCACGGGGCATATTTGCACCGCTTGCATGCCGGAGAGTGCTGAAGGCACTGGAGAAACAGTTACCGGGCAAGCTGGAACGGTATCAGGAAAAGCCGGTGCAGAAAAAGCCACCGGTGAAGTCCGCAAGGAAAAGCAGGCAGAAAAAAGCAGCGGAAAAGAAGCCCCGAAAAAATGCGGCGAAAAAGACCGCAAAAAAAGATGGTCGCTCCAATCAAAAGAAATCAGGCAGGACATAGGAGGTTCCATATGCAACCAAAAATTTACCGTTTTGATGGTTCTCAGCGCTGTGATTTGGAGAAGCTGGATACCAGCGTGGAAAAAGACAGGGAACGAAAGGAACGCTGTCTGACACAGACAAGAGAAAATCTTGCGAAGATGGCGCAGGTGCAGGATGCTATGTTTGCCGATGGGCGTGAGGGCTTGATTGTGGTGCTGCAGGCGATGGATGCGGCCGGAAAGGACAGCATCATCAAGCATGTAATGACGGGGCTGAATCCCCAGGGGGTTGTGGTTCACAGCTTTAAGCAGCCCAGCAAGGAGGAACTGAGCCACGACTATCTATGGCGGGTCAACCGCTGCCTTCCGGCTCGCGGAAGTATTGCCATTTTCAATCGCAGCTATTACGAGGATGTGGTTGCGGTGCAGATTCATGATCTGCAAAAAACCTACAAAATGGCGCCGCGCATTCTGAATGATAAGAAAGAGGAGTTTTACAAAAAGCGGTATGGGCAGATTCGCAGCTTTGAAGAATACCTTTACGATAACAGCTACCGCGTTGTAAAAATCTATCTGCATATTTCCAAGGAAAAGCAAAAGGAGCGCTTTCTGGAGCGGATCAACGTTCCGGCAAAGAACTGGAAATTTTCCACCGATGATCTGAGGGATCGCGCCCGGTTTGACGAATACCAGTCCCTTTACAGCCGGGTAATCAGCGAGACTGCCACGGAGCATAGCCCCTGGTATGTGATTCCGGCGGATCGCAAGTGGTATGCCCGCTATCTGGTGTCGCAGATTGTATTGTCGGAGCTGGAGAACTGCTGCCATACTTATCCGGAGCTTGCGCCGGAAATCAAGGCCAGTCTGGACGACTGCCGCGCACTCCTGGAACGTGAGGAGAACTAAGGCCTTTGTCACTTTTGCAAAATTCATGGGATAAAACACAGCGCATGTGAGACAAAACGGCGGGAGCCGGTGTATTGTTAATAGAAAGACAAAACGGCTCGTGCCAATATGAAAAGGGGAATAAATATGCCAACGTTACAGAACCTTACGCCGAACATAAAGAAATTAGTGCAGGGACCCCCTCCGATGTCGCTGGAGGCGGCAAAAGATGCACTCATGAAGCAGATTTCCGAGAAGGTCCGCCCCAATTCTGCGGATCTTCCAAAGGCGCAGACGGACTTCTGCCATCAGCAGAAAGCCCGCAAGCGTATGCCTCAGGATTATCAGCCCAAACTGCAAGGTAATCCTGAGGAGATGCAGCGCCGTCAGGCATACTCTGACCGGTGCCTGAATGCGCTGATGAAGCACGCGATGCGGCAGGCAGATCAGGAGCTGCACTGGGATGCCGCAGTGAAGCGTCTGAATCTGGGTCAGAACGAAGACGGTACGGATAAAATCGTTGAGTCCAAACGCTGGATGAGCCGCCTGATCAAAACAGACGGCAGTGCTGCCAGCGCCGCCTTTAACGAAAAGGTGGTTGCAATGGCGGCGCTGGGTCAGGGCGTTATCACCTTGGACGAGTTCCGTGACTATCGCTGGGCGGCCTATGAACGGGATAAGACCATTCCCCGGAATAAAGTTTATGATCTGGTGCTTGCGGACTGCCAAAAGGGCGTTGAGGGTCTGCTGGACATTCTGGACGAAATGGTCGAGGAGGGCAGACGCAAGGCTCCTGAAATCAAGAATGCAGCCAAGCAGATTTTAGGCGGGAACCTCAATGACCAGCAGCTGGAGGCGGCCTATGATGTGATCGAGTCGGACGCAGCCTACCTGATGTATAACGCCTTGAACACGATGCATGATCTGGGCGAGGACTTTGTAGTCAAGGTTCCGAAGGAGAAGCTGGCGGACCGCAGTGAGAGATGGGAAAAGGACAGCGGCGATTTGATGCCCTACCAGTGCATGGCAGAGCAGGTGGCAAACCCCTGTTATGCAATTCTGGATCCCCAGGATCTGTATGAAAATGGAATATATGCGCTGGTAAATCCCGGCGGAAATTCGCTGCCGGATGACCTGTTTACGCTGTACGGCATGGACATTACCACCGGAATCCAGTCTGTACTTGAGCGGAAGCTGGATGAGCAGCTGGAGAAATATGGTCTTTCCCACAATGAAAATGACGTAAATCTCATGGGTCCGGACTACGGCGTTTACTATAGCGATGAACGGACGGTAATCGTGGCGATAGAGCCCCCCTGCCCGGAAAACAACTTTGAGGGAAGCGTCCGTGAGGATGTGCCCGGGCGCATTATGAAGAATCTTCCCGCCGATATTGAGGCGCAGTGCCAGAAGTGCGCAGCTGTCAACACCGGCAGATCCTCGGATGAGTTCGACAAGATGAAGACCAAGCTGGAGGCGCTGAGGGGCGATGAACTGCCCGAGTCCCCCAATTTTGATCAGGTTGACGATCTTATGCGGAAGCTTGCGGCGCTGGAAACGGCAACCCAGCGCTATCTGGACAAGAAAAAGAAGCAGCGCAAAGATGGCAAGGGCAAAAATCCCTATGAGCAGGCCCGCATGGACTTCGCGGCGGAGCTGCAAAAGTCCACCAAGGACAAGCTGAACCGTCTGCGCTGTGTGCATGGTCATCTGTCTGCCCAGCAGTTTGTGGCTGAGAATGCCGATGGCGCGCACACGGCGGAGGCTGTAAGAGTCAAGGGAACTCTGGAGCCTCAGGTGGAGATGTTTGTTGACAGATCCAATCTGAAAGAGGAACCGGAACCGGTGCTGGAGCCCGGGGAGAAACCGCAGCCGAAACCGGAGCAGTTTGTGCTCGAAGGGGAGTATAAACTCTCTGTCGATAAGTACACCAGCACATATCAGTCGCGCTATAAGGACGTTATAAAGCAGATGGAAAACCGCAAATGGGATAAAAATAAGGCCGTTGCCATGCGGCAGCAGGGCGAGCTGGCGATGCAGTGCGACCAGATGGGCAAGAAGTACATGGCAGGCGCGGTGGCAAAGGAGTTGCTGGAGATGGAGAAAAAGCTCAGCGGCGAGAATGGCCCCATGCAGAAGCTTGCCAGCAGCGAGAAGACCGGTGAGCTGATTGCAATGGTCTGGAACTCGGAGAGCTTTATCGACAAGGTCAGATCGCTGGATTTCAGCGTGCCCGGTGAGATGGACAGGCGGGTGGCTGCCAACACCCCCAAGCAGGTTGCCAAGGAGATTATGCAGAACTACCTGAAGCATCAGCGGAATGCCGAGGCGCAGAACAATCAGCAAAATGCACCGGTCAACGGTGCGCCGCAGGTCAATAACGGAAACAAAAACAAAAATCTCCTGGGCTTTTGATTGCAGACTGCCGGCGTAAGCAGGCAGCGGAAAGCGTGAGCCTTGTCCATAGTGATTGCCCCTGCTTTGTTGGGGGCGTCACTATGGACTTTTGTAATAAAACCAATAAAAATCATCCCAAAGTGGGACATTTTGCCCGCTGCGGTGTATTCAATATAGAGACGGTAAAATCCGCAACGAAAGGAGCTTCCCTATGTCCCTTCAACAGAACATTCAGACCCTTTATGACAATATTCTCTCCGCAAA